>NZ_CP157428.1:1913609-2232544 GCF_041021895.1 Acinetobacter sp. XH1741
TTTATATGCACTTGGAGTCCCTTCTGGAACATGACTGTTTAATACAGCGAACGCAATGAAGAGTGATCCGAAAAGAATCAAGTCACTCATCAAGTATGTCCAGAAACCAAAGACCGTTAAGTCTGTATCATCATGTTCATGATGACCATCGTGGCCGTGGTTGTCGTGATGAAGTACTTCAGCCATTTCCTTAGTCCTTCTTCAAGTGTTTTTCAAGTAAAGCATAGCGTTCGTTTTCAATACGCTCAACCTCAGCAGCTGGAACATAGTAATCAACATTCTTAGTGAATGAGCTTACGATCAAGCTAACAACAGCTGAAACGAATGAAACAACAACGAGCCACCAAACATGCCAAATGAGTGCAAAGCCAAGAACTGTAATGAACATTGCAATGACAAAACCAGCAGCACGATCAGTCGGCATGTGGATGTCTTCATATTTAGTGTTACGTGCGTATGCTACACCATTTTCTTTGTCAGTCCAGAAACGGTCAACACCGCTTGCATCTGGTTCATGCGCAAAGTTATAGAATGGAGCAGGGGAAGAAGTTGCCCACTCAAGTGTACGAGCATCCCATGGATCGCCTGTAAGGTCCATGTTGTCCTTGCGTTGCAAGAAACCAACGATGATTTGCATTAAGAAACATGCAATACCAATCGCAACAAGAACGGCACCAAATAATGCAATCGCAAGGTATGGGTCCCATTGAGGGTTGTCATATGTATTCAAACGACGAGTCATACCCATGAAACCAAGGATATAAAGTGGCATGAATGCAAAATAGAAACCGAAGAACCAGAACCAGAATGCAGCTTTACCCCATGCTTCATTGAGCTTCCAACCAAACATTTTTGGCCAGTAGTAAATGATGCCGGCAAACATACCAAACACCACACCACCGATAATTACGTTATGGAAGTGAGCGATCAAGAATAATGAGTTGTGTACAAGGAAGTCCGCAGGTGGAACAGCCATAAGTACACCAGTTAAACCACCAATACCGAATGTTACAAGGAAGCCAAGCGTCCATAACATTGGAGTAGTAAAGGTGATGCGGCCCTTATACATGGTGAATAACCAAGAGAAGATTTTCACACCAGTAGGAATCGCAATAACCATGGTCATGATACCGAAGAACGCGTTAACGTTCGCACCAGCACCCATGGTGAAGAAGTGGTGAAGCCATACAACGAACGCAAGAACAGTAATCGCGATAGTTGCATACACCATAGACTTGTAACCGAACAACGCTTTACGAGAGAAGGTTGCAACGATTTCTGAGTATAGACCAAATGCTGGTAATACCAAGATATATACTTCAGGGTGACCCCATGTCCAAATCAAGTTCACATAAAGCATTGGGCTACCGCCAAGCTCATTTGTGAAGAAATGGAAGCCGAAGTAACGGTCTAGAGTAAGCATTGCAAGCGTACCTGTTAATACAGGGAATGATGCAATGATTAGTACAGCCGTACAAAGTGAAGTCCACGTGAAAATAGGCATGTCCATTAATTTCATGCCAGGTGCACGCATTTTGATGATGGTAACGAAGAAGTTAACACCAGATAAAAGCGTACCTAGACCAGAAACCTGAAGTGCCCAGATATAGTAGTCAACACCTACACCAGGAGAATATTGAATGCCAGACAGAGGAGGGTAAGCCATCCAACCAGTCGCAGCAAATTCACCTAATACAAGTGAAAGCATCATCAAACCAGCAGCACCAGCGAATAACCAGAAGCTTAAAGAGTTTAATAATGGGAAAGCAACGTCGCGAGCACCAATCTGTAAAGGTACAGAGATGTTCATCATACCTACAACGAGACCCATTGCTACGAAGAAGATCATGATGACACCATGTGCGGTGAAGATCTGGTCATAGTGGTCAGGATGTAAATAACCTTCGCCGCCGCCTTTAGCGAGGAAAAGTTGTAAACGCATCATGATCGCATCGGCGAAACCACGCAAAAGCATGACAACAGATACGATGATATACATGATACCAATCTTTTTATGGTCTACAGTAATAAACCACTCGTTCCACAAATATCCCCATTTTTTGAAATAGGTGATACCGCCAAGCACTGCAATTGCACCAATTGCCATAAGGACCATGGTGACAAGTACGATTGGCTCTGTCGGGATAGAGTCCCAACCCAGTTTACCAAAAATCATATCCATGTCTTATTCCCCTTGAGCAGCGTGTTCAGCTGCAGCATGAGTGTCAGCTGTTGCATGTGCAGCAGAGTGGTCAGCACCATGATAGTTACTCATATACCGGTTGATAATTGTTTCAAACAATTGTGGTTCAACTGAAGAGTAATAAGTCACAGGGTGTGGCTTAGTCGGGAACGGTTTCATCGCTTCTGCTTTAGCAAGCGCTTCTTGGTCACCAGCAGCTTTAGCACGATTTACTAAATGCTCGATTTGGTGCTTAGAACGGTCGCCATCACGTAAGGTTGCCAATTCAGCTTGGTCAAGCGTAGTTTTTTGAACTGCTTCTGGATTAATAGTCGAACCATTACCTGCTTTAACAGCTGCTACCCATTCGTTAAATTGTTGCTCTGTAACGCTATGCGCTTTGAAACGCATTTGAGAGAAACCATAGCCTGAGTAGTTAGAAGAGAAACCACGATATACACCAGTTTCATTTGCTAACAAATGAAGGTGAGTTTGCATACCTGCCATTGCGTAAATCTGACCACCTAACTGCGGAATGAAGAATGAGTTCATTGTGAAGTTAGACGTGATTTTGAAACTTAACGGAGTTTTTTCTGGGAAACGTACTTCGTTAACAGTCGCAATGTTTTGTTCAGGATAAATAAAGATCCACTTGAACTGTTCAGCAATAACCTGAATAGTTAAAGGTGCTTTATCTGATTCTAAAGGACGGTATGGGTCATACTTGTGGGAACCCCACCAAGTTAACCAAGCTAAAATACCAATAATAATGACAGGGATACCCCATACTACAACTTCAATTGCAGTTGAGTGTGCCCATGTAGGTTTATAGTCTGCATCTTTATTTGACGCACGATATTTCCAACCAAACCATAATGCCATGATGATTGATGGAATCACCACAAGTAACATTAAATAGATCGCAGTCATCATAAGGTCACTTTGACCTTGACCAACTGGACCTTTAGAGTTTAGAAGTACCATATCACCACCACACCCAGTCAAAAGTGCGGCAAGCGTTGATAAAGACAATACAGCTAAAATCGTTTGTCTCATTTTACAACCTCGGTGAAGAGTCCCATTCCCTAATTAAATATGGGATAGCGATTAAAGTGTCGCATGATTGAGAACGCTAGTCTTAAAGTTTAGACTTCTCAATCATGTGACACCGCTACGTTGTAGGGCATTATGCCTCATATCGACAAACTAAGCTACACATAAAGCAGCTTGAAATAATTGTTTTAAAACCCGATTTTTTTTGTAGGGTATTGAATCTGCATAGAGCTTTTATTTAAATATCAATTCCCTATAGAAAAAAGGAGGCGGGGTGCCTCCTTTTTTTTAGACTTTAAATGAATGAGTCATTCACACTCATTTGATCACTTTTGTTCTTGCAATTTTGTCATGTAGAGCTTGTCTTTTTTGCCCTAATGCAAAAGCATAGTCAATAATTGTACTAATAGGCATAAACAGTAAGTTCAAAATAATGAAGACGATACTTCTTAATAAGAAGATGCGTGTTAGATTAACTTTACCATTCGTTTCGGCATCAACAATTTTAATTCCAACAATTTTTTTACCAATACTTTGCCCGAATTTGGTCAACATGAAAGCTTGAATAGCGAGCATTATTACTACATAAAGTAACATTGTATGCCATGCTTCAATTGGGATGAGTGTAAAAAGCTGTTGTTGAAGTTCAGCTGCTTTAGTTGATGCTACTTCTGCAGATTGCATCTGCTTTTGTAACTCAAAAAGTTGTTTATATTGAGCTTCGTTAAAGAAAAATGAAGGTATAGCTGCAATAGGAAGCCAAAGTAATAAATCAATAATTTTTGCAAGCGCACGAGAGGGAATTGAGGCAAGTTCATGTGTTTTAGTTTCTACACGAATTTGCTGAATTGTCTCATTGTAAGGCGTGTTTATATTTGCTGAAAAAGCAGAATAACCTGTAGGTTGATATACAAGTTTACCTTGGGTTAATTCTCCTAAAGCTTTCCACTCTGTCATGCCTTCATGCCAAGCTAAATCAGTCAATAAAACTTGTTGGCTTGCCAACATTTGATTTAGTTGTTCTAAGGTATAAGGCCCAGCTTGTTGATTATTACGTGCCAAGTAAATTTGCATAAGTAAAAATTCTCTATTCTAAAGATGAAAAAAGACCCACGGATGGGTCTTTTTCTATAACAAATTAGATTTGCTTGATTTTTTCTTCAGCAAGGAAGAACCATGTATCTAAAACCGAATCAGGATTAAGCGACACTGATTCAATACCTTGTTCCATTAACCATTTTGCAAGATCAGGATGGTCAGATGGCCCTTGACCACAGATACCCACATATTTACCTGCTTTACGACAAGCATGAATCGCCATAGAAAGAAGAGCTTTTACAGCAGCATCACGTTCATCAAATAGGTGAGAAACAATACCTGAGTCACGGTCAAGACCAAGTGTTAACTGAGTTAAGTCATTAGAACCGATTGAGAAGCCATCGAAGTGCTCAAGGAATTGTTCAGCTAACAACGCGTTAGTTGGTAATTCACACATCATGATAACTTTTAAGCCGTTCTCACCACGTTTTAAGCCATTTTGAGCAAGTAACTCAATTACGCGTTTTGCTTCAGATACGGTACGTACGAAAGGAATCATGATTTGGATGTTGGTTAAACCCATTTCATCACGAACTTTCTTAAGTGCACGGCATTCGAGTTCGAAACAGTCACGGAAGTTATCAGATACATAGCGGCTTGCACCACGGAAGCCCAACATTGGGTTTTCTTCTTCTGGCTCGTATAACTTACCACCAATGAGGTTTGCATATTCGTTTGACTTAAAGTCAGACATACGAACAATGACAGGTTTGTCAGCAAATGCAGCTGCAAGTGTTGCAATACCTTCAACTAGCTTTTCAACATAGAATTCTACAGGTGAAGCATAACCAGCTGTGCGGGTCATTACGGCAGCGCGAGTTTCACGAGGCAAGCTTTCAATGTTGAGAAGAGCTTTCGGGTGTACACCGATCATGCGGTTAATAATGAACTCAAGACGAGCAAGGCCAATGCCTTCATTTGGAATTTGAGCAAAGTCAAAGGCACGGTCAGGGTTACCTACGTTCATCATGATTTTGAATGAAAGCTTAGGCATAGATTCAACAGAGTTACGTTGAACTTCAAAATCTAATGCACCTTCATAGATGAAACCAGTATCACCTTCTGCACAAGAAACGGTAACTTCTTGACCATCAGTTAATACTTCAGTTGCGTTACCACAACCTACAATTGCAGGCACACCCAGTTCGCGGGCAATAATTGCAGCGTGACAAGTACGGCCACCACGGTTAGTGATAATAGCAGCTGCACGTTTCATTACTGGTTCCCAATCTGGGTCAGTCATGTCTGATACAAGTACGTCACCGTCTTGTACTTTATCCATTTCTTTAATTGAGTTAACAATACGGACTTTACCAGAACCGATACGTTGACCAATTGAACGACCTTCACAAAGTACAGTACCTTTTTGTTTGAGTAGGTAGCGTTCCATTGTGCCGACATTCTGACGACTCTTTACGGTTTCCGGGCGAGCCTGAACAATATAGATTTGACCATCGTCACCATCTTTTGCCCACTCGATATCCATTGGAGCACCATAGTGCTGTTCAATAATAAGTGCTTGCTTAGCTAACTCTTGTAATTCGTGGTCATTTAATGCGAATTGTTGACGCTCTTGTTTTTCAACGTCTACAACAACAACTGATTTACCTGCTGAACCTTCTTCACCATAAATCATTTTTTGGTGTTTAGAACCGAGGTTACGGCGTAATACCGCATGTTTACCCGCATTTAATAATGGTTTAGAGAGGTAGAATTCGTCAGGGTTAACGGCACCTTGTACAACCATTTCACCTAAACCGTAAGATGCAGTAATAAATACAACATCACGGAAACCAGATTCTGTATCAAGGGTAAACATTACACCCGCAGCGCCAGTTTCAGAACGAACCATACGCTGAACACCAGCAGAAAGTGCAACAACGTCATGATCAAAACCTTGATGCACACGGTAAGAAATTGCACGGTCGTTATATAAAGAAGCAAATACTTCTTTGATGGCAATAAGTACGTTCTCAATACCGCGAATATTCAAGAAAGTTTCTTGTTGACCCGCGAAAGATGCATCTGGTAAATCTTCAGCAGTTGCAGATGAACGAACGGCAACCGCGATATCAGGGTTGCCGTTAGAAAGTGTTGTAAAAGCGGCGCGAATTTCTTGTTCTAGGGTTGCAGTGAGTGGAGTCTCTACAATCCATTGACGAATTTTAGCGCCTGTTTCTGCAAGTGCATTTACGTCATCAACGTTAAGCTGTGCAAGTTCTGCTTGAATTCGAGCGTTAAGACCGCTTTGGTCTAAGAACTCACGATAGGCCTCAGCAGTTGTTGCAAAACCACCAGGTACCGATACACCAGCATTTGATAAATGGCTGATCATTTCACCCAAAGATGAGTTTTTCCCACCTACGAGTTCGACATCGTGTTTCCCTAATTTTTCTAGACCGATTACGCGCGCTTCCAAAGTTTTCACTCCACTTTTGCAGTATTAATGTCTATCTTGGCATGAAATTAAAAAAATAAAGTGCTTAGTTGAGAATTTTACTAAGCGACAGTCATGTAAGATCAGTTTACTATAAAGATTATATAGCACTAAGACAAATGTTTAAGGAGAATTTTAATGTCAGAAAGTAAACAGTATAAGCGGAGTGTTTTTTTTATTTCTGATGGAACTGCAATTACTGCCGAGACTCTTGGACATTCGTTATTAGCCCAATTTCCTAATGTAGATTTTGATATTCACATTATGCCTTATATCACAACTGAAGAAGCTGCAATGGCGGTTGTGGTTGAGATTAATCAATGTCAAAACAGAGATGGGTGCTTACCATTAGTATTTGATACGTTAGTTGATCCGCATGTGCGAGAAATCATTAATACGGCTAAAGCAGTTAATTTAGATGTGTTTGAAGGATTAATTAGTAAGCTAGAGCAAGAACTAGGAACACCACCAACAACATTGGTTGGACAAACACATGCGGTAACCGATTCTGAATATTATAAAGCCCGTATTGATGCTGTTCATTTCGCACTTGATAACGATGATGGAGCACGTACTCGTCATTATGACAAAGCTGATTTAATTTTAATTGGTGTGTCTCGTTCTGGTAAAACACCGACCTCGATTTATCTATCTTTACAGTTTGGTATCCGTGTTGCTAACTATCCTTTAACAGAAGAAGATTTAGATGATAACCGTCTGCCGGCTGTACTTAGACAGCACCGTAGCAAACTCTTTGGTTTAATGATTGATGCGGAGCGTTTAGTTGCGATCCGAAGTGAGCGTAAAGCAAATAGTCGATATGCAAGTTTTAGTCAGTGTCAAATGGAATTAAGAGCGATTGAAGGTATTTATATTTCTGAAGGAATTAAATATTTAAATGTAACGGAAATGTCAATTGAAGAAATTTCTACTCGTATTTTACAAATGACTGGTTTAAAACGTCGTATCGGTTAATTAAATCAAATATTTATTTTAACCATTCAATTTGAATGTTGTTGATATGAACAAATTGAATGGTTTAAAAAATAAAACACAATAAAAATAAAAGTTTTAAATATAAAACACTAAGTTAATAAATGGTTTCTAATTAGTTATCGGCACGTAGACTTTTTACATTAAGTTTGTGAGATAAAATTAGCTTTTTGAAACGAAATGTATGGGATAAAAAGAAGAATAAAAACTCTAATTATTTATTTTTTCTAAATATTTGTTCAAAAACTAAAATTTATTTTTAAAATTTAAAAAATGATAAATAGGTCACACTATTTGTTTTTTGTGAGATTAAATATTCAATTTTAACTATAATTTCTCATCTCGATATGGGACTATCCGATTATCAAAATGCTAAAAAAATGTGTTTTTTCATTGGTATATCTCTTACCAATTCATTTATACGCAGCTCAAGTTGATGTATTACGTGAGCAAGCTATTCAAAATTATAGAGCAGGACAAACGCAACAAGCTGTATCTCAACTAGATCAATTGTTAAAAAATAATCCACATGACCAAAAATTGCTTGCGGATTATTTCGTTATTATGTCCAGTGAAAAAAAGGACCTAATGAGTTTTTCATATTTTTTGGGAAATATTAATTATGTGAATTTTCCAGAATATGCACAGCTACCTTTAATTCAAAATTTCCGTGATTTTAAACACTTTAAAACTGCAATTGATTGGTCAAATAAGTTCAATATTCAAAAGTCAGTTGATGGGCGTATTTTATTATCGGTTTTGTATGCTGAAGCTCAGGACACAGCAAATGCGAAAACTCAGTTATCGAACATCAATATTAAAGGTTTAACTGCTGATCAGTTAGTACGAGTTGCCTATGCTTACCGATTATTAAATTTACCTGTAGATGCTTTAACTACAATTGAGCATGCTTATCAGCAACAACCGAAATCTTCATCAGTTTTACAAGAATATGTTTATGACTTAATCGCTGTAGGAGCATATAAAAAAGCCCAGCAATTATTACAGTCAAGTGAAAAAAATGAGCAAATAGAGCAATTACAGCAGACTTTACAAGTGAGTGAATTTTCTCAACATGTAAATAATGCAATTGCGCGTTATAAGTATCTAAATCGTCAAGGTTTATCTGATACGGAAAGTTTCGCCGAATTAGATGCAGTGCTGATGCAGGGTCAAAAAATGCAACAGCAGATGAAAACTACTGATCCTAACTATTTAAAATTTCATTACGATTATTTATACGCGTTAGATTTTAGAGGTCGTGCAAAAGCAGTCTTAGATAACTTTACGCAGTTAAATCTTCCCATTGAGAAATTACCAGCATATGTACGTCATGCAATTGCTGATAGTTATTTGACTGAGCAAAAACCAAAGCAGGCCGAGCTTGCTTATAAAACACTTTTAACGGAAAAGAATTATGCAGATATGACCGTGTATACGGGACTGTATTATTCTTATATCGAACAAGAAAAATATAAGGAAGCGGAACAGCTTCTAACCGAGGTTGATCATCTTATCCCTACCTATAAATATAGTCAGGCTAAAGGTGTAGACAAAACCAGTCATCCTGATCGTGACGATTATATTGCTTTGCAAGGGATGCATTTAGCCTATGCCAACCATTTAGATCAAGCTGAAAATCATTTTAAAAAATTGGTAGAACGAGCACCTGCTAATGAAAGTTTGGTAAATAACCTCGCACGTGTTGAGCGCTGGAGAGAAAAGCCTTTAGAAGCTAAAAAAACAATTTCTCGTTTAAATGGTTTAGATCCAGTCGCTAAAGATACGCGTGTTAACCAAATGCAAAATGCTCAAGCTTTAGGCGATATTCCAGAATGGCGTAAAAATACAGAAAGCCTTTTGCAATATTATCCTGAAGATACAGGAGTGATTAAAAGTCGAAAAGAATTAGATGACCGTAATAGAGCCACCATTTCGCACTCAACGACTTGGGGACAAAGTAAGGCGGATAATAGTGATGCTGTCAGTGGGCAAAACGGCTTAAAAGACAGAGAAATGGAGACGCGTCTTAATAGTCCTTGGATAAAAGATAATTATCGGTTATTTGCTTGGCATCAAGATCGTTACGGAGAATATCGTTTTGGTGATGTCGATAACCAGCGTTATGGTGTTGGTGCAGAATGGCAAGCAAACCGTAAAGCATTGTCAGCGATTTTTTCGCAAGGTACAGACGGCGGACAAGCTGGTATTCGTCTTGATTGGTCGCAGTGGTTAAACGATCACTGGCAGTATCAATTGCAATATAACAGTCAGGCAGACATTCCTCTACAAGCTATTGATGCAGGGGAGGATGGTCAATCTTACCGAGCTGCTTTGACATGGCAAAAAGATGAATCTCGTCAGATTGGCGCAAGTTATGGTTTGACTGATATTAGTGATGGTAATAAACAACAAGAATTTTCAACTTTCTGGCGCGAAAAGTTATTTGCTGCACCACATCACATAACTTACGGCACCGTTCGTGGTTTTTACGGCAGTAACAGTCAAGATCAAACTGCTTATTTTAGTCCAAGTTCTCATTACAGCGCTGAGCTGAACTTAAGCCATGACTGGGTCACTTGGCGTGAGTATGAGCGCTCATTTAAACAGCATTTTGAGGCTGGAGTAGGTCTATATAAACAGGCTGATTACTCGACTAAGCCAACCTATTCTTTGCAATACCAACACCAATGGCAGCTATCACGTACATGGCAACTCAATTATGGAGTGGGTTGGCAATATCACCCTTACGATGGACATGGTGAACAACATACCTATGGTATTTTCGGATTTGAAGGGCGTTTTTAATGAATAATTTATTGTCGAAAATGTTGAGCTGTGCTTTGGCTTCAACATTGTTACCTCTGCAATGTGCATATGCCCAGATGGAAAAAGATTTACCAAAAAATAATACGGTGACTTTAGCTTTTCATGATGTCAGAGATGATGTTTTAAAAGAGGGAGACCGGGATATTTATGCGATTCAAACTAAAAATCTAGCACAATTCTTTGACTGGCTCAGCCAATCTGACTGGAAGCCCGTTCGCTTAAAAGATATTGAAGAGGCACGTCAGAAAGGTAAGGAGCTACCTCATAACGCTATTTTATTAACTTTTGATGATGGTGCTTTAAGTAGTTACAGTCGTATATTTCCATTGCTCAAGCAATATCAGATTCCGGCAGTATTTGCGCTCCCGACCAGTTGGCTAAATGGTAATACAAAAGCTGGCTATGAGGCATATGGGCAAGGAAATTTGGTCAATTGGAAACAAGTTCGAGAAATGCAAGCATCCGGTTTAGCTGAGTTTGCAAGTCATAGTGATGATTTGCATCATGGCGTATTGGCTAACCCTCAAGGGAACGAACAACCCGCAGCAACTACTTATATGTATTTAAAATCACAATCGCGTTATGAAACAGACCTTGAATATCAGCAACGTGTTTTGAAAGATTTAAAAAAATCTCATGATGTGTTGAAAAAAGAGTTGGGTGTGGAATCTAAAGCGATTGTATGGCCTTATGGCGCCGTAAATCAGCAGTTGGAAAAACTAGCTCAGCAAGCGGGTTTCACTTTTTCTTTTAGTCTAGGGCGTGATGGGATAAATCAGATTAATGATCTGACCTTTAAACGTACGCTTATGGTTGATAACGCTACAGCCGAACAATTGTCTGAGACATTACTGAGTATTCTGAACTCTGCAGATAAAGATTTATATAAGCAACCAAAACACTTTGTGAGTATGGATTTAAAACAATTATCTGCTTCAACCAATACTCAGTCAGATCAAAAACTAGGGGGACTGTTATCCAATCTCTATAGCTTAAAAAACAATACACTGGTATTGAAGCCTTTAGATGATCAGGACGGAGATGGGCAATATGATGTTGCTTATTTTCCAACAACTCAATTACCGATTAAGCAAGATATTTTAAACCGTAGTTTATGGCAGGCACAAACTCGTGCAGGGCAGGCGGTTATTTTAGAATTGCCCGCATATCCGCAAAAAAATAAACCGTTTTTGGTGGCAGACTTAGCCAAAGATATTGCACGTTTCAATAGTAATTTAAGTGGTATCCAGCTCAATGCAGGAAACTCTCTAAATTGTGCAATGCAAAATGTGACTCTAAAAGAAAACAGTTGTGTTGAACAAGTAAAGCAATTGGCTCAAGTAAGTCAATTGACCCAAAGTGCCGTGAAGCCTTATTTAAATATGAGTAATCAGGCTCAGTTTAGTTTGTTGCTGACCCCTGATTTGGAGCATGTTGAAAATTTACCAGTGCTTTTAAAATCACTATTAACCCAACATGATTTGGTGAATTTAAAATTTAATATTGTGGGTAAGCAAAAACAATTTAAACAAGCCCTAGAACTTTTAAATACGCTTGATAAAAAATATAAGCAAAGAATTATGCTGACTTTAGCATTGCCAGAAAATGATCAGCAAAATGCTTGGCAAGAAGTGAAACAAGGAATGTTTGATATTCAGCGTATAGGTATTCAAAAATTTGGTGTTGATGGCTATAACACCGAAAACGCAAAAAATGTCCACAACTACTTATATAACCCGCTCAGCTTAAATTCGAGCTCTGTAATGTTTCAACCCTTTGCTGGTCTAGCGACTGAGGGGAAAAAGTAATGAGAGTATTCCTCGATATTCTATTTGCTTTTGCCTTTTTATATCCGCTACTTATGGCTTGGACATGGATGGTAGGTGGTCTCTGGTTTTTCTTTAAACGGGAATATCATGAACAGCAGTTACCTGAACCCTCAAATGAAGGGTGCAGTATTATTATTCCTTGTTTTAATGAAGAAGCACAGGTACGGCAAACTATTCGCTATGCCTTGCAAACAAAATATCCAAATTTTGAAGTTATTGCTGTCAATGATGGTAGTAGTGACAGAACGGCAGAAATTCTTGATGAACTTGCAGCTCAAGATACTCGATTGCGGGTCGTACACTTGGCAGAAAACCAAGGTAAGGCAGTAGCTTTAAAATCGGGTGTATTGGTGAGTAAATACGAATATTTAGTTTGTATTGATGGAGATGCTTTGCTGCATCCGCATGCTGTTCTTTGGCTCATGCAACCATTTCTAAACTTCCCGCGAATTGGTGCCGTTACGGGTAATCCTAGAATTTTAAATCGCTCAAGTATTTTAGGAAAATTACAGGTGGGTGAGTTTTCTTCAATTATTGGATTAATTAAACGGGCACAGCGTACGTATGGACGTATTTTTACGGTATCGGGTGTCATTGTAGCATTTAGAAAAACTGCCTTGGTCCGTGTTGGTTTCTGGTCTGATGACAAAATTACTGAAGATATTGATATCTCGTGGAAGCTTCAAATGGACCATTGGGATATCCAATATATTCCGCAAGCACTTTGTTATATTTATATGCCTGAAACTTTTAAGGGTCTTTGGAAGCAGCGTTTACGTTGGGCACAAGGTGGAGTGGAAGTATTATTAGAATACATCCCTAAAATGTTCAAAATTCGTCTGCGCCGTATGTGGCCCGTTATGCTGGAAGCTTTGGTCAGCATTGTTTGGTCATATGTCATGATTTTGATCTTTATTCTATTTTTTGTAGGATTGTTCTTTGATTTGCCTCAGCAATTTCAGATTAATTCACTGATGCCTCAGTGGTATGGCGTGATATTAGGTGGAACATGTCTTGTCCAGTTTTTAGTAAGTTTATGGATAGACCATCGTTATGATCGTGGCCGATTTTTTAGGAATTATTTTTGGGTAATTTGGTACCCATTGTTTTTCTGGCTACTCACCCTGTTTACCAGTGTTGTTGCAGTACCTAAAACTATATTTAACACGAAAAAGCGTGCTCGTTGGGTTAGCCCAGACCGAGGTTTCCGTGGAGATAATTCATGAAAAATGAAAAAAGTACTGAAGTAGAAGTCTTGGATATACCTGACTATATTGACCAACCTGAATATGTGAAAAATAAAGCCGCAAACTATACTTTACAGACAATTGGCTGGTTTTGTCTGATGTGGTTGCTTTTTCCACTTGTCTCATTATTTTTGTGGTTTTTCGAAGGCCATCTCATTTATGACTATGTATGGGTAGATAATATTTCGGAAGTAAAGACTTTGCTGCATTTACTTCTTTTAATATGCGTAAGTGCTTTGGTACTCATTTTATGGGCAAGTTATAATTGGCTTAGATTTCACGGCGATGATCGCCGTAGCAAGGCTCCCAATAGTTCTGTTGAGTTATTGGCTTCACAATTTAGGGTGAGTACAGCGTCATTATCAGAGTTACAACAGGCTCAGCGTGTTGTCTTACATTATGATGATCATGGTCATTTAATAAAATATGATTTGAGATGAGTTAAAAAAAGCATGGTTATATTAACCATGCTTTTTTATTTTTAAGATGCCGTTCTAATAATTACATCAACAGAATGTTGTGTCCCATCCATACTATAAATAGCCGTTTGGGTAATTTTTACGACTGGCCATGTTTGCAGCTTACAATTTGATCTTTGTAGCGCGGTATAGTAGTTGTCAGATTTAAAAAATGTTTTATTGGCTTTTGCTATGTTAGGCGTCAAAAGACGTTTAAGCCACGTTTCACTCACGTGAGTTTCAAGAAAACGTAAAGCCAAGATACTTTTAATACGGTTGTTGAACAGCCTCCGGTTTTTTGCAATAAGCGGGTGAGTGATTAATCGATGTATGCCGATTTGACTATGGGGCAAAATAAAATGCGGCGTAATTTGAAACACAGTTACAAAGTTGGCTTGTTGGCAAATTTTTTCTAAATGCGTTACGGTTTCCTGATCCGTTCCAATAATGGCTACATTTAAACGAGAAAAATCAAATTCTTTAAGTACATTCGATAATAGAATTTGACCAGTAAATGCATCAAAATCTTGAACTATATTTTGAAAAGTAGCTGATTTAGCAGCATTATTTTTTAGGTTAATAGTCATTTTTCAAAAGTCCTTTTGGTTTTTCATTTATGATGTTTTTATCGTTTTAATATAAATAACCAAGTGAGGAGTTTGGGTAAAGTCTTTTCAGATAGGTGGTTACCTCATGCCTGATATACGCTCAAGCATGAGATCTTCGGTGTTAGTTAGTTTGCTGATTTTACTTGCATTAATTGAGTAAAGCTGTCTAAACGTTTATTTGTATCATATACATCACAAGTAAAAATAAACTCATCGACTTCATATTTACTCAAAAGCTTTTGTAAACCTGAACGTACAGTTTCAACTGAACCAATTTGGGCCATCTGATAGAAATTTTCAACAGAAAGCTGTTCTGCTGTGTTCCATAGTCCCTGCATGGATTCAACTGGCGGTTTGAGTTTTAAGCTTTCACCGCGAATTAAGCCTAAGACGCGTTGATAAGCACTGGTTGCTAAAAACTGTGCATCTTCATCTGTGTTTGCAACGACAACTGGCACACCCATTGAAACATACGGTTTATCTAAATATTCAGATGGCTCGAAATTTTCACGATAAAGCTCAATGGCTTGACCAAGCATACGTGGAGCAAAATGCGATGCAAATGAGTAGGGTAATCCTAGTCTGGCTGCTAGTTGTGCGCTAAATAAGCTTGAACCTAATAACCAGACTGGCACATGTGTGTTTTGGCCTGGTGTAGCAATAATTTTTTGACCTGCTTGAGGGGCGTTAAAATATTGCAAAATTTCGACAACATCTCTAGGAAACTGATCTTCTGTTTCCTGATGCCCGCGACGTAAAGCACGCATGGTGAGCTGATCTGTACCCGGAGCACGACCTAGGCCTAGTTCAATACGATTTGGATATAAGGTAGCTAAGGTACCGAATTGTTCTACAACTACTAAAGGGGCATGGTTTGGTAGCATGATACCACCTGAACCTAAACGAATGCGCTGGGTATGAGCCGCGATAAAGCCAAGTAAAACAGCGGTTGCTGAACTCGCAATTCCATCCATATTATGATGTTCTGCAAGCCAAAAACGGTCATAACCTAATTTTTCTGCATGTTGAGCGAGCTCTAAAGCATGACGCAATGAAAACTCAGTGGTTTTATCATCACGGATGGGAGCAAGCTCCAAAATTGAAAACTTGGTGTCTTGAAGTGATCGCATGCGATATTCTCAAAAAACGTTATATCGAAATAATACGATATAAAGAGGCGCATGTATATCGTTTTATTTCGATATAAATTTAATACACAAATAAAAAAGCACCGCTAGGGTGCTTTTTGATATCTGGATACCATTAGTCGTGTTTATACCAACCACGGTGTAAGCCATTATCATGACGATAATAAGCACGGTCATTGTAACGACGGTCTTCTCTATAGTGACGATCGTAACGGCGGTCATCACGATCATAACGACGGTCATAACGGTCATCATAGTTACGGTCTTGACCAACTTTACGACCTAGAGCAGAACCACCAGCTGCACCTACAGCGGCGCCAATATAGCCACCGTTGGTACCGCCCATATTTCTACCGACGTTATAGCCAGCACCACCACCTAATGCACCACCAATCGCAGCTTCTGTACGATTACGACGGTCACTTGCAGCAGCTGCACCACCAGCGCCACCTAAAGCTGCGCCAATAGTCGCACCAGTTGTGCCACCCATACTTTTACCGAGTGCTGTACCTACAATACTACCGAGGGCTGAAGTTGCTGCAACACGTGTACCATTATCCGCATGTGCAACACTCACCATTGAAGAAGTTGCGATTAATGCACTTGCTAACCAAATATTCATTTTCATTTTGGAACTCCATGCCCTTTTCATTAAGGAGCAATCTGTATGTCTTGAGCTAAATGTAATTAAAAATTTCGTGAAAATTATGGAGAAGCCCCATATCGATACGATAGTTTTGTGTCTGCTTTGTATCGTTTCTATTAAGATGTGAATAAATCATGAACAACTTGTCTTAAGCAAAGATAGTTCTCAAAATAAAAAAACACCCGAAGGTGTTTTTAAATCAATTACATCGCTGTGATTAGCGGTGATGACGATGTCTTTTCTTCCAGTGTTTAGAAGAATCGCGGTCTTTAGAAATTTTATTACCTAAAGCACCACCACCAGCAGCACCTAGAGCAGCACCAATATAACCGCCATTTGTACCGCCCATGCTTTTACCAACAGTATAGCCAGCACCACCGCCTAAGCCACCACCAATTGCAGATTCTGTACGGTGACGACGGTCACTTGCAACTGCTGCACCACCAGCACCACCTAAAGCAGCACCAATTGTTGCGCCAGATGTACCACCCATGCTTTTACCAATTGCAGTACCTGCAACACTACCTAAAGCAGAAGCAGCTGCTACGTGAGTTGTGTTGTCTGCATGTGCTACAGTTGCCATCGAAGTTGCTAAAACAGCACTACATAATAAGGCATTTAATTTCATCATTTACTCCGTGTCCCCAGTTGCAGGACCTTATATCTTTCGTTACAACAAATGTAACAAAACGCTTCTCTTCAAATGTGGAGAACCATCATTTGATTATTGGAGTTTAGTAATTTCTTTGTATGTTTTCTATTAAAAACGGATGTAAAACCACCAATATTATCTAAAAACTAACTAATAAAAATTATTTAAAGTAGGTGATAAGCATTTGAGGAGATGAATATACAATTTAATCCATATCCAGTTAAAAAGAAGACAAAGTTTATTGCTACCTAAAGTTAATGAATTAAAGGATTATATATGTCATTTAAGCAGCATAATCTGTAAACTATGCGCTATTTTTATGATTTGGCTTATCTTCTTATATTTATCGAGATAAGTTTTTTGGACTTTTGAGATATTTCCTCTTATGAAAGCGTCACTCCGTTTACGACTTGATCAACTCTGTGATCGTCATGAAGAACTTACCGCATTGCTTGCAGATGCTGAAGTGATCTCCGATAACAAACGTTTCCGTAAATTGTCTCGTGAACATAGTGATTTATCTGAAATTACCGAAGTTTGGGGCAAATACCGTCAAGCAGAAGAAGACATTGAAACTGCTGAAATGATGAAGGCGGACCCAGACTTTAAAGATATGGCGGAAGAAGAAATTCAAGCAAATAAAACATTGCTTGAAGAATTAGAAAGCCAACTCAATATTTTGATGATTCCAAAAGATCCAAATGACTCTAATGCAGCTTATTTAGAAATTCGCGCTGGAACAGGTGGGGATGAGGCTGCAATTTTCTCTGGTGATTTATTCCGCATGTACAGTAAATATGCCGAGACACAAAATTGGCGTATTGAAGTACTTTCTGAAAATGAAGGCGAGCATGGTGGTTTTAAAGAAGTCATTTGCCGCGTAGATGGTGACGGCGTTTATGGCCGCTTAAAATTTGAAAGTGGTGCTCACCGAGTACAACGTGTTCCTGCAACTGAATCACAAGGGCGTGTACATACTTCAGCTTGTACAGTTGCGATTTTGCCTGAAATTGATGTTGATACGAATGTTGAAATTAATCCGGCAGATTTACGTATTGACACTTACCGTGCGTCAGGTGCGGGTGGTCAGCACATTAACAAAACTGATTCGGCAGTACGTATTACTCACATTCCAACCGGTACAGTAGTTGAATGCCAAGAAGAACGTTCACAACATAAAAACAAAGCCAAAGCGATGGCTCTTTTGGTATCGCGTTTAGAAAATGCGAAACGTGCAGCAGCTGATGCAGCTACTTCTGAAATGCGCCGTGATTTAGTGGGTTCTGGTGACCGTTCTGAACGTATCCGTACTTATAACTACCCACAAGGGCGGATGACAGACCATCGTATTAACCTCACTTTATATAAGTTAGATGCGATTATGGAAGGTGATTTAACTGAATTACTCGATAGCTTGCATCGTGAATATCAGGCAGATCAGCTTGCGATGCTTGCACAGGAAAATGGCGGCTAATGAATATTGCTCAAGCGCTTGCAATTCGTGGTGAGCCTGACAGTTATGAACGACAGGAGAATGCTTGGTTACTTGAGCATTTTCTAAAAATCAATTCACTTGAATTAAAGTTTAGACTTGAGCAAGAGTTAACAGTCCAGCAAGAACAAGATTATTTGTCTAGCCTTAAGCGTATTCAAAATGGTGAACCTTTAGCTTATGTAACAGGTTCACAGCCATTTTGGACGCTCGATTTAAAAGTGACTTCCGATACTTTAGTGCCACGACCTGATACTGAAGTTTTAGTTGAAACCGTTTTAAATCTAAATTTGCCAAATAACGCAAATATTGTGGATTTGGGAACGGGGACAGGGGCGATTGCACTTGCTTTAGCGAGTGAACGTCCAGATTGGCAAGTCACGGCAACTGATATTTATGCGCCTACTTTAGAAGTTGCAAAAGAAAATGCTCAATCACATGATTTGCAACGTGTGAAATTTGCTTGCGGCGCTTGGTTTGAGGCACTCGAACTACAAAAGTTTGATTTAATAGTTTCTAATCCGCCGTACATTAACCCTGAAGATGAACACATGCAAGCTCTGGCAACAGAACCGCGCCGTGCATTGGTTGCAGATCATCAGGGACTGGCTGATATTGAAATTATTATTTCTCAAGGTAAAAACTGGTTAAAACCACAAGGCTGGATTGCACTTGAGCATGGTTATGATCAGGGGCAAGCAGTTCGACATATTTTTGCAGAGCATGGTTTTAGTCAGATTAAAACCATTCAAGACTATGGTCAGAATGATCGGGTCACTTTGGCATGCTGGATTTAAAGTTATTTCTGTAGTGTATCGCGCCAACGTAATAGCCAGTTTTCTATAAGTTTCATTAAGCTATCGGTTACTTTACCTAGCAACGCCAATAAAATAATTGCAATGATAACAATATCAGGTCGAGACGTTTCTCGGCCATCACTGAGTAAATAGCCAATTCCTTGAGTGGCCGCAATCAGTTCAGCTGCAATCATAAACATCCAAGATAAGCTTAAGCTATTGCGTAAGCCAGTTAAAATGCCTGGAGATGCTGCCGGTAAAATAATAGATATAATCCGCTGAAAAGCACTAAGCCGATAAACTTTTCCAACTTCAATGAGCTTTTTATCTACGTTATGAATTGCTGCAACTGTATTGGTATAAGTTGGGAAAAAAGCTCCAATGGCAATTAATGTAATTTTAGAACCTTCGTCAATTCCTAACCAAAGTAATAAAAGTGGAATCCATGCAAGACTTGGGATTGACTTAATAGCTGAAAAAGTTGGTTCTAAATAAGCTTCTGCTTCTTTACTTAAGCCAACCCAAATCGCAAAAATTAAACCTAAACCACTTCCTATAATAAAACCCACGAATACACGCCATGTACTCATATAAATATGGGTAAATAGATCACTATGAACTAAATCTAAAAAAGATTGCCATAAGCTGCTAGGTGCAGGGAGTAAATAAGCATCGATATAGCCATTTCTAACTAAAAACTCACAACCCACTAAAAAGATGACTGGAATAAGTAGTGCTTTAAACCAACGTATAAATTTGTTGTTTAAATGCTTTTTCTGAGATTTTAAAGCTTGCTGAGCTAGTAACTGATTTAGCTCAGCTTTGTTAAATGAATCACTCATATATTACTTCACGACTTTTTGAGCAAAACGTGGGTCTAACAACTGATCAACCACTTGATTGACATTAGTGCCTTTTCTTACCAAGTCTTCTTCAGTCAAAATTTTACCTGAACGTTTCAGTGCTTGTGCTTGAGTTGCTGATGGAATATTTTGATCAAAATTGGTACGGCTTAATTGTAGTTTAGCGACAGGGAGAGGAAGTTTTGATTCTTGAGCTAAAAGAGCTGCTACTTTATCTGGATTGGCTTTTGCCCATTTTCGGGCTTGTTCATAGGCTTTAATAACGGCTTCAACAGCTTCTGGGCTTTGCTTTGCAAAGTCTTCTTTTACGCTAAGTACACTATAACTATTAAATGCTACATTACGATAAAGTAATTTGGCACCCGATTGAATTTGAGCTGAAGCCATTAATGGATCAAGCCCAGCCCAAGCATCGACTTGACCACGTTCTAACGCCGTTTTGCCATCTGGATGCTGTAAATGGACCAGTTGTACATCTCGTTTATTCAAGCCTACCGTATCTAGTGCTTGTAGAGTAAATAAGAAAGGGTCTGTTCCTTTGGTGGCTGCGATTTTTTTACCTTTTAAGTCTTTTAGACTTTTAATGGGTGAATTTTTTGCGACAACAAGAGCGGTCCATTCGGGCTGGCTTTGTACATAGACAGTTTTAATTGGGCTACCATTTGCTTTGCTTAATACAGCTGCCAATCCAGCGGTAGATGCAAAATCGATACTATTACTGTTGAGATATTCTAGTGAGCGATTACTCCCTTGACTAAATACCCACTTAATTTGGGTATTGGGCAGCGCTTTTTCAAGAAGTTTTTGGTCCTTTACGACTAAACTGGTTGGAGCATAATAGGCATAGTCGAGTTTAAACGTAGTTGGAATCGCTGCGAAAGCAGATGAAGCAAATACAAACCCCAATGTTGATGCTAATATAGTCTTTGGTATAGAAAATTTTGATTTGAAAGACATAATAAAAATAGAACCGGAACAAATAATAGAGCATCCTTGCATGGCTTCGGTTGCTTCCAAACTGAGTTATTTTGATTTATAAATCAGATTGAAAGATAAAAGTTTAAATAAAATTATAAATTACTGTTTCTATAGTGATTATTAAGTTTTGAGTAATACACTTATCTGAAATATTGAATTTAAAAGACATAAATATCATAAGTTTAAGGTTTTATGTCTTAAGCTTCGTTGAGTATGGATTTTATTGCTTGTGGGCAGTTAAATTATCTCGATATGCACCTGGACTGACGCCAGTCCATTTTTTAAAGGCACGGTGAAATGCACTTGGGTCTTGGAAGCTTAAATCTTCACTAATGTCATGTATTGAGTCATTCGTTTTACTTAAACGTTCAACCGCAATATCACAGCGGATTTCATTTTTAATTTGTTGATAACTGACTCCTTCATGTTTCAGACGGCGTTGAATGGTGGCTTCTGAAATATTGAGTTGTTTTGCAACATCTTTGAGTTCGGGCCATTGGGCGGGGTGGAGTTTCAATAAATGACGACGAATAAGAACGCTCAAGGCATTTTCATTTTTAAAGCGAACTAAAAGATTTTGTGGAGTTTGTTCTAAAAAATCATAAAGCGCTTTTTTATCTTTTTTAATTTTAATATCTAAATAGTGGGCATCGAATTCAACTCGATTTATCTCGGCATTAAATTGAATATCTTCACCGAAACGTACGAGATAATCCTGAATATCGCTCGGTTTAGGACAACGTACTCTAATACTATTTAAGCCAATTCGTTGGTCTACTAACCAGCACATAAGTCCGTGTACTAATATTAAAAAAGTTGCATAGCTAAACATGCGTTTAGGTTGTTCACGATCATGAATCAGCAAATAAGCTTTTTCTTGATCTCGTATTAATTCTCCGCGCATGTCATCAAGCACAAAGTTAAAAAACTTCAAAATATCGTAGAGGGCCTTTTCTAAAGTTTCGGCCGTACTGACAAGTTTAGTCAATAACTTATAGCTGCCACGACGCATGGGATGACTATCCATACCAAAAAACTCATCGTTCATGGCGTTGGCAAGCTCTATCCATAATTGGGCATATGTCGTAACAGGTACACGAGCCTTTGGAGACATCAGTAATTCAGCGGGAATGCCTGCTTTATTTAGAATTATTTGTGTATTTAGGCCTTTGGCATAAGCCGTACTCAGTGCTTCATGTACTAGTGCAATCGAAATTGTGCCTTTACTTAAAGAAGATTGGACAACCATGTCAAAGACTCATATTTTCTTCATATATTTCAAGTGAAATATTTCATATTTAAAATTTGGATTGATCAAAAGCTGCAAGCATTTTGAGGCTTTTTGAAATTGTATCGGAAAACAACAACTTTTACTCTCACAACTAAAGTTAAAGAACATTTCTATAGGATAGTAAATAATGAAAATTCAAGGGAAACATTTCGTGATTACAGGTGGTGGCTCTGGTTTAGGTGCTGCTACAGCTGAGTATTTAGTGAAGCTCGGTGCCTCAGTCACATTGGTCGACATGAATGTAGAAGCAGGCGAGCAGCAAGTAAAACAGTTGGGGCCAAAAGCTGACTTTGTAAAACTTGATGTAACCGATGAAGCTGCTGCTGAACAGTTCTTTAAAGATATTTTAGTAAAACATGGTCGTTTGCATGGCTTAGTAAACTGTGCGGGTATTGGCCCTTCTGCAAAAGTGGTTGGCCGTGAAGGTGTTCATGATTTGGGGTTATTTGCAAAGATGCTCCAAATTAATGTCACTGGTACATTTAACATGCTGCGTTTTGCAGCAGAGGCAATGAGTAAAAATACGGTTGAAGCAGGCGAAGAGGACCGTGGTGTAATTGTAAACACTGCTTCAGTTGCAGCATTTGACGGTCAAATTGGTCAAGCGGCTTATTCCGCATCTAAAGGCGCTATTGTGGCCATGACATTGCCGATTGCGCGTGAGCTTGCGCGCCATGCTATTCGTATTATGACTATTGCCCCGGGTATTATGGAAACTCCAATGCTTAAGGGCATGCCACAAAATGTACAAGATGCTTTAGGTCAAATGGTGCCGTATCCATCGCGTTTAGGAAAGCCAGAAGAATTTGCTCGTTTGGTCGCCCACATTGCTGAAAATTCCTATTTAAATGGTGAAGTTATCCGTTTAGATGGTGCAATTCGCATGGCAGCAAAATAATAAAAATAAGGATGTTGAAATGATTCTAAACGCTGAGCAAAGTATGGTTCAGGAGATGATGCGTAATTACTCGCAAAATCAGTTAAAACCAACAGCTGCACATCGTGATAAAACCCATGAATTTCCTGCTCAGGAATTAAAAGATTTAGGTGCTCTAGGCGCTATGGGGATGACTGTACCCGATGAATGGGGCGGTGCTGGAATGGACTATGTCTCTTTGGTGCTTGCCATTGAAGAAATTGCCGCAGGTGATGGTGCTATTTCGACAATCGTAAGTGTTCAAAATTCATTGATTTGCGGTATTACATTAGCTTATGGTTCTGAGCAGCAAAAACAAACCTATTTGCCAAAATTTGCTTCTGGCGAATGGCTAGGATGCTTTTGTTTAACTGAGCCACATGTCGGTTCCGATGCAAGCGCGATTTTATGTAAAGCCGAGCGAGACGGTGACCATTGGGTACTCAATGGTGTAAAGCAATTTATTACCAGTGGTAAAAATGCTCAAGTGGCTTTGGTATTTGCGGTCACAGATAAACACGCTGGTAAAAAAGGCATTTCGTGTTTTCTTGTACCAACCAATACACAAGGTTACTTAGTGACTCGTATTGAAGACAAAATGGGTCAACATGCCTCGGACACAGCAACCATTACGCTAGAGGACTGCCGAATTCCTTTAGAAAATTTGGTAGGACAAGAGGGCGAAGGTTATAAAATTGCGCTATCTAATTTAGCGGCTGGGCGTATTGGTATTGCGGCTCAATCTGTTGGTATGGCAAGAGCTGCTTTTGATGCAGCCGTGCAATACGCAAACGAGCGTAAGGCCTTTGGCGTAGAGTTAGTCCAGCATCAGGCGGTTGGCTTTCGCTTAGCAGATATGGCAACTCAGATTGAAGCGGCACATCAGCTGGTTTTACATGCTGCAACTTTAAAGGATGCAGGGCTACCATGTTTAAAAGAAGCCTCGATGGCAAAACTCTTTGCATCAACCATGGCTGAAAGAGTATGTTCGGATGCCATTCAGATTCATGGTGGTTATGGCTACGTTAGTGATTTCCCTGTTGAGAGAATTTATCGTGATGTCCGTGTAAGCCAAATTTATGAAGGCGCTTCAGACATTCAACGTTTGGTGATTGCTCGTGAAGTGGCTCAAGTTTAGATCATAAAATATTGAGTTTTTAAACTTAAAACTGCAAGAAGCCGCACACCATGTGCGGTTTCTTGCAATTGAAATGATGCATTTTTGATATTAGTTTTATTTGAAATAGAGGGAAAAGTTGAAGAAATATTCTTCAAGCTTTAGCTAAAACAATAACAGTCAGGACAAATTTTGTGACCTTGCACAAAATTAATCATCAAACGGAATGAAGGTGAGCATCATGAAAACTTTGGCAGAAGCTTATCAGCAATTTGATCTTGCAAAACTCATTGAAGAGCAACTTGTTGGCGACCCTCAAGCGATAAATGCTTATGTTGAGTGCTGTGAGCGTTATGTAGGAAAAAATAAAATAGCGCTGATTTGGGAAGGGAAAAACGGACAGGCAGAGCACTATACGTTCGAACAACTTGCGGAGCTGTCTGGAAAACTTGCTAACTTTTTTAAAGCACAAGGAATCCAAGCTGGAGATTGTATTGCAGGACTTCTACCGAGAACGCCTGAGTTATTAATTACAATTTTGGCAGCGTGGCGCATAGGCGCGATTTATCAGCCTTTATTTACTGCCTTTGAAGCAAAATCGATTGATCACCGTATTACGACTGCTCAAACTAAACTGATTGTGACCAATGATGAACAGCGCCCTAAACTAAATACTCTAAATGTTCCCGTTATTGTCACTGTTCATCAGACAGGTTATTTGTCTGAGCATGACTTTGATTTTTGGCAATCCTTACAACGCTATTCTGAGCAATGTGAGCCAGTGAGTCGTAGCTTTGACGATGACTTTTTAATGATGTTTACCTCTGGCACAACTGGACTAGCCAAGTCTGTACCTGTTCCACTAAAAGCAATTTTGGCATTTAAAGGTTATATGACCCATGCTGTTGATTTGCGTGAAGATGACATGTTTTGGAATTTGGCAGATCCCGGCTGGGCATATGGTTTGTATTATGGTATTACGGGGCCTTTAAGCTTAGGGCATAGCATTATTATGGATGAGCGTTCATTTAATGTAGATCAGGCAATTGAGTTAATTAAAAAATATAAAGTAAGTAATTTAACTGGTTCGCCGACAGCATTTCGAATGTTTTTTGGATTTAAAGAAAAATTTGATCCTTTAATTAAGCAACACTTACGCGTAGTCAGCAGTGCGGGTGAGCCATTAACTCCCGAAGTTGTGAACTGGTTTAAGCAGGATTTAGAGGTCAATATTTTTGATCAGTATGGTCAAACAGAGTTAGGTATGGTGATTGCAAACCACCATGCTCTTGAGCATCCATTAAAAGTAGGCTCGGCTGGTTTTGCAATTCCTGGTCATCGTTTTGCGGTGTTAGACCAAAATTATCAAGAAATGCCAGCTGGTGGTATTGGTATTCTTGCAATGGATTCTGAACAATCTCCATTGATGTGGTTTAAAGGTTATGGTGGCAATAATCGTAAATCATTTGTTGGTAAGTATTATTTAACAGGTGACACAGTCACTTTAAATGAACATGGGGGCATTGATTTTGTGGGGCGTGCTGACGATGTCATTACAACATCAGGCTACCGAGTTGGACCATTTGATGTTGAAAGTACTTTGTTAGAGTGTGAAGCGGTATTGGAGTCCGCCGTAATTGGTAAACCTGATCCGGAACGCACCGAAATAGTAAAAGCTTTTGTGGTGCTTAAACCTGCTTATCAAGCATGTGAAACATTAAAAGATAAATTACAGCAATATGTTCGTAACCGTTTATCTCGTCATGCTTATCCGAAAGAAATTGAGTTTGTAGACAGCCTACCGAAAACCACGAGCGGAAAAATTCAAAGAGGGTTATTGAAGCAGCAAGAAATTGCAAAAATGCAGCAAGCCTATGCAAGCTAAATTAAATAAAGGGAAATATTTAAATATTTCCCTTTATTTCTTATATTAGATATCGGCTTTTACTTCCTCACCAATTAAATAAAACGTTCCCCCAGCAATATAGTGCAGACTTCGAAGTTCTTTTGGTGCATCTTGGAAATGCCAGTGTCCATCTCTAAAAACACGGGTATCGGCCCATGCACCCACAACAGAACCAATAAATAAGTCATGAGCTGACTGATTATGCGGTTCAGGAATAAGTTTACAAACCAGCCATGCGATACAACCTGATACAAGCGGACTGGTTAGCCCTTCTTGATAAAAGAGTTCAACACCACAATGCTCAAGTTTTTGTGGGTCATCTAATTTACTAATGGTGCCAAGTTGCTTGGTCATATTAAGCTGTGCATAGCAAGGAACTTGTAATGTGAAATAACCACTTTGCTCGACAAGCTGTCGGGTTTTCGTACTTTTATCTAAAACCACGGACACTTTGGCAGGCTTGAACTCTAAGGCACATGCCCATGCAGCAGCCATTACATTGCGGTCGTCACCATGTTGTGCAGAAACAAGGACAGTTGGACCATGATTTAACAAACGATAAGCTTTTTCTAACTCTACAGGTGCAATATATGATTGGGACATATTTAGCCTAAGTAATACAGAAAATGGATTGCTCTATTGTTGCAGAAAGTGTGAAAGAAGTAATGTGAACAAACGTGCTTGAACCGAATAAAAAAGTTGTTTCCATTTTATAGCTTTCATAATGACGAACTTAGTCATAAAATCATTTTGCTTCTAAGTGAAAGGATTAAGGTGTGACCGAGCTTCAAGATATCGATTTTGTAGAGTTAAGTGATGAAGAAATGCATCTCTATAGCCGTCAGATTTTACTTGATGGGTGGGATATTGAAGCTCAGGAAAAACTCAAACTGGCTAATGTGTTGATTGTAGGTGCTGGTGGCATAGGCTGTAGCAGTGCAGAGCTACTCGCACGAGCAGGGGTCGGAAAAATTACACTCATTGATGCCGATACCATTGAGATAAGTAATTTACAGCGCCAAATCGCATTTGGTCATGAAGATATTGGTCGCTATAAAGCTGAAGTTTTGGCAAAACGGTTACAGAAAATTAACCCTTATATCTGTGTTGAATACTTTAATGAACGTTTAGACGAACATAACATTGATAGACTTGTTGAACACCAAGATGTGGTTTTAGATGGCTGTGATAACTTTACAACTCGTTATTTAGTGAATAGCGCTTGTAAGAAACATCAGGTCGCTTTAATTAGTGCTTCTGCAATTGGCTTTCAGGCGCAAATGTTTATGGTAGAAGGTGATTCTGCTTGTTATGAATGTTTGTTCCCCAAAGAACAACATGACAATGAAGGATTGCGATGTGCAGAGTCGGGTGTACTAGCGACTACACCTGTAATGATAGCGTCATTACAAGCACATCACACTTTATTGTATTTAGGGCTAAATCGTACGCCGTTAAAGCAGAAACTGCTACTTTGGGATGGGTTAACGATGACACAACGCATTGTTAATTTTGATAAAGATATAAATTGTCCACTTTGTCAGGCAAGCTAATCAGCAAATAAGACAAAATTTGCTACACTTGATTTGAATACTCTGGTTTTAAAGAAATATGAAAAAAAATATTTTATTTGATGGATTGCGCTCAGTTGCCCGTATCGGTGAAACAGCAGTTGTTGCTGCTAAAGCTGGTATTAAATATGCAACTGATAAACCAAGTAATGCCAAACTCATGCGAGAGACTTTTGAATCACTTGGCTCAACATATATTAAACTTGGTCAGTTTATTGCAAGTACACCATCGTTATTCCCACGTGAATATGTAGAAGAATTTCAAGGTTGTTTAGATCAGACACCAACTCTGCCATTTAGCTATATTCAAGGCGTACTTGCCTCTGAATTTGAAGGGCGTGATTTAAGCCAGATTTTTAGCTATATCGATGAGAAACCATTAGCTTCTGCTTCAATTGCTCAAGTTCATGCAGCTAAACTGACGACAGGTGAAGATGTCGTTATTAAAGTACAAAAACCTGGCGTGGAAACCATTTTATACACTGACCTAAATGTAGTGCATTGGGCAGCAAAATTACTTGAACGTGCAGTACCCAAAATTAAGTTTGCTGCTCTTTCTGATATTGTCGATGAAATTAAAACTCGTATGGTGCGTGAAGTCGACTTTATTGAAGAAGCACAAAACTTAGATGACTTTGTAGAATATTTAAATATTTCTCAAAACCACGCCGCGACAGCACCTAAGGTTTATCATCAGTTTTCTACGCGCCGTGTTTTGACCATGCAGCGTTTATACGGTGTGTCTTTGACAGATTTTAGTGTCGTAAAACAATATGCTAAAGACCCATCACAAGTACTCATTACTGCCATGAACACATGGTTTGGTAGTCTAATGCTGTGTAAGAGTTTCCATGCTGACTTACATGCTGGAAATCTAATGTTGCTTGAAGATGGACGAATTGGTTTTATCGATTTTGGTATCGTGGGGCAGTTAAAGCCAGAAGTCTGGACAGCATGTATTGCGTTTATGGATGCCTTGCAAAAGACTGATTATCAGGCAATGGCTGAAAATATGCTGAAAATGGGTATGACCCATAATAAAGTTGATGTTCAGATTTTAGCTCAAGATTTAGAGCGTTTATTTAATGGCGTATTAATGGCAGATCCTCAGCAAATTCTGTCTACCAATCCTGCCGATTTAAACGACATTATGATGGATATGGTCGGTGTAGGTGAGCGCCACGGTATTAAATTCCCTCGAGATTTTGCCTTATTATTTAAGCAAATGCTTTATTTCGATCGTTTTATGCGCGTACTCGCTCCATATACAGATATTTATGCAGACCAACGTTTGAAAATGGTTCAAAATATGGAACCTGCTTCTTTGTTAAAGCACTAAGGTCAGTTTAGATTTATGGATGCCATTATTATTGAAGGCTTGAAGGTTGAGACAGTGATTGGCTGTTTCAACTGGGAAAGACAAATTATTCAACCTTTAATGTTGGATTTGACCATCCATAATGATTTGAGCCGAGCAGCAGAGTCTGACAAGCTTGAGGACACTCTCAACTATGCTCAGATTTGTGAGTTATCGGCTCAAACTATTCAACAAGCCAAACCTGAATTAATCGAACATGCAGCCCATCTGGTTTTGCAATGTTTGTTTGAAACCTTTCCAACAATTGAAAAAATTACCATAACCATCCGTAAGCCAGCCATCATTGCAGAAGCTAATGCTGTAGGAATTCGTCTTGAACGCACCAGAAACAATTTTTGCGCTCGCCCTTGCGAGTAATTTAGACGCAAATCAGTACTTTACTTTTGCTTATACGCAATTAGCAACTTTGGGGAAAGTGCAGTTTTCATCTGTTTATCAAATTCCATGCCGAGATGGTATTGGAGACAATTACTGGAATTCAGCATGTTTATTAAGAAGCCCTTTATCGTGTGAGCAAATTGAATCTTTTCTAAAAAAACTTGAGACAGATTCTGGGCGTGTTCGTCCATCGCATCATATTTCTTTAGATGTAGATTTGATTGCATGGGGAGTTGATCTGGACCATATGCAATTTAATTCTAAAAAATTACCTTTGGCCCTTGATGTAAAAATCCCTTTATATGAGCTTTGGCATTGTGAGACTTTAAAGGCTGATAGAACACTTTATCCAGTCGTCAACTTTAAGGTTTCAGGTCTTTAAAACTAAATTTTACGCAAAATTTACGCGGTCTTTGAGTTCCTCAATAGAGAATTTACGAGCATTTTACCCATACTGAAATCCACTAAATTAGTGTTATTTCAGGACAATAAAGATGCTTATAAATTCTCAAATGCGCATCTTGCATCAGTCTGGCATAGTGTTATGCGGACTCAAAAAAAATGATATTTCTTCATTTCTCCTTATTTCCAATTTGGCAGATCAAGCCATGGGGTATAGAGGAGAATAGCCATGTTAGAACTTATACTTGTTTTATTTATTGCTATTTTTTTAGCATGGTGTCTGAGTAAATATCTATCCAAAGTAATGGCAAATCAGCCGATGTGGGGTGATGGATTATTTCGTTGGATTGAAAATCCTGTATATCGCTTGTTAGGTATATCTCCACAACAACAGATGAACTGGAAACAATATTCTTTAGCATTTGTTGTTAGCTGTGTCTTTCTAGCTGTAGCCGTTTTCGCTATTTTTATGACGCAAGCATGGCTACCATTAAACCCAAATCACGCGCCAAACATGAGCTGGGATTTAGCATTACACACGACGATTTCATTTTTAACTAATACCAATCAACAGCATTATTCTGGCCAAGCTCAGTTATCTTATTTGTCGCAAATGACAGGTATTGTGGGCTTGCAAGTCATTACTCCAATGATGGGGTTGGCTTTAGTTGTCGCGACCTTAAGAGCTTTCTTTTATCAACGTCCAAGCCATATTGCAGCCGATGTTGCCGAGCAGCCAGACCAAATTTTAATTGGGAACTATTGGGCAGATGTGATTCGCCCTACAGTACGTTTCTTGCTTCCTCTGTGTTTTGTCTGGTCACTGTTGCTCAATAGCCAAGGCGTGCCAGCAACTTTTCAGGGTGGACCAGAAGTACAGGTTATGGATAAAGCGAATACTGTACAAACCCAAAAAATTCCATTAGGTCCAGTTGCACCAATGGTTGCTATTAAGCAATTGGGTAGTAACGGTGGGGGGTGGTATGGTCCAAATAGTGCTGCACCTTTAGAAAATCCAACGCCGCTATCTAACTTTTTGGAAATGCTTGCGATTTTACTCATTCCAATTACAGTCATTTTTATGGTGGGTCATTTTACTCAACGTAAAAAATTTGCCTACTTTGTATTTGGTAGCATGCTCTTCATGTCGGTTATTTCAGGTGCAGCAGCTGTCTGGTCTGAAAGTATGTCGTCTACAGCATCACAAATTGCCATAATGGAAGGTAAAGAACAACGATTTGGAGCTGCATCATCAGCAGTTTGGGCTGCGCTTACCACACAAGTGAATAATGGTTCAGTCAATATGATGCATGATTCTTCGGCACCTCTTACTGGGCTGGTTGAACTCATTAATATGTTGATTAATGCCATTTGGGGTGGTGTGGGCTGTGGTCTGCAACAGTTTATGGTTTATCTGTTACTTGCAGTATTTATTGCAGGTTTAATGACAGGCCGTACGCCTGAGTTGTTTGGGCGCAAAATTGAAGCCGCGGAGATCAAGTTACTTGCAATTATTATCTTGATTCAGCCTCTTATCATTCTTGCTTTTACGGCTCTAAGTGTCAGCATTCCGGGCTTATCAGGCATCACAAACCTAGGACCACATGGTATTACCCAAGTGTTCTATGAATATGTCTCTGCATTTGCAAACAACGGTTCAGGCTTTGCAGGCCTTAAAAATACGACAGTCTGGTGGAATGTCACTTGTAGCATTGCACTTCTTTTAGGGCGCTTCCCAGCATTAATTTTGCCATTAATGATTGCGACACGTTTAGCAGCAAAAAGAAAAGCACCCGAAACAACAGGTAGTCTTCAAGTTGAAACACCAACTTTTGCGTTAACACTGATTACGATTGTTGTGTTGCTTACCTTATTACAATTTATGCCAGTTCTTGTCCTTGGGCCAATTGCCGATCAACTTTTGTTGGTTAAAGGCTAAGGAGGCGAGTGAAAATGAATACACAAACTCATGTAAATAGCCATAAAACGACTGTGGCAGTACCAACTTTTGAAGTTTGGAAAAATGCTTTTGTGAAATTGCTACCGCAGCATGCAATTAAAAACCCTGTTATGGCAATTGTATGGCTTGGAACAGTGATTACTGCTCTAAGTACCTTAATGGGATATGCCACACTGCTGTTTGGTTTGGTCGTCACAGCAATTTTGTTTATTACGATTTTATTTGCTAACTATGCTGAAGCGGTTGCAGAGGCTAGAGGTCGTGGACAGGCATCTTCATTGCGTGCAGCAAGAGAAAACTTGACTGCTCGAAGACTTAATTCTTTGACAGACCGCCAAACCACTCAAATCGCAGCCACCGAACTTCATTTAAATGATTTTATTGAAGTACATGCAGGTGAGCTTGTTCCAGCTGATGGTGAGATTATAGAAGGCTTTGCCACGATTAATGAATCGGCTGTTACAGGTGAATCAGCACCTGTGCTACGTGAAGCCGGAACTGACCGTTCTGGTGTTATTGGCGGTACCAAAGTCCTTACAGATCGTATTGTTGTGCAAGTGACTGCTGAATCTGGTCAAAGTTTCTTGGACCGTATGATTGCTTTGGTTGAAGGCTCAAATCGTCAAAAAACACCGAATGAGGTTGCACTTGGCTTCTTGTTAATGGTGATGACACTTACATTTTTAATTGTGGTGATTAGCCTACCATTTATTGCTCATTATTTGCATATTGAGCTAGATCCAGTTGTACTCGTAGCATTGTTAGTCTGTTTAATTCCAACAACCATTGGTGGCTTGTTACCTGCGATTGGTATTGCAGGTATGAACCGCGCGCTCAAAGCCAATGTTTTGGCGAAATCAGGTAAAGCTGTCGAAGTTGCGGGTGACATTGATGTGCTTTTACTAGATAAAACGGGAACCATTACTTATGGTGACCGTCAAGCGACCTCATTTTATCCTTTAACTTCCGTAAGTGAATCTGAATTAAGAGCCGCTGCTTGGGTAAGTTCACTTGCCGACCCTACACCAGAAGGAAAGTCGATTGTTAAGTTAGCAAAAGAACAAGGTTTAAAACAGCAAGAACCTGAGCAAGCCGAATTTATCTCTTTTAGTGCTTCAACTCGAATTTCTGGTGTGAATTTACCGAATGGTGACCAAATTCGTAAAGGTGCTTTAGATGCAATCTTGAAATTTGTAGATGAAGATTATTCTCAAGATTTAGAGTTAAAAGCACGTGTTGAACAAGTTGCCAAAAAAGGTGCAACACCATTGGTTGTCGCAAATCAACATCATGTATTAGGTGTGATTGAACTCTCTGATGTGATTAAACACGGTATTAAAGAGCGTTTTGCACGCTTAAGAGAAATGGGCATCAAAACTGTCATGGTCACAGGTGATAACCCATTAACTGCTGCCGCGATTGCTGCTGAAGCTGGTGTAGATGACTATATTGCCGAAGCAAAACCAGAAGATAAATTGGCTTGTATTCGTACTGAACAACAACAAGGTCGTTTAGTTGCAATGGTCGGTGATGGAACCAACGATGCGCCGGCATTAGCGCAAGCCGATATTGGTTTGGCTATGAACTCAGGTACACAAGCTGCAAAAGAAGCCGGCAATATGGTTGATTTAGACTCTGACCCGACCAAACTGCTTGCTGTGGTTGAAATTGGGAAACAGCAGCTGATTACCCGCGGTGCTTTAACCACCTTTTCGTTAGCAAATGACGTCTCTAAATACTTTGCCATTTTGCCTGCCTTATTTGCAGCTGCAATACCGCAAATGCAAGTATTAAATGTCATGCACTTAGCGAGTCCAAACAGTGCAATTTTATCTGCATTAATTTTTAACGCGATTATTATCCCGCTATTAATTCCAATTGCACTTCGAGGCGTGAAATTTAAACCTTCCACTGCAACTCAGTTACTACGTCGAAATATGTTGATTTATGGTGTGGGTGGCGTGGTTCTACCATTCATTGCCATTAAAGCGATTGATGTTGTGATTGTTCAATTATTTGGTTTGTAATCTGGAGTTTGAAATGAAAACTTATGCACAAAATTCAGAAGCAAATTTGGGTCAGACCTTAAGAGCATCTTTGGGATTATTAATTTTTACACTTGTCGGTTGCGGTGCAGTTTATAGTGCGATTGCTACAGGTGCGGGACAGGTGCTATTTAACAATCAAGCGAATGGTAGTTTGATTGAAATAGATCATAAAGTTTTAGGGTCAAAATTAGTCGCTCAGCCATTTGTGGGAGAGGCTTATTTTCACCCACGTCCTTCAGCAGTCGCTTATGACCCGATGGCTATGGCAGGTACAAATTTAGCTCGTACTAATCCTGAACTACAGCAACAAATTGATGCTCAGATTCTTGCGGTGAAAAAACAAGATCATACAGGTAATACACCGATTCCAAGCGATTTGGTGACTAAATCGGGGAGTGGTATCGACCCGCATATTAGTCCTGAATCTGCTCAGTTACAGGTTGCTCGAGTGGCTCAAGCTCGTCATTTAGAACCTAAGGTTGTAGAAGAGTTACTCCAAAAGCATATTGAACCGATGCAGTTTGGTGTATTGGGGCAAGCTCGTGTTAATGTATTAGAACTCAATATTGCTTTAGATCAATTACAATCTACACATTAACTTAAAAATAAAGTTGTTAGTTTACCGGATGATATCAAGTGCAAAGCAATCGCGAAAATCAGGCTGAGGCCTTATTAAATCATGTCAACAGATATCAAGCCGGTCGACTAACGGTCTTTTTAGGTGCGGCACCGGGTGTTGGAAAAACCTATGCCATGCTTGCCCGCGCCAAAGAGTTATTTCAACAGGGCACAGACGTTGTTGTGGGTATTGTTGAAACCCACGGAAGAATAGAAACTCTAAAAATTTTGGAAGGCTTACCTGAAATTGCTAGAAAGGAAATGCAATATCAGGGGCATACTTTAGAAGAAATGGACCTGGATGCTATTCTGCTTCGGCATCCAGAAATTGTTTTGGTCGATGAGTTGGCTCATCGTAACGTACCGAATAGTCGTCATGAACGACGTTGGCAAGATGTCAATGAATTGCTAGACGCAGGTATTGATGTATTTACGACCATTAATATTCAGCATTTAGAAAGCCTAAATGATGTGGTCTACCAGATTACGGGGATTCGAGTAAATGAAACGGTACCAGATCGGGTATTTGATCGTATTCGAGACATTCGCTTAATTGATTTACCCGTCAGTGAACTGATCGAAAGGCTCCATCAAGGAAAAGTCTATGTGCCAGAGCAAGCAAATTTGGCATTACAAGGCTTTTTTAGCATTTCAAATTTAACAGCATTGCGTGAACTGGCAATGCAATGTGTTGCTGAGCATGTCGATTTAGATTTAAAACAGAGTTACACCTCTAAGGGTTTGAAGTCTATTTCGCTGCAAAATGAATTGATGATTGCGATAGATGGACAAGGTTCTTCTGAGTATTTAGTACGAGCAGGATGTCGATTAGCAGAGCGTAATGGTGCTACGTGGACTGTAGTGAATGTTGCTAAAAGTTTGGACTTTGGACAGAGTTCAGCAAATTCATATAAAAAAGAATATATTGAGATTGATCGTGCATTTGAATTGGCTCGGCAACTCGGTGGTCGAACAGAAGTTTTATATGGCCATCGAGTTGCGTCAGTATTAATGGATGCCGCCGTTGATCGAGGTATTTCCAATTTAGTCATTGGTAAAAGTATTTCGCCGTGGTGGTTAAAGTTATTTAAGAAAAATTTAGCTCAGCAATTATTAAATCAAGAAAACTCGATTGCTTTAACCATTTTGCATCCAGAACAGGGTACAAAAAAAACAACTCAAATTGAAAAGCCATCATTTTTATCATTAAAAGAAAGTATTTTTGTTCTAGCGGTTACATGTGCCAGTATTTTTATCGCTCACTTTGCCGAAGTTCTCTTAGGTATTGAAGATTTTTCTGTCATTTTCATTATTTCAGTTTTAATTGTAGCAACGAAAACTCGAATGCTCGCTGCTGTAGTAGCCGCACTTATTTGTTTCTTGGCCTATAATTTTTTCTTTATTGCACCACGTTTTACCTTACAAATTTCGGCACACCAAGGGGTGGTTACCGTTGTTGCTTTTTTTGCGGCAGCTTTAATTGCTGGGCGCTTGGCCTCTCAATTACGTCAGCAGGTTTTATCCTTAAAAGCAGCAAATGCCTACACTACGGTAATGCAAGACTTAGCGCGTAAACTTTCTAGTGCAGTAAACCTTGAAGAAGTCATGCAAACAGGCCGAATGACTTTAGAAACCCAGCTGCAAACGAAGGTGTGGATTTCTATTCAAGATAGAGTCATTTCATCTGATATAGCGCTAAGCGATAAAGAAAAAGTTGCAGCAGATTGGTGCTTAAAACATCAACAACCATGTGGACGTTTTACCGATACACTCAGTCAGTCAAACTGGTGGTTTTTACCTCTTTTAGAGCAAAAAAATAGCCTAGGTATTGTGGGAATTTACTTTAAGGATGATGTGGTTTCTCTAAATTTTGAGCAAAAGAAACTGACGGAAAGTGTAATCGAATATATTGCACAGGCAGCTCTTCGCACCCAATTGGTCAATGAACTTGAACAAGCAAAAGTCACCAGTGAAACAGAGCGATTACGTTCGGCTTTATTATCTTCGGTATCGCATGATTTACGTTCACCGCTTGCTTCTATTATTGGTGCAGCAGACACGCTTGCCCATTTTAAAGCTGATATGTCAGAACAAGACCAACAGGATTTACTCGAAACCATTCATTTAGAAGGCGAACGCTTAGACCGTTATATTCAAAACCTACTTGATATGACACGTTTGGGGCATGAAGGTCTATCTTTAAAAAGAGACTGGATTGGTGTGGATGAATTAATTGGTTCTGCAACCCGCCGTTTAAAGCGCTATAAACCAGATACTCAAGTGTCGGTTGAATTACCTGAACAAGCGATTAGTTTATATGTACACCCAGCACTGGTAGAGCAAGCCATTTTTAATGTTTTAGAAAATGCGGCAAACTTTTCACCTCCAGATGAACCAGTCATGATTCGTGCTCATCTTTCATCAGAAGATGAAGTAAAAATAGAAATTGACGATAGAGGTGCAGGAATTCCTGAAGACGAAAGAAACCGCATTTTTGATATGTTTTACACCATGGAGCGCGGAGACCGTGGAAAATTTGGTACAGGTTTAGGGCTAACAATTGTTAAGGCAATTATTGGTGCTCATATGGGTACAATAGAAGCATTTTCAGGACGCCAAAATAAAGGTACTTTAATTCAAATCAGATTACCCATTCATCCAGTAAAAGAATAAGTTGTAAAGTCATGATAACTTCAGAAACATCTCCTGTAGAAACACGTATTGTGATTATTGATGATGAGCCCCAAATCCGTAAATTTTTAGACATCGCCTTAAGAACACAAAAATACAAAACCACGCTCTGCGAAACGGGTTACAAAGGCTTAGAAACTTTGGCGACCCAAGGTGCCGACTTAGTTATTCTAGACCTAGGCTTACCCGATTTAGACGGGAAAGAAGTACTCCAAGAATTACGTAGCTGGTCGAATGTACCTGTTATTGTGTTATCTGTACGTGCCGATGAATATGAAAAAGTTGCTCTGCTCGATGCTGGCGCAAATGATTACATGACCAAACCTTTTAGTGTGCAAGAGCTTTTGGCGCGCATACGTGTCATTTTAAGAAACCAACCGATTCAGCAAGAAGCACATGTATATGACGATGGTTATCTCAAAGTCGATGTCACACAACGTTTGGTGTGGGTTGAGCAACAGCCAATTACGTTAACTCGAAAAGAATTTCAACTTTTGACGTTATTAATGCGCTATCAAGGTCAGCTTTTAACACAGCCACAGCTCTTAAAAGAACTATGGGGGCCAACCCATCAGGAAGATACTCACTATTTACGTATTTTAGTGGGGAAGTTACGTAGTAAGTTGGGGGATAACGCGATTCAACCACGCTATATTGCTACTGAACCTGGTGTTGGATTACGTTTTTTAGCTCAACAGAAAAATCATTAGATATAAAAAAACCTTAGGGTATTTCTCCCTAAGGGTTTGCAAAGTGATTTATAGTTTTTTTGCTTTTTTTATTTATATATCCCAATGTTGTTCTGCTTCAGTCATTTGGCTGTAAATATTTTGATATTCAGCCTGCTTAACTGTGTACCAATGTTCGACAAAGTCAGCGCCTAAATATCCTTTTAAAATAAGACTTCCTTTAAATATTTTTAAGGCTTCTGGTTGGTTATTAGATAATAAAATGTGCTCGTCTTGAAATTTTAAAAGATGTGCAGGTTTTGGTAGCGGTAACTTATGAGATAAACCATAAGCTGCGCCAGCTAAAATAGTCGCTGTTACCAGATAGGGATTACAGTCAGCTCCAGCAACCCGATATTCTAAGCGTTGATTTTGTACATCTGAACATGGAATTCGGATTGCGACATTACGATTGTTGGTATCCCAATTGGCTTCTAATGGCACATGATGACCAATTTTAAAACGTCTATAAGAATTAATATTAGGAGCTAAAATGGCCATAGATGCAGGCATTAACTCAATAAGTCCGCTAATTGCACTGAGTAATTTGGGAGAAAGCTCATCTTTTTCTTCTTCTGAGCTAAATATATTTTCATGGTATTGATTGAGCATGCTCATATGAAAATGCATGCCACTACCAGCCTTAGTCAAGTTGGGCTTCGCCATGAAGCAGGCATTTAAGTCATGCTTTCTTGCAACTTGCTTTACAATTCTTTTTAAGGCATTAATTTGATCACAAAGTTTTAAAATATCATGGCTATGTTGAAGATTTAATTCATATTGCCCAGGAGATGACTCTGCAACAATAGCAGTAATTTCAATAGATTGCAGCAGGGCCGCTTTTTCAACTTCTTCTAGGACTTGTTGATAGTTATTGGGTGCATCTATATCAAAACATTGGTTTTCTAAACATGTTTCAGATTGATGGTGGGGTGAGAAAAGATAAAATTCTAGTTCAGCCGCCATAACAGGAAAATAATTATTCGCGTGTAACTGATTCAATAATTTTTTTAATATATTACGTGGCTCATAGCGACAGCCTGAACCATCATCTTCTTGCATGGATAGATAAAGCTGGGCATGCAATTCGGGAGATAAGGCACTGGGTTGTAGGCTGCCTAAAATGGGTAAGCAAAGTCTATCTGGTTCACCAATATATTTTCCTAGCCCTGTCTCTTCAATCACTTTTCCATCAAGACTCATGGCATACACAGAAAGAGGAAAATAACATCCATGAGATAGATTTTTGAGGCTTTTAACATCAATTCGTTTACCACGAATATGCCCGTTTAAGTCATGTAGACAAATATCAATGTGTTGAGTCTGAGGATATAAACTTAAATATTCATCCACTTCTTTCAAAAAAAGTTCTGCATTGAAAGTGTGATTTTGTGTCGGTGGAGTAAAATCATCTGATATTTTAAATGCCTTAAAGTGAGAATCTTTTAAGTTTAAATTGGGGTAAGTAAGCGTACTCATTATAAAAAACCTTGGTGGTTATTTAGCTCAAATCCTACCTTAGCCTTGGAAGTTAATCGCGTAAAAAAAGAGTAAAATGATTAAGCAATATTTTATAAATAATTATAATTTTTGTATTTTAAATCAAGTGGTTGGGGTTTGTTTGTGGGGTGATTTTTTAAAGTAAAATTAACATATAAGATTTATCTAGTTATTTATGATTTCCCATTTTTTAAATGAAATATAATTAATAATTACAGCCCTTAAATTTGGTGAGATGGTCAAAGTGCTTTAGACTTAAACGCTTATCCAGTTAAACTTTTATGTATAAGTCTTGAATAAAGTAAGACTTTTATTGTCCCTGCACTGGAATTTTATTTTTTGCGTTTTTTTAATGTTATTTTTGAGTTCTCTTAATATGAAAAATATCGGTTTAGCCATTTTAGCAATCAGCCTTTCAGGTTGTGCTGCAATGAGCGTAGAAGAATGTAAGACTGCGAATTGGTCATCAGTGGGTGAGAAAGATGGTTCAAAGGGTTCTTCTCCTCGTTTAGATCAATATTACAAAGCATGTGGAAAAGCCAATATTGTTCCAGATCAAAAGTCGTATGAGCGTGGGTATAAAGAAGGCCTAGGGTACTATTGCCAACCAGCGAACATTTTTTATAACGCTTTAGAGGGTAATGGTAATATTAATGTATGCCCAATCGAGCAGCGTAATCGTTTAAGGCCTTATTATCGGGCGGCTTCTGATTACTACAGTGCAAAAACTGAATATGATCGTTATGACGAAAAGCTTAAGCAATATTCTGACAATGCTTATAATGATAAATTGAAGCCAGAAGAGCGTGAACGTTATCGTAAGCTTTTAAGAGAATTACAAATTGATCGTGACCGTATCAATCGTAATTATTGGGATTCTATTCGGGATATCGAACGTTTCAAATACGATCATGGCTTAAAATAAGATTTGAAAAAAGGATTGATCTATTCAAGATCAATCCTTTATTTTTTAAAGGTAATAACTGGTTTTAGTCATTAATTTTGAAATAGCAGTCATACTGATTTTTACTGCATAAGGTAATTCAACACCACCTGCTTCAAGCGCAGTATGACGATGATGCAATTCATCTTCATTCATTTGCTCTAAAATTTTACGAGAGCGGTCATCTTGAGCTGGTAATTGGTTTAAATGATCTTGCAAATGCATGCTTACCTGACGCTCAGTTTCAGCAACAAAACCTAAGCTATATTTATCACCAGCAATACCTGCAAGAGCGCCCATGCCATATGAAAGGCCGTACCAGATAGGGTTTAATAAACTTGTATGGCTATTCAACTCATTTAAACGGTCTTCACACCAAGCTAAATGGTCTTGTTCTTCAATTGCTGCTTGCTGCATTTCACGGCGTACGTTTGGTAATTTTGCCGTTAATGCTTGTCCATGATAAAGCGCTTGAGCACATACTTCACCACTATGGTTAACACGCATGAGGCCTGCAACATGGCGAGCATCTTCCACACCGAGTTGTGTTTCAGCCGTTTCAGCCGGGTTTTGGCGCTGTGCTGCTGTTGCACCTGGAACAAGACTACGTAATGCCTGATCAAAGGAGTTAATAAGTTGATCAATTCCTGTGTAGTGGCGCATAAATTAGTCCTCCAAAGAAAGATGTGCTGTGGCAAGCATTGGTTTTAGTCGGACAAGAAGCCAGATACTAAAGATTGCACTAAGAACAGCTGTAATAATAAATAGTATTTTAATATCAATTTTTAAAACACTTAAGATTAAGATTGAGAAAATTGCAGAAGAAACCATAAATACAGCATTTAAAATATTATTCGCTGCAACCACTCGGGCACGATGTGAGCGTGGTGAGTAAGCCTGCATCATGGCATACAAAGGAACAATATAAAAACCGCCACTTATACCCAGTAAAGTCACAGCAATCATGACATGGTAGTAAACCCAGCCTTGAGTGAAGATATCTTTTAAAGTCAGTAATGCTCCGGTTTTTTCGGGTACAAAAGCCAGACTTGCTGCAAGATAAAGCGCAAAAACAGTAAGGCCAATTGCACCGATTGGTACCATTTTAATATTAATGTCTGAACCACCAATTTTGCGGCAAAGCAAAGAACCCACACCAATTCCGACTGAGAAGAAAGTTAGTAAAAGACTAACAACATTCTCTGATGCATGAAGATTTTGTTGGGTCAACTGCGGAATTTGCGTTAAATAAGTTGCTCCATAAAACCAGTACCACGAGTTACCTAATAAAATGGTGAATACTAAGGGTAAACTCTTGGCATATTTAATGGTTTGGAAACTGGTACGAATAAAGTTCCAGTCAATCTCTAAATCAGGTGCAGCAACTTTTTGTGGCAAAATGAAGCGACTAAATACATAGCCTATGCAAGCAATAGCGACTACCGTAATACTAATCCACAATAAATTACCTTGTGATGAAGCAATTACGGCACCACCCAAGATCATACCAAACAAGATCGCCATAGATGTACCTGACTGAAACAGGGCATTACCAGACATGAGTTCATTTGGTTTTAAAATTTCAGGCAAAATCGCATATTTAATAGGGCCAAAAAAGGTTGAGTGTGTACCCATTAAAAATAAAGCGAGAAGAAGTAGCCATAAATGACCCAATAAAAAACCAGCAGAACCGATGAGCATAATAATAATTTCTAATATTTTTATGCCACGCACGAGTTGGGAGCGCTCATATTTGTCAGCAATTTGTCCAGCGGTTGCTGAAAAAAAGAAGTATGGCAAGATAAACAATAATGCTGCTAAATTATTGAGTGTGCTTACTGGGGCGGATTGCTGCTGAATCCAGCCATAAGTAATGACCAACAATAAAGCTTGCTTAAAAACATTGTCATTTAATGCGCCAAAAAACTGTGTAAAAAACATCGGTACAAACCGACGTGATGTCATCAGGGATTCATCTTGTTTCATCATGTGCAAGCTTCATTGAGTTTTATTAAAAAATGTGACGGAGTGTTAATTTGCATCGAAAACCATGTATGATATTTTTAACGCTTGATTAAATGAAAAATCAATGGTTTCGAGTGAGTTTTATCCTCATATTGGTGCGTTTATTAAAAAATAAGTTTAGAGTTTTCCATGCCTTCTAAAATTAAGTTTAAACAGTCAACTCTTTCTCACTCTATGCATTTAATCTTAAAAATGCAGAGTATACCTAAACTTATTTGTAGCAGCCTATTGTTAAGTTTATGTGTTAGTCCTTGTTATGCTCAAAGTTCAGCTGAGACAGTAACACCAGCAACCACCCAAGCGGTAGCTGATTCATCATTACAGCAAATAAATACAAATAAGCAAAATGATGTTCCAATTACTGATGTGGCTACTTTAGTAACTCAAGCACAGCAACAACAAGATAGCTTGGCTATATTGCAACAACAAGAACAATTTCCAAATCAGATTGAAGAATTTAAGCCAATTACGCTTGATAATCTCGAAGATTTACCCGTTATGCCTGTTGATCAGAACATGGCAAATGAAATTTATCGGGTAGCAGAAGAGGCAAAGACCGAAGCTCAAAACTTCCAAAATGGAACGCAAAAGCATCCGGAAATGGTGGTAAATGACGCATCACAAGCAGAGCTACATGATATTAATCAGGCACCTGTAAATATTGACCAGCTCATGCATGAGATTCAGTCGGACAGTAAGATTGTAGTCGAAGCCAACGAAACTGGGAAAACTTTACCTGAGCTTACAGCCGCTACTGAAGAACCACCCGAAACAAAAGGTTTTTTTAAGCGAATAATAAATAAAATCCGTCCACCGCGTGTGGTTCCGATGGAGCAAATACCTCGTATTACAGCCGAGGTCAGTGGGGCTCCAGCGGATCTTGCGAAAAATATTAAAGGTAAATTATCTACATTTACCCAAGAATCATTTGAAGATTTTAATGCAGCATTGCCGCAACTTAGAAGTTTAAGTAATCAGGCTGCACAAGCTGTGGGTTATTACAACGCCGAGTTTCGTTTTGAGAAATTAAGTGCCAGTCGAGTTCGAGTTAACGTTACTCCAAACGAACCTGTAAGAATTAATGAACAAAATATTGAATTTAGTGGACCTGGTGAAAAACAACCACAGTTTCAGGTTATTCGTTTAGTTCCAGACCAAGACGTAGGGGATATTTTTAATCATGGTCTGTATGAAACAACCAAAAGCCGAATTGTCGATGCTGCATCGAATAACGGTTATTTTGATGCATTTTGGCGTTTACATGATGTGAAAGTCAGCCAACCTGAAAATAAAGCAGATATTAATCTCAAGTATGAGACAGGTGAGCGGTATAAGCTGGGTAAGGTTGAGTTTCGTATGAGCGATCCTTCAAAACCGTTGCCGATCAAACTCAATATTCTTGAGAGTATGGCACCTTGGAAAGAGGGTGATGACTACACATTCTGGCGTGTAAATACTTTAGCCAATAACTTGACGAACTCACGTTATTTTAACTACACCTTGGTCGATTCTATTAAGCCTGATCCAATTGAAAAGCCACTTGAATTGCCACCAGATTTACAAGCTTTAGTCGATCAGCAAAACGTTAATATTGATGAATCGAAATTACTTCCTGTAGAGCAACAACAGCTTGCTAAAGTACGTCAGTTGGCTTCATCTAGTAAAGAAGTTACTCAAGATGTCGTCGATGAAAAACAATTTGCCGGAACTGAAAATGTACACTTAGCTGCAGCACCAGCTAGTTTAAAAGCGGCAGCAGTTGAACATGAAGAACAACAATCTGAACAAGACCGTTTACAAGCCAAAGCCCGTGAAGAAAAAGTAATTCCGGTGATTGTGACTTTAAATGCGGACAAACTAAATAGTTTGGAAACAGGTGTGGGTTATGGTACTGACACTGGGGCGCGTTTACGTAGTCAATATCGCCGCTCAATCGTGAACCAATACGGTCATTCATTTGATGCCAACTTTGAGCTTTCACAAATTCGCCAGTCCATAGATGGCCGTTATAGTATTCCTTATAAACACCCATTAAATGATTACTTTAACATTGTTGGTGGTTATGAACGCGAGACTCGAAATAATATTGGTCCCGATGTAGGTTTACTTACTGAATCGGCAGTATTGGGTGGTGAACGAGTGATTAAAAAGCCATTAGGTAACTGGCAACATACTATCGGGGTACGCTATCGTCTGGACCGCCTAACTCAAAAAGGTGATGTAGATATTTCTGAGTTACCAGATGCCTTTAAAACTGCTGCATCAGAGCAAGAAGCTTTATTGTTTAGTTATGAAACTTCAAAAACTTCGAGTAATACACGTTTAAACCCAACGAAAGCATTTAAACAAACTTATAAATTAGAACTTGGAAGCGAAAGCTTACTTTCAGATGCCAATATGGCAATTGCAACAGCAGGCTGGAGATTTATCTATTCTTTAGGTGAACACGATGACCACCAGTTTGTTGGCCGATCAGATTTAAGTTATATTTTTACCGATAAATTTGATAAAGTTCCCTACAATTTAAGATTCTTTACTGGTGGTGACCAGTCATTACGTGGTTTTGATTATAAGAGTCTTTCACCAGAAGAAAATGGATATAAAATTGGTGGGCAGGCTTTGGCTGTAGGCTCTTTAGAATATAACTATCAATTCAAAGAGGGTTGGCGTGCAGCTGTTTTTTCTGATTTTGGTAATGCTTACGATAAGGATTTTAAAAACCCGACTGCCTATAGTGTTGGTGTCGGTATCCGCTGGAAATCTCCAATTGGGCCAATTCGTTTAGATGTGGCGTCAGGTATTTCAGACGATAATCATCCGATTCGTTTACATTTCTTTATAGGTCCACAACTTTAAAAATAAAATTTTATTAGGTTTATTTTATGGCGGAAGTAGAACAGCAGCCCACTTCGGCACCTAGCTCTCCTAAGAAGCGACGTATTTTACGTAGCTTCGTGCTGACGATATTAATCATACTTTTATTACTTGTTGCTTCTATCATTATTATGATGTCGACTGACCGTGGAAGCCGTTTCTTATTAGACCGTGTTTTACAAGCTCAGCAAGTGATTAAATATGAATATGAAGGGGGTAATTTACTCAGAGGAATTATCCTTAAAAATATTATTGTTCAGTTAAAAGAGGTTGATGTTACTTTAGATCGAGCTGATGTCCGCTTGGGGTGGCGTTCTTTATTATTAGAAAAAGAAGTCCATTTGAGTAATGCAGATGTACGTAATTTAATCATTATTAATAAAGCTCCCCCATCAAATAAACCATTTGAATTTAAACCGATTAAATTGCCATTTGTGCTTCGTGTAGATAAAGCAGATGTTGATCATTTAGAAATTAAAAATTCAGGCACAGTTGTAAATTTCCATGACGTTCATTTAAATGACGCACTTTGGTCAGATACCAAATTAAAATTTGAAAACTCGAGTATGGACATGGGTTATCTTTCTGTGCATAACGCAACAGGAAAGATGGACTTTAGCGGGAAATATCCACTAGATGCGACAGCAGATCTAAAAATTCCTTCTCTAAAAAGCTTAAATATTCAAGATATTAAAGTTGCTGCACGAGGGAGTTTAGATACTATACGTGCAGGTGTTGCAACCACCACACCAGATTTATTAACTGGTTGGGTTGTTTTACATCCTGTTCGTCATGAAGTGCCTATGCAAGGCGCATTGTTATTCAAAAATTATCATTTGCCTTTATTGGTTGAACAAAAATTATTTGCTAAAAACGGTGTCATTAATTTTCAGGGTGATATTAAACAACTAAACTTAGCACTTGATACTGACTTAAAAGGTGAGAATTTACCCGAAGGCCAATATAATGCCTTAATGAATACAGATCTCGTTCACCAGTTGAATATTACTAACTTTAATGGTCAGCTCATGAAAGGAGCTGTTAACTTAAAAGGTTTGGTAAATTGGAAAGATCATGTCACTTGGGATGTAAAAGGCCGTTTAGATCATATTAATCCTAAAGATAAAGCGATTCCTCAAGTCGTTCAGGATTTCTTACCGCCAAGTTTAGATGCTGCTGTTGCTTCAACTGGTTCTTTAGAAAAAGGCACTGAAGTATTGGCTAATATTAATTTTGACCGCTATGAGTCTTGGAAACTTAAATTAAACCAAGCACCTGAGAAAAATAAAAAACCACAGCCTATGTTAATGAATGTGGCTTGGGCAAATATAGATCGGGCAATGCCATATATCGGCTGGTTGAGTAGTGATAGTGGTCAAGTTGATCTGACTTTGCGAGATGGTCAGCAAGATATTAAGGTGGCTACTAAAGTATATCAGCATGAAAAAACTTTATTGCCAGCAGGACAATATCTCGCAACGTTGAATGTTAAAGATAATATCTTGAATGTTCCGAGTTTTAGCTTTGCTGCACAAAAGGGTAGTCTTAATGGACAGGCTAAAGTTTTACTTCCTACTGAAAAACGCCAGTTGGCTTGGAACGCATTGTTAAATGCAAAAGACTTTAATCCACAAAGTATTCATGCGGCAGCACCTGTTAATCTTCTAAATGGTTCAATTAAAGCAAATGGTTTTGCTAAACCAAACCAGCAAATCATTCAGTTTGAGAAAATTGATTTAACTGGTCGATTGGCTCAAGCCAGTCAAGAGACTGTAAGTTTAGGCGGGAAAAGTACAGCCGCTTTATTATTTAATGATGTTAAAGCTGGTGGTGGTTTTAAAGGTTTTGCAGTCAATTATGACGGATCTTTAAAAGCTCTTAATCAGGCCAATGGTTTATTAAAATTCTCTATTGCAGGTACCCCAGAATTTATTCGTATTAGCCAGTTACAGCACGATGGTGTTGCTGGGAAAATCTATGCGACGGGATCATTAAATTTAAAAGACCGTCTTGCTTGGGATATTAATAGTTCATTAGTCCGTTTTAAACCTCAATATTTTGTCTCTAGTGTAAAAGGCGAAATATCAGGAAACGTAAAAACTCAAGGTGTTTGGTCCGATAAATTAAAGCGTATTGATATTCAGCAATTGAATCTTGCAGGTTTTTTAAATAATAAACCAGTAAGAGGTAAAGGTAACTTATCTGTACTCATGGATTCGAACCAAAAAGGCTTTTTACCTCAACAGTTTGAAGCGAATAATCTATTTTTAGTTTATGCCCAAAACCAGCTACAAGCGACTGGTAATGCGCAGAATTTAAAAATTAAGCTCAATGCACCTGCACTTTATGAATTGTATCCTGGTTTAAGTGGTCGTGCGTATGGGGACTTGAGTGTTCAGTCTCAACCGCGTCTTAAAGCAATCGCGAATATTGCGGTTGATAATTTTGCCTTTAATAACTTGGTAAGTGTTAAAAAGCTTCGTATTCAGGGTGAACTTCCTACTTCAGAAACAACACCAACTCAGCTTACTGCAAAGCTAGACAATTTACGTAGTGGTAGTCGTGTCATCCAGTCTGCTGAGCTTAATTTGGCAGGAACAAGAAAAGCGCATCTGTTAAAAGTGCAGGCCAATAATAATATCTCTAAATTTTATGTTCAGTTGGCAGGTGGTCTTAACCAGAATAACGATTGGTTAGGACAAATTCAGAAAGGAAGCTTTGATTCGCGTCGAATTCGTTTAGCGCAAAATCAAAATGCACCTGTTGTTTTCTCGTCAGCACGTTCTGAGTTATATGTTGGGCAGCATTGTTGGCAAAGTAGAAATAGTCAGTTATGTCTTGATCAACCTGTGCGAGTAAGTAAGGCACAAGGTAATATTTCGTTTGTTACTCAAAATCTGGACTTAGGTGATTTTGCAGCATTTATGCCAGAAGGTCTGGCTATGACGGGTCAACTTAATGGTTATGCTAAAGCTTCTTGGGTAAATGGTGGACATCCTAAGCTTGATGCACGTTTAGTGACCCGTAAAGGTGAACTTGGTCTGGCTGCCGAAGACCCACAAGATCCGCCAACAACCTTGGCTTATGATGAGTTAAGTGTAATTGCGAAAAGTATTTCAGAAGGTTTATTGTTCCGTGTTGATGTAAAAACACCTGATATTGGTACTGGATATGCAAATGTCATTATTAATCCATATCAATCATCAATGCCAATGCATGGTGAGGTAGCATTTAACGATGTACAGTTAAAAGTCTTAAAACCGTTTATTCAAGACGTGCGTTCAATGAGTGGTACTTTGGCATTGGCAGGTAAAGTGAATGGAACATTAACTCAGCCACAGTTTACAGGTGAAATGCGCTTGAAAAATGGGGCAATCAGTATGATTTCCCTGCCGGTTAACTTAACCAATGTACAAGTATATTCATCTATTCGTCAGGATATGGCGACCATTGATGGTGCATTTAACAGTGGCCAAGGTGTTGGATTACTCAAAGGTAGTTTTGATTGGAAAGATACACCACGTTTACAGTTGAATTTAAAAGGCGATAACTTACTTGTACGTCAAGCACCATTAATTACAGCAATTGCCAATCCGAATTTGACACTTGATATGTATCCTTTCGATAAGCGCTTAAGCTTAAAAGGATCGGTAGATATTCCTCGTGCACGTATTTCAATGCCTGAAACAACGGCACCTGTCATTAATACATCTTCAGATGTTCGGATCGTTCGTCAAGGGCAAGACCCGCTTGCAATTTTACGTGCCGCAAAACCTTGGGATATTCGTGCTGATATTTCGGTGAATGTGGGTAATCAGGTTATTTTCCAAGGCTTTAACAGTAATATTCCTTTAGTGGGGCGTTTGAACTTAACCCAACGTGGTTATGAAACAGCAATGCGCGCAATGGGGGCTATTGGTGTAAGCCAAAAAGTGAAAATTGAAGCGTATGGACAGAGCTTAGATTTGAACCGTGCAATTGCCCGTTTCAATGGGCCATTGGCAAATCCGACTTTAGATATTGATGCCAATAAAAATGTTCAGGGTAGTATGGTGGGTGTTCGTGTTACAGGTACGGCATCATCACCAAGTATTCAAGTTTATAATGATGCAGGTCTTTCTGAGCAAGAAGCCTTAAATGCACTCGTGACAGGGCGTATTAATGAAGGTTCAAGTGGTTTAAGTAATGCAGAAGGATTTAAATCTGATGTAAACAATACGATTGCTGCTGCTGGTATTAGTATGGGCCTAGGTGGTACACGTGCTTTAACAAACCAAATTGGCCGTACTTTTGGTCTAAGTGGGCTTGCATTAGATGCTCAAGGTACAGGTGACGATACACAAGTAAGCCTTACTGGATACATTACGCCTGACTTATTCATTCGTTATGGTGTGGGTGTATTTACTCCTGTCAATAAGCTTACGTTGCGTTATCAAATGAACCGCCGCTTATATTTAGAAGCGAGTCAGTCTTTAGAAAGAGCAATCGACTTATTCTACAACTGGCGTTTCTAAGTAGATGGGCAGTAAATCTTGGAAAAGATGCCATCACTTGTAATGCTTTATTTGAATTGAGTCATTAATGAATAGAAGAAAAGCTCACCTTCCGGTGGGCTTTTATTTTTGCTCTCATGGTATTTTAAAAATTTGAATATTTATCAGATCAGGCATTGGTTTGTTCCCATGACCTAAGCCTTGAAAGGCATTCTGATTAAAGAAAATTCACTTGAAAATTGCAGTTTTATAAATTAGTTTTCAGAATCATTAAATGAAATTAGTTTGTTATACCTTGTTGATAGTTAAAAATAAGGTGAGTTTTTCAAGGAAATACAGTGAAAATAGATTCTTATGTTGAAATTAAACAGAGCAAGGTTAACGATACACATATTAAATATCGTGGGCTCATTCATAAATTAACCGCCACATTGTCGCTGACGCTTTTATCATTTGGTTGGAACTCCACCGTAAATGCTGCACAACAACAAATCGCTTTAGTAGGAACTTGGACATCAATTCCTGATGCACCGCTTGTGCAAAAACCAAAACAAGCTAGTGAAGGTTTGTACCAGCTTCAATTTAATGGCGATGGAACTTTAACTCCTGTTAAAGTATTAAAAATGAAAAGTCCTTCTTGGATTGTCAAATCAAAAGATGGCCGTTTTGCTTATACAACGAATGAAGAAAATGAAGGGGCAGTGACTGCATTATCAGTTCAAAACGCAAAAGTGGAAGTTTTGAACACAGTAAATAGTCATGGTGGGCATCCAACACATGCAACAATCAGTTTAGATGGTAAATTCTTGTTTGTGTCTAATTATTCGGCATTTGATAAAGGTCGTGGTGGGGTAGCTGTTTTCCCAATTTTAGCAAACGGCCATTTGGGTGAAATGGTACAAAATATAGTTTTCGCAGAAGGTTCTGGTCATGTCAAAGGTCGTCAAGAGAGTGGCCATGCACATTCGACAACTTTCAGCCCAGATGGCAAGTATTTATATGCGAGCGATCTAGGAAATGACAAAGTTTATGCTTTTCGTTATAACCCGAGTAATCTCCAACCACTTGAAGCGGACAGCAATCGAGACGTGACTCTCGGTCATGGTTCTGGTCCACGTCATATGGTCTTTTCACAAAATGGCAAACATGCATACCTTACCGCAGAAATGCAAAGTGAGATCGTGATATTTAATGTGCAAGATGGCTATTTGAAAAAAGTGGGCCAGCTAAAACTAATTCACGAGGACAAAACACCTGAGTTCAAGAGTGCGAGTGGAATTATCTTGAGTCCAAATGGCAAATATGTAATTGCTGCTAATCGCGGTGCAGACAACAAACTTCTGGTCTTTAAAATCCAACAAAATGGATTGCTCGGTAAACCGACAGTTTATAAAGCTAATGGTATTGAACCACGCGCTTTCTCATTCGATATGTCGGGTAAATATCTGTATGTGACCAATGTTTTTAGTAATAACATTAGTTTGTTCCGCTTTGATGGGGAAAAAGGTACTTTAAAATCCATTGGTGATGCAGCAAAACTTTCTACACCTACGGATATTAAATTTTTTAACTAACCCGAATCACAAAACGAGCATTACTCATACTTCATATCAAAGACCGAGAATTTATATCTCGGTTTTTTTATGGCAGTTTTTGCAAAGTTTGTCAGATTCAGTATGATGTGGTCAGCATAGTCTGTGTAGAGTAATGATGAAAAAAGTTTTATTTGTTTTGATGGGTATGTTGTTGGTCGGCTGTACAGAGAAAAAAACTTTAACACCTGAAGAACAATGGCATGGCTTTTGTACAAGTGTTGGGAATGCTGCGAGAAGCATTGTATTTGACCGTCAGCAGGCGATTGAAAAGTCGCAAGCAATTGAACATGCAAATAAAATTGAAGATGAAATCACAAAAAAATTCATCTTGAATATTATTGAAAAAGTTTATGCTATTCCACAAGATGAACTAAAAACTAACCCCGAAGCCCTACAAGAGAAAATTAGAAAACAAATGGCAGAGGAGTGTCTGGTTACGCCACACGACAAGATGCCAAATTACAAAAAGTTCTAAGTGTACAAGACATCACCAACACTCCACTAAGGTGGAGTGTTCTTTCAATTCAAAATATCGCATGATAATGCAGTCATTAAGATCATTATTTATACAGGGGTATTTAGTTACAAAATAATGGGCATCACGGAGAAACACCCCGCGCGCATTAACTTTTAGCTTGAACTCTAGTAAAATTTTGTAGTCCATATTACTTGTGAAGCTTTGTGAAAGCTGGAATTTACAAGTAGTTTTTTAAAAAAAGAGGAATGAACACCGTGCTAGAAGCTTACCGCCAACACGTTGCTGAACGTGCCGCACTCGGAGTCCCACCGAAGCCACTTGATGATGCTCAAACTGCTCAACTTGTTGAGTTATTAAAAAACCCACCGGCAGGTGAAGAAGCATTCTTGGTTGATTTGCTTGAAAACCGTGTTCCTGCAGGTGTTGACCAAGCAGCTTACGTAAAAGCAGCTTTCTTGGCAGCGATTGCAAAAGGCGAAGCGACATCTCCGCTAGTTTCTAAAGAACGTGCAGTTTATTTACTAGGTACAATGCTTGGTGGCTATAACGTAGCGCCTTTAGTTGAGCTTCTAGATGATGCTGAACTCGCGAACTTAGCTGCTGAAGCATTGAAAAAAACATTACTTGTATTTGATGCGTTCCATGACGTAGCTGACAAAGCTAAAGCTGGTAATGCTAGTGCAAAAGCTGTTTTACAATCTTGGGCTGATGCTGAATGGTTCACTAGTCGTAAAGATGTTCCAGAAGAAATCAAACTTACTGTATTCAAAGTAACTGGTGAGACAAACACTGATGACTTGTCTCCAGCTCAAGACGCTTGGAGCCGTCCAGATATCCCATTACACGCAAATGCAATGTTGAAAAACGAGCGTGATGGTATCAATCCTGAAAAACCAGGTGAAGTTGGTCCATTAAGCCAAATTAAAGAACTTATTGCGAAAGGCAACCAAGTTGCTTACGTAGGTGACGTTGTTGGTACAGGTTCATCTCGTAAATCTGCAACAAACTCTGTGCTTTGGTTCTTCGGTGACGAAATCGCGCACATTCCTAACAAGAAAGACGGTGGTTACTGCTTAGGTTCTAAAATCGCTCCGATTTTCTTCAACACTATGGAAGACGCTGGTGCGTTACCTGTAGAAATTGATGTTGCCAACATGAACATGGGCGACGAAATCGTTCTTAAGATTGATCACTCAGCAGCTAAAGTAACTGCGTTCAAAAATGGCGAACAAATCGCTGAGTCTGAACTTAAAACTCCAGTTCTTCTAGATGAAGTACGTGCTGGCGGTCGTATTAACTTGATCGTTGGTCGTGGTTTGACTGCTAAAGCGCGTGAAGCTTTAGGTTTAGCTCCATCTACTTTATTCCGTACTCCAGTACAACCTGCTGCAACTGGCAAAGGCTTTACTTTAGCTCAGAAGATGGTTGGTCGTGCATGTGGTCTTCCAGAAGGCCAAGGCGTAATTCCTGGTACTTACTGTGAACCTAAGATGACTACAGTTGGTTCTCAAGATACAACTGGTCCTATGACTCGTGATGAGTTGAAAGACTTAGCTTGCTTGGGCTTCTCTGCTGACTTAGTTATGCAATCTTTCTGTCACACTGCTGCTTATCCAAAGCCAGTTGACGTACAAATGCAACATACACTTCCAGACTTCATCATGAACCGTGGTGGTGTATCTTTACGTCCAGGTGACGGTATTATCCACTCTTGGTTAAACCGTATGCTTCTTCCAGATACAGTAGGTACTGGCGGTGACTCGCATACTCGTTTCCCAATTGGTATTTCGTTCCCTGCAGGTTCTGGCCTTGTAGCTTTCGCTGCTGCAACTGGTGTAATGCCACTTGATATGCCTGAATCAGTTCTTGTTAAGTTCAAAGGTAAAATGCAGCCTGGTATCACTTTACGTGACCTTGTACATGCGATTCCTTACTATGCAATCAAAGAAGGCGATCTTACTGTTGAGAAAAAAGGTAAGAAAAACATCTTCTCTGGTCGTATCTTAGAAATCGACTTAACAGAAATGGAAACTGACTTAACAGTTGAGCAAGCATTCGAACTTTCTGATGCTTCTGCTGAACGTTCAGCTGCTGGTTGTGCAATCACACTTTCTGAAGAGAAAGTTGCTGAGTACCTACGTTCTAACATCACAATGCTTAAGTGGATGATTTCACAAGGCTATGGTGATGCTCGTACAATGGCTCGCCGTGTTGAAAACATGGAAAAATGGTTAGCAAACCCAAGCTTACTTAAAGCTGATGCAGATGCTGAATACACTAAAGTGTATGAAATTGACTTGTCAGAAATCAAAGAACCTATTCTTTGCTGCCCGAACGATCCAGATGATGCAAAACTTCTTTCTGACGTTCAAGGCGACAAAATTGATGAAGTATTCATCGGTTCTTGTATGACTAACATTGGTCACTTCCGTGCTGCTGGTCAGTTACTTGAGAAAGTACCAAGTGGTTCATTAACAACTCGTTTATGGTTGGCTCCACCAACACGTATGGACGAACATCAGTTAATGGAAGAAGGCTTCTATAACACTTATGGCCGTGCTGGTGCACGTACTGAAATGCCTGGCTGTTCATTATGTATGGGTAACCAAGCACGTGTTGCGCCGAATACAACTGTTGTATCGACTTCTACACGTAACTTCCCTAACCGTTTAGGTCAAGGTTCTAACGTTTACTTAGCATCTGCTGAGCTTGCATCTGTTGCTGCTGTACTTGGTAAATTACCAACTCCAGAAGAATACCAACAATATGCGGCTCAGATTGACAGTATGTCTGCTGACATCTACAAATATTTGAATTTCGACCAAATGGGCGAATATACAAATGCTGCTGATAAAGTAGATACTAAGAAAATTGCTGCTGCTCAATTGACTTAATACTCAATTTAGTACAAAAAAGGAGCTGAATAATCAGCTCCTTTTTTATTTAAATGAGAATTAATGCATAATTAGTATTCGAAAATATTAAATACATCATGTTTTATTTCTTTAAAATGTAAAAATAAATATATCGCTAGATATTAAAGAAGATTTTGTTTTAAAATATTTGCATGAACTTAAAAATAATTAAAAAGAACATGGGTATTTTATATATGGAACTTAAAAATGCTAAAGACAATTGTTGAATTTAAATTTGATGATTACCAACGATATGATCAACATTTATCAGCAGAAGACGGGAATACTTTAGTACAAAAAACTGAAGATATAGCACAGTATATTTATAGTATCTTGAAAAACAGATATCACTTAAATATTGAATTAAATGCTCAAAGTTGGGGGTGGGAGATAGAGATCCCATTACCTGAAATTACGATGTATCTCGGTATTAGTGTTTACGAAGAGTACAATAATGGCTTTGCAATATTTATTTCACCGAATACACCGATTTTGAGAAGATTTCTTTTTAAAAAATTAGATATCACCCATCATATTATGTTACTTCAAAATTATATTAATATCATTTTGAAGTCTCATGCCGGTATTTATGATGTGCAATGGTGGGAAGAAAATGAATTTAGATATGTTGCCGCTCATTAAAATATAATTAGAAAATATGAAATATTCTTTATGATTGTTTAGTTAATACAATTAATAAAATATTTTATTAGTCACTATAGTGGTGAATTTACGTGTGTGAGCTTAATATATGTTCAATATATTGTGACTTAGATCCGTATGCGAATTTTAGCTTGGAAGGCATTACGTCAGTTCTTCTATAACAATCTTCATAATCATGATTATGAAACAGTCGTGAGCAGATGCATCAACTACTTCTTGGTTTTTTTAATTATTGGTAATGTAGTTGCTGTATTGCTAGAAACAGTAAATGATCTGTATTACAGCTATCGTATATGGTTTGATTACTTTGAAAATATTTCAATCACGATTTTTAGTGTTGAATACCTCTTACGCCTCTGGAGTGTAGTAGAGCGTGATCCTACACAAGGTGCATGGAAGCAGCGTTTAGCGTGGATGAAAAGCGGGGAGGCATTAATTGATCTGATGGCAATTTTGCCAGCGTATTTAAATTTCTTTGTACGAATAGATCTTCGTATGTTAAGGATACTAAGATTATTTCGCTTACTAAAGTTAACTCGTTATTTTATCTCTTTACAGATATTGCTATGCGTAATTAAACGAGAAAAAGGTTCCTTTCAGGCAGTGATTTTTATTTTAATCATTATGATTATTATGACTGCTTCGGGTATTTATGTTGTTGAAAATAAAGCTCAACCGGAAGCTTTTAGTTCTATTCCTAAAGCAATGTGGTGGGCAGTTGTTACCTTAACTACAGTTGGCTATGGTGATGTTACGCCTGTGACGAGTTTAGGAAAGTTATTAGGCGCTTTAATTACAATTTTAGGCGTGGGTATCGCAGCTTTGCCCGCTGGTATTTTAGCTTCTGGTCTAGCAAATGAACTTAATCAACGTAATCAGCGTCTCGAACAAGAGTTCCGAGAGTTACTTCAAGTGCGTGGTATTGATATTCTGCATGATGAAGTTGAAATAGAACGTATTAGGCAAAAGGTGGGATTACCAAAAGAACAAGCACATAATCTGATTATTCAAATTATGCGCGAAAAGGTGTTAGAAGAAAAAGAGTCAGTAAGAGAGAAGAAGTGTTATTGTCCACATTGCGGTGAAAAGCTAACAGATTAATATTTCACTAAGAAAGCCTGACGAGAATCAGGCTTTCTTAGTTGTTTTTTCTACAGCAAATGCAATGAGTAAGATAATAAGACCACCAAGACTTAGTACAAAACCTACCCAGATCGGTGCAATCCACCCCATTTGATGACTCAGAACCCAACCTCCTAAAAATGCACCTAATGCATTGGCTAGATTAAAGGCAGAGTGATTCAGTGAAGCTGCTAGCGTTTGAGCATCACCTGCCACATCCATTAAACGTGTTTGTAAGGCTCCACCTAATCCCATCACAGTAAGTCCGATTAAGAATAAAGAGGCGATTGCACTATAAATATTACTCATTAAGAAGCTTGCAATAACAAAAGCTATAGCTGAGCTAATGAGTACACCAACAATAGTTTTATTGAGATTTTTATCTGCAAGCCAACCTGCTGTTAAACCACCAATCACCATTCCAACACCCCATAGGGCTAAAGCAATAGGTACAATTTCAATATTAACTTTTGTGTATTCAGTTAAAATTGGTGAAACATAGCTATATACAGAGAACATTCCTCCAAAGCCAATAGCACCAACTGCAAGGGTTAACCACATGTTTATATTTTTAAGGCCGGCTAATTCGGTTTTTATACTAGCGGTGGCTTGAACTGGAATATTTGGAACAAAGCAACCAACAGCAATTAAAGTTAGAAAGGCAATGGTTGCTGAAAATTCAAAACCTGCTCTCCAACCAAAATGTTGGCCTAACCATGTTGCTAAAGGTACTCCAATAACAGTCGCAACAGTTAAACCCATCATCATTTGAGCAACAGCAGAAGCTCTTCGTGAAGGCCCAGCTAGTTCAGCCGCGACTAGAGCACCCACTCCAAAATATGCGCCATGAGGTAAACCTGCAATAAAACGAGAAATTAAAACAGTTTCAGGTGTATGCGCTAAAGCTGTACAAGCATTAGCAATACCATAAAAAAGCATTAAACCAAGTAATAGCGTTTTTCTAGGCACTTTTGCACCAAGGATGGCAATGATTGGAGCCCCAATAACAACTCCTAACGCATAAGCACTAATAAAATGGCCAGCTTCAGGTACTGTAATATTTAAGTTGTGCGCAATTTCCTGAATAAGTCCCATTGCGACAAATTCTGTAGTTCCAATACAGAAACCACCTACTGCAAGTGAGAAAATTGCTAAAAAGAGAGAATAATGTTGTGGTGTAGAGTGAGGAGATCGGGGTGAAGCCATAATAAGTTAAAAGAAGACTCAAAAAATGAAAGTATAAGGGAAAAGAGATTAAAATAATAAAAAACTCAAATATTGAGAGCATGTTTGCATATCTCAGCCAAAAATATTTTTATCTTTATTTTGAATGGTTTATCGAAATTATTTAATAAATTGTATATGATAAGTCAGTAATACTTTAGGCATTACAATAAGTTGTATACATATTTAAAAAATAGAGAATCTAAATCGTGAGAAAATTAAGTATTGCCTGCCTTATGGGGGTGGTTATGTTATCTATGTCTGGTTGCTCAGTCTTTATGGCGGGGAATCAACCAAGTAAAAAAAATTTAAATGTTTTAAATCCGGGTAGTTCGCGTAATTATGTTATTGCTGAGTTGGGAGCGCCTGTACTTTCTGAATATCGTGATGGTACAAGAGTCGAAATTTATACTTTCCAGCAAGGCTATCCAAAATGGGCGAAAGTAAGCCGTGCATTTGGACATGGTATAGCAGATGTTGCTTCATTTGGATTGTGGGAAGTATTTGGAACACCAACTGAAGCATATTTTAGTGGGAAAGAAACTTCTTACGAAGTAATGTACGGACAAGATGACTTGGTAAAAAGCTTTAAACTTATTGATTTTGACCAAGCATTTCCGAAAGCAAAAGTACAATGATGATATGAAAAGGGCCGTTAGGCCTTTTTCTTTATATGAACGAAAAAAATTTATTCTAAAAGAAATCATTGCTTTAAGAAAAGGTGAGTTCATTTACCTTAAAAGTAATTCAATAAAATACAAGTTGAGACATATTAATTAATATTATGATAAGATGAATACTATTCATTAATGAAGATTTATCTAGGCTGACTCTATTGATTCATAAATAAGAGATCAGTTCCAAAATTTATGGATAAATCTATTTGTTTAGGCTTTTGCCCATGTTAGAAATTCGCCATCTTAAAACTCTAGTTGCTTTACGTGAACACGGTTCACTTGTTGCCGCAGCTAATGACCTGTGTTTAACACCGTCTGCTATTTCTCACCAATTAAAAGAATTAGACCATTGGTATGGAGTAGAAGTGGTTAACCGTAGAAGTCGGCCTGTAAGTTTTTCTAATGTGGGACAGCGCTTACTCAAGTTAGCTGATGATGTATTGCCGCAAATTCAGATCACTCAGAGTGATATTACTCGTATTGTGCATGGGCAAACAGGCAGAATTATTTTTTCTTCTGAATGTCATAGCTGCTTCGACTGGTTAATGCCTTTGCTTAATCAATATCGTCATCAATATCCGGATGTAGACTTAGATTTTGCTTCAGGCTTTGAAGCGAATCCGCATGAACTTTTACAAAATGGTGAGTTTGATTTACTCATTACCGCTGATCCACTTGCATTAAAAGGGATCGAATATTTTCCAATTTTTGAATATGAATCGCGTTTGGTTCTATCTAACACCCATCGCTTGGTTCGTGCTGAAAATATTACAGTTCAGGACTTGGCAGAAGAAGTTTTAATTACTTATCCAGTGGATAAGCACCGTTTAGATATCATGTCGAAACTCTTTATACCTGCAAATATACAACCTAAACAAATAAGAACCACCGACCTTACTCAAATGCTGATTCAGCTTGTAGCAAGTGGCCGAGGGATTGCTGCTTTACCTGATTGGGTTGTGAATGAATATGAACAAAAGGGCTGGGTAACAAGTCGACGTTTAGATTGTGTTTCACCAACAGGCCTAAGACGGACTTTATATGCAGGCTATCGAACTGAAGAAAAAGAGAAGAGTTATTTTGAAGGTTTCTTAAAACAGCTTGAGAAATTTTCTTTAAAACGGACGTCTTATTATTCAGGCTAAATACATTCGTTTAGCCTAAGTTTTGATTAAAAAGTACCAGAAGTCGCCTTATTAATTTCGGATATTTATTTGCCTATAAATAGCGAAAGTAGACCAGCTGCAATAAGGGGACCCACTGGTACACCACGTAATAAAGCAACACCTGCAACTGTACCAATAAGTAAGCCTGCAACAACATCAGGTTGGGTTGACATAAGTTTCACACCACGGCCACCTAACCACGCAACTAATAGCCCAATTGCGATAGCAACAAGTGATTTAAAACTTATAAAGGATTTTAAAATACTTTCTCCACTCAGCTTACCGCTCGCAATGGGGGTAAGTACTCCAATGGTTAAAATAAGTATGCCTAAATTAAGTCCATGAGCCTGAATATAAGGAAAAAACTGATTTAAAGGCGTAATTTTAACGACAATGAGCACACCTGCGGCAACGGTTACTGCTGTATTTTGACTTAGTAAACCACAAATAAGCAAAACTAATAAAACAACTAAATTCACATCAAATTGGGCGAGCATGAGAAGCAGCAGGAAAAGCAAATAATTTGAATTGTATAATAATTGAGAGCCAAAATGTGAGAGCTTGCAAAATTGTAGAATACGAGAGGTGTAATTTTTAATAGAGGCTTTAATGTATATGACTCAATGATAAGGAGTTTTATTTCTAAGTTACGCTTGGAAACAATGTTATATAAATTAACAACTTAAAAAATATTTTTTCCGAAAGGTATGCTATAAAAATAATGACTACTCATGGGTACAGGAACACTTTTATGGATATTATAGATATCAAGATTAAAGATCAGTTCGATCAAATTCATGATGCAAAAGCTCAATTGAAGAAAAATTTGGTTGAACATGAAAATGAACCTTTAAAGCTAAGTCAACGCATTGAACATATTATTGTAGATAATGAGATTATTTTGCCCACAACCGAACTATTATTTGAAAGTGAACAGAACGAAAAGATTTATCGCATCATTGAAGAATAAACTAAGAATATCGAAGTTAACTGCATAGATAGTAAAGCAATTGGTCATAAAGCTCTGAAACTACGTTAAAATGATGGCTTCGTTTTTTTGAAGAGAAAGCACTATGCTGCTGGAAAAAATTTTACAATCACAAGGGTTCGGCTCACGTAAATATTGCCAGCAGTTAATAAAAAATGGTTCTGTAAGTATTGATGGAGAGGTGGTGAGTGATCTCAAAAAACAATTCTCTCTGGAAAATTTTGAGTTTTCTGTATTTGGGGAAACTTATCAATATCGAGAAAAAATTTATATCGCTTTAAAAAAACCACAAGGTTTTGAATGCTCACACGATCCTCAGCATCATCAAAGTGTTTTTAGCTTATTGCCAGAAATGATGATTCAGCGCGGTGTACAGGCAGTTGGACGTTTAGATCAGGATACAACAGGACTACTTTTACTCACCGATGACGGTAAATATCTACAAGCGTTAACTCATCCACGTAAACATGTGCCAAAAGTTTATCATGTTACGACTATAGATCCGGTGACTCCTGAACAAATTGAAATGCTGACAAACGGCGTTAATTTACATCAGGAAAAAGGCTTATTTGCAGCTACAGATGTGGTGATGCTTGATACTCACCAATTAACAATGACTATCCATCAAGGTGTTTATCATCAAGTAAAACGAATGATTGCAGCCGTAGGTAATAAAGTCGAAAGGTTACATCGACATCAAATAGGTCAATTGGTTTTACCTGAAATTGAGGAAGGGGATTGGATATATTTATCTGAACAACAAAAAAAGCTTGCTCAAAATATTACTTAAGAAAACAATGAAAAGTCTGAAATTCACTGTCTCGAATAAATCCCATTTGTTCATAGAGACGGTGAGATTCATGATTGTTGGTTTGAGTCTCGAGGCTAATTCGTAAAGCATTTTCTTGTTTTGCAAATAAGATTGCAGTATCAATAAGTTGTTTGGCTGAACCCTGCCGACGGAACATTGGAGTGACATATACGTCATCTAAGATGTAATACGTTGAGCAAGCAACTGAAGAAAAACCTAAATAAAGAAGGACAAAACCAGTAATTTTTTCATCTTTAATATGAATAAAAAATACACTTTCTTTATTTTCAAAACGTTGTTTTAAAAAAAGATGCGATTCTTCAAGATTAGAAGATGCGCCATAAAATTGACGATATTCATCAAATAAAACAGCGAGTTGACTTAAATCTTCGTAGGTCGCTCGTCTAACAATCATTGGGCGCTCCTTTTAGTTATCATTATGTTTTTACAAAAAGAGCATAACTAAAAAAGAAGCGAATTGACGTTAAAACTTGTTTAAAAATGCAACACTGTTAAGTTTTGTCACTTTCACCTAAAAGAGCATTTAACTCTTCAAATAAATCTTCGTGATCATCATCTTCATTTAAAGTTGAAGAATTCTGATTTAATGAAGACGCTTTCGCTTTTCTCAGTTTTAATAATTGTTCCATATTAATATTCTGATTTTCGATAGCAAAAGGAATAGATTTAGTTAAGACGACTTGTTTGAAAAACAGTCGCACTGCTTGGGCAGGGGTAATCCCCAATTGTTTAAAAACAGCAAAAGCCTGTTTTTTCTCTTGGGAGTCAAGTCGAACCTGATAAACTTCTGTTTTTCGCATGAATAACAAAACCAAATGATTTTTAATTTTTAGGAATTTATTTTAAACCATCAGAATGTAATTTCAATGTCTTTGAGCATAAAAAATAATCTTTTTGTCATTACGGTGTGATTACAGTGTCAATTCAAATGTGGAATTGAAAACCATTTCCTGTTTTGTGATTGGGTCTATAAAAGAAATTTGCTTCGCTAAAAGCTGTAATGGCTGGGAAAAATCATGATCAGCCTTATGCCGAACTATTGGATAAAACGAATCATTTTTAATCGGAATTCCCAAATGATTTAAATGAACGCGGAGTTGGTGTTGTTTTCCGGTAGTGGGGGTTAAACAATATTTAGCCCAACTTTGGTTATGTTCAAGCAACTCAATTTTTGTTTCTGTATTGGTTTTACTCTGGCTAATAACGCGCATTGTATAAAAGGGTGTGCCTTTATCTAGATATAGTTTAAGAGTCTGAGGAAATTTTAATTCAGGTTTGTATTGTGCAATTGCATGATAAATTTTATGAACTTGACGATCTGCAAATAACTGTTGATAAATCCCGCGTGACTGCGGTCGTTTGCAAAATAAAACCACTCCGGCAGTTTCACGGTCTAATCGATGGATTGGAGTTAAAAACTCATTGTTAGTTTGCTTTTTTAATCGAACCAATAGTGTTTCTTGTACATATTGTCCTGTTGGGCTAATCGTTAAAAAGTGAGGTTTATCTACAACGAGCAAGTCATCATTTTCAAATAAGACCCGATGCTCAAATGGAACATGGGTTTCATAAGCAAGAAATCGATAATAAAAAATATGGGTATTTGCGATGTAGGGGGTATCTAAAGTTAGTTTTTCGCCGTTTGCCGAATAAATAAGACCATCTTGAAAGCGTTGCTGCCACTCAGTTACTTTTATATGAGGAAAATTTTCGCAGAGAAATTGATAGATGGTTTGAGCATCGGTTTGGGATGGAAGATAGACTTGGCTTGCGCTTACGCCATCAATCATTGGTGGGAAAAATTCAATCGGACTAGACATAAAAGAGTGTCAATATTGCATAAATGTGATGTAAAAAAGGCCAACTTTAAGGACTTAAGTAGGCTTTAAAGCAGGGCAATGGTATCATATCGATTATTTTGAATCATGTTATGTGTGTTATGTCGTATTCATTGAAAATAGTTTTAAATCATGAAGAAGATACCCAGCGTTTAGCTCAGGCATTGGCGCAACATGTTCAAGCCGGAGTGATTTATCTCATTGGTGATTTGGGTGCCGGTAAAACGACATTGACCCGTTATTTTTTGCAGGCTTTGGGGCATACAGGCTCGGTTAAAAGTCCAACTTATACATTGGTTGAACCATACAAAATCAATAATAAAGAAATTTTTCATTTTGACTTATATCGCTTAAATGATCCGTATGAACTTGAATTAATGGGTATCCGTGATTATTTAGATATTACCGATGCACTTTTTTTATTTGAGTGGCCATCGAAAGGCGGAGATGAAATTCCAGAGGCGGATATTATTATTGATATTCAAAAGTCAGATGATGAACTCAATCGTTTTGTGACCTTAACTTTGCCAACAGAGCATTTGTATCAAACTTTGCAGGAAAAGCTTCATGACTGATGAAAAGCTAACACAACGTCGTATTCATACATTAGACGCAGCGTTAGCCAACCAGATTGCTGCTGGTGAGGTGATTGAACGCCCTTCATCGGTTGTAAAAGAATTATTAGAAAACTCAATTGATGCAGGGGCAACCGAGCTCATTGTGCGGATTGCACAAGGCGGTTCAACACTGATTGAAATTATTGACAATGGGCATGGGATTCATCCTGATGATTTGTCATTGGCAGTTATGCGTCATGCAACCAGTAAAATTAAAACAGCAGAAGATCTACATGCGATTGTCAGCTTAGGTTTCCGTGGCGAAGCACTTGCGTCTATTGCGGCGGTTTCGCGTTTGACTTTAACCAGTAGCCAAGATGAAAGTGGCATTGGTCATCAGGTTGAAGTAAATGGTACGGCATTTGATCATCAGCAAGTACAGGCTGTTGCCGCACAAAAAGGGACACATATTCGAGTTCAGGACTTATTTTTTAATGTTCCTGCACGCCGTAAATTTTTAAAGAAGCCAACCACCGAGTTTGGGCATATTGAAGAAATTGTACGTCGTTTAGCTTTAACGCATTTTGATATACGTTTTGTACTTGAGCACAATGACAATATTCGAATTAATTTACCGATAGCAGATAGCGGTGAATTAAGATTTCAGCGTGTCCAGCAATTATTGGGTCAACAGTTTGTTCAAAATGCGTATTGGATAGATGCACAAAGTATTAGCATGCGTTTATCAGGGTGGTTAGGACATCCTTCAGATGCACGTGCCCAAGCAGACTTACAATATGTTTATGTAAATGGCCGGATTGTTAAAGATAAGACTATCTCGCATGCTTTAAGAATGGCTTATGACGGAATTTTACATGGTCATCAACATTCATCTTATTTACTTTTTTTAGAAGTTGATCCTGAAAATATTGATGTTAACGTTCATCCAACGAAACATGAGATTCGTTTTCTAAATCAACGTGAAGTGCATGAGTTTGTCAGACATTACGCAAAAGACACTCTAGCTCAATTTCAGACGGCTAGTGCAGATTTAGCACAAGCTATGAAAGTTGATGAAGCTCAGAATGCTTCTGTACAACCTCAACCTAAATATCAAGAACAATTTTCATTGCACCGTACAGAGCAAGCTTCCGATACGGTAGTAGACAAGCCAAATAATTATCAGCCCTCTACTGAACTTTTAACTGTTTTTAATGCCAGCCGTCCGCAAGCTGTTCACTATGCAGATCAGTCACCAAAATATAATGGTTCTACTCAATTAAATAATGCGTTAAAGACCTACTTAGCGCCACTACGTGACCAAACTGCTAATGCCTCAGTTGATGAGAATATTGAACCTGTCGCTAAAGTGGATGAATTTCCATTAGGTATTGCAATTGCTCAGCTTCATGGAATTTATATTCTGGCGCAAAATACCGAAGGCCTCATTATTGTTGATATGCATGCAGCCCATGAGCGTATTTTATTGCAACAAATGAAAAATGCTTGGGATAAACCTGAGTTTTGGACATCTCAGCAGTTGCTTATACCTAAAGTAATTTCAATTAGCCGTATGCAGGCTGTTCGGGTTGAGGATTTAAAACCTCAGCTTGAGCGCTTAGGTTTAGAAATTGATTTATACGGTGATGAGCAAGTTATTGTGCGTGGCGTGCCAGCTATTTTACAAAAAGCAGATTTTGAAAACCTTATTCCAGAGCTTTTAAATGATTTAGACCCAAATGATGAAGCTCAAGGGTTATTACAAAAACGTGATGAGTTATTAGCAGGAATGGCCTGTCATGGTGCAGTGCGGGCACATAGGCAACTCAGTCTTTCAGAGATGAATGCTTTATTACGCCAAATGGAGCAGACTGAATTTGCCAGTCAATGTAATCATGGCCGTCCAACTTGGCGCGCATTTCCATTATCTCAACTAGATAAATTATTTGCTCGAGGAGAGTAGTTTTACATGTCAAATCAATTGCCCGTCATCAATTTAATGGGACCGACTGCAAGCGGAAAAACCGCTTTGGCATGTGAACTATATGAGCGTGGAAATTTTGAGTTAATTTCAGTTGACTCTGCACTTGTTTATAAAGATATGGATATCGGTACTGCGAAGCCAACGCGTGAAGAACAAGCATTATATCCCCATCATTTGATTGATATTATTACTCCACTTGAAGTCTATTCAGCAGCGCAGTTTGTTGAAGATGCTTGTGTTTTAATTGACGAAATGCATTCGCGTGGTAAAACGCCTATTTTGGTAGGAGGAACCATGTTGTATTTCAAGGCACTCCTAGAAGGTTTATCGAGTAATTTGCCAAGCGCAGATGCAAGTGTTCGTGCAGCAATTGAAGAAAAAGCATTAAATGAAGGGTGGCAAGCCGTTTATGATGAACTTGTAGCGGTCGATCCTGCTGCGGGTGTGAAGTTTAAGGTTTCAGATAAACAAAGAATTATTCGGGCACTTGAAGTTTATCGTATTACAGGTGAACCAATTACCAAATTACAGGCAGAACAACCCAAAAATGTACCATATCGATACATATTTCATAACTACGCCTTACTTCCAGATCGGTTAGAATTACATCAACGCATTGAGCAAAGATTAAGCAAAATGTGGGGTATCGGTTTTTTGAGTGAAGTTGAATCTCTAATTGAAAAATACGATTTAGATGAAAATTTACCCTCTATGCGTTCAGTTGGTTATCGACAAGCTCTAGAATTTCTATTAAAAAGTGATATGAGTCTCAAAAAAAAGCAGGAAATGGAGGATAAAGCCTTATTTGCAACACGACAACTTGCCAAACGTCAATATACGTGGTTACGTTCTTTGCAAGAAATACACGATTTTAAAACTTACTTGACGATAAAGCAGGCGAAAGAAGACTTGCGAAACTCTTATGGATAAAGCAAAATTTGCACACTGTCTTTTTATAATTTTTAGTTGAAAAATAAAGATAGTTTTTTTGCGCTGATTTAAAAATTTTTTTTTGGAGTTAAAAATGTCTAAAGGTCAAACTTTACAAGATCCGTTCTTAAATTCTCTCCGTAAAGAACGTATCCCAGTTTCTATTTTCCTTGTTAACGGTATTAAATTACAAGGTCATATTGAATCTTTTGACCAATATGTTGTTTTATTAAAAAATACTGTAAGTCAAATGGTTTATAAACACGCTATTTCTACGGTTGTTCCAGCTCGTAACCCACGTCCAGCAGGTGCACAAGGTGCAGGTTTCCCAGCTCAGGGTGGTAGTCAAGGTGGCTTCGGCGCTCAAGGTACAGGCTTCGGCGGTGCTCAAGGTGGCGGCTTCGGTGGTCAAGGCGGCTTCGGTGGTCAAGGCGGCGGCTTCGGTGGTCAAGGTGGCTTCGGCGGTCAAGGCGGCTTCGGCGGTCAAGGCGGCGGCTTCGGTGGTCAAGGTGGCTTCGGTGGTCAAGGCGGTTTCGGCGGACACCAAGGCGGTTTTGATGGCGATTCTAAATTTGAAGATGGTCAAGAAGACGAAAATAATCGTTAATTGATAATCATAAAAAAACCAGTCAATTTATGACTGGTTTTTTTATGGCTTTAAAATATAAAAAGTAATTTAAACGCCCTTCAGTTGGTCTCGTTTTCTTAAAATTTAGGTTAGTTAATAGGTTCTTTGCGAATGATATTAATATTTGCTGCTGCATTGTGCAGTGTTCTGGTTTCTGTGCTATTAAAAAATTTAAAGAAAAGGGGATATCAACCCATGCAGATGATTGCATGGAATTATGCAAGTGCTAGCCTTTTATGCTACTGGTGGTTTAAACCTGATATACAACATATATCTATACAAAATACACCGTGGTGGTTAATTGCCGCTTTAGGGATAATTTTACCCAGTATTTTTCTATGCCTTGCCAAATCATTAGAGTTTGCAGGTATTGTAAAAACTGAGATCGCGCAACGACTCTCAGTCGTACTCTCACTATTAGCTGCTTATTTATTTTTTCAAGAGCAGTTCAACTCTCTTAAATTATTGGGAATAGGTTTAGGCATTTTTGCTGTTCTTTTTATTTTATTTGGCCAGTTTAAGGTATCTTCTGGACATCAATCAAAAAAAGCAATTATTGCTTTGATGAGTGTATGGTTCGGTTATGCAGCGGTCGATATCTTATTAAAATATACGAGTAGTTTGGGTTTACAGTTTACTTTGACGCTCAATCTAATTTTTATTACTGCATTTATTTTATCAATCATTTATTTGCTCATCCAAAAAAAGGCTGCGTGGCAATTCAAAACTACTCTCGCAGGATTAATGCTTGGCGTACTGAATTTTTCCAATATTGCACTGTATGTTAAAGCGCATATTTTACTTAAAGACTCGCCAGCAATTGTTTTTGCAAGTATGAATATTTTGGTGGTATTACTTGGAATTGTATGTGGAGTGGTTCTATACAAAGAAAAATTAAAACTACCAACAGTTTTAGGAACTATTTTAGGAATAAGTGGCTTGGTGTGTTTAGCCCTTGCAATGAAATAGGAGTTCAAAAGAATACTCTTTTGAACTCTGCTCAACTTTTTATAAATGCGTAAAAATAACTTCATCAGGCAGACGAGATTTTGGCAACTTAGCATTAAAATCATTTTCGCTTCTGTATCCAACTGAAACAATTACAGAACTACGTAGACCTTTTTCTTTTAAGCCAAACTCGTCATTTAAAATATCTTCATCAAATCCACCCATTGGGGTTGCATCAATCCCTTCGAGGCCAGCTGCAAAGAGTAGTTGTCCTAAGGCAATAAAGGTTTGATTTTCCATCCAGCCAAATAGGTTTTTTTGCTCATTACGATAAAACTCGACATAACCGTGACGAGTATCTTTTTGACCGAGCTTTGCTTTTTCGTCTTTAAATCGGCCGCTTAAATCATCTTGTTCAAGTAACTGGTTTAAAAATTCTGGTGAAATATCGGTTCTTGTACAAAAGACAAGGGTATGTGATGACTCGAGAACTTTAGGTGCATTGTAGGCATATCGCCCTGTTAAAGCCTTTGCAATGCGTTCTTTTGCTGCAAGATTGTCTGCAACCAAGAAATGCCAAGGTTGGATATTTACTGAAGAGGGGGTAAAACGTAAAACTTCTAATAATTTGTTGAATTTTTCTTGAGGGATTTTTTTTTCAGGATCATACGCTTTCGTTGTATAGCGACTTTTAACCGTATTTAATAAGTCCATGCATTTACTCCATATCAATCTTATTACAATGGAAAGGCTTTCATCTTTGGAATCATACGCGATTTTAGAAAAAAACATCTGCATTTTAATGTGATAAAGAAATACAATACTTATATAAATTTTTTACTAATTTATTGAAAATGTTTGAATTAATACCAATTAATCGAAAAAGTAAGCTGCGAGAAATTAGAGTGGTTAAAGTTTTTCTAATTTTTGCATTTGTATTGTGTCTTTTAATTTTATATATCGAATATCAAAAATATGGACATATAAACTGGAAATTTGTATTCATTACCTGTCTATGTGTAATCTGGGATTTTGATTTAAATAAACAAGTTAAACATTTGAAAAATAATAATTAATAATGCCAATCAGTTAGTTTGATTTGTTGCGTATGTGAAGAGGGATCAAGTTCTAAAATTTGTGCATGATCTTCTTTCCAATCACCTAGCACAATCCGTTGTTTGTATTGTACTTCATGAATAGCTGGACGGTGAGTATGGCCATGAATAAGTATGTCGACATCTTTTATGGCAGAGAGAACGGCTTGTCCATTCACATCCATAATCTCATAACTTTTTTGTTGCTTGTCCGAGTGACTTTTTTTACGAAAACCATTGACCAGTTTTGTGCGAAAACTTAAGGGTGTTCGACGTAAAAAGGCAACTAAAAGGGGATTACGAATAATTTTTCTAAATCTTTGATAGGAAATATCATCAGTACATAACGCATCGCCATGTTCTAGACGATATTGGTGGCCCGCGATATTAAGATAATAAATATCTGGAAGTAATACACCATTAAATTTATTAAGGAAAACCTGATTTAAAGCAAAGTCACGATTACCGACTTGAAAGTAAACTCGATTACCTTTTTGATTAAAGGTTTTTAAAGCTTCAACAATTTCATCGAGCCATGGTGCTGAATAATCATCACCAATCCAGGCGTTAAACCAATCACCTAAAATAAAGAGCTGTGTTTGCTTATTTTGATAATGTACCAACAAATCTAAAAACCCTCGAACGAGTCGAGGGTGTTCAGGTGACAAGTGTAAATCTGAAATAAACAGATAGGTCACAGCGTAATCCTAAAATTATTCAGAAATAATTTTAGCAGATTCGATCACAACGTTTTCTAAAGGAACGTCAGCGTGATAACCACGGTTACCTGTACGAACACCTTTAATTGCTTCTACTACGTCCATACCTTCAACAACTTTACCGAATACAGCATAACCCCAACCTTGTGCAGTTTTAGAAGTATGGTTCAAGAAAGAGTTGTTTTTTACGTTAATGAAGAATTGCGCAGAAGCAGAATGAGGCGCTTGAGTACGTGCCATAGCAATCGTACCAACATCATTGCTTAAACCATTGTCAGCTTCGTTTTCAATCGCATCGCGAGTTGCTTTTTCTTTGAAGTTTTCATCCATCCCGCCACCTTGGATCATGAAACCATCAATGACACGGTGGAAAATAACGCCGTCATAAAAACCGTCACGTACGTATTCTAAAAAGTTTGCTACTGTTTTTGGTGCTTTTTCAGTATTTAGTTCAAGAACAATACGACCTTTATTGGTGTTTAATTCGACTTGAGGAAAACTCATTACATTAATCTCCTAAACATGGGCTTATGACCATGGGTTTTTGGTTGAGAGAAGCATAAGCAAACTGTAAACTACAAGGCAAGTAAAAAACGTTAAAATCTTTGTGAAAAATGAAGATAGCGTTTATTTTTTCGAAATTTTATCTACAAAGAAGTGATTGATACACTATGAAGCCTAATGATGTTGTCTCGAACCTGCCAAACAACCCGACACCGAATACTCATGCCTCTGTCGATTCTACGCAGCAAGAACAACAGGCTGGATTAGATTTTGTTCGCCAAGTCATTACTGAAGATTTGGCTACGGGACGTGCAAAACAAATCGTAACGCGTTTTCCGCCAGAACCAAATGGTTATTTACATATTGGCCACGTAAAAGCAATCTGCCTAAACTTTGGTGTTGCAGAAGAGTTTGATGGACTTTGTAACTTGCGTTTTGACGATACAAACCCAGATGCAGAAGAACAAGAATATGTTGATGGTATTGCCAATGACGTGAAATGGCTTGGTTTTAACTGGAACGGCGAACCACGTTATGCGTCTGGTTATTTCGATCAACTTTATGCATGGGCAATTCAGTTGATTGAACAAGGTGATGCATATGTTGATTTGCAATCTCCTGAAGAAATTAGATTAAACCGCGGTAATTTTGTTGAGCCTGGTAAAAATTCTCCATATCGCGATGCTTCTGTAGAAGAGAACCTTGCTCGCTTTGAACAAATGCGTAGTGGTGAGCTAAAAGAGGGTGAAGCTGTTCTACGTGCCAAAATTGATATGGCAAGCCCGAATGTGCATATGCGTGATCCAATTTTGTATCGTGTTTTACATTCAGAGCATCACCAAACTGGTGATAAGTGGAAAATCTATCCAATGTATGACTATGCTCATCCATTGTCTGATGCAATCGAAGGGATCACTCATTCACTTTGCACATTAGAGTTCCAAGATCACCGTCCGTTTTATGACTGGATTGTTGAAAAAGTTAAATCTAAAGCAGTTCCGCACCAATACGAATCTTCTCGTTTAAACGTAGACTACACGATTACCTCTAAACGTAAATTACGTAAGTTGGTTGAAGGTGGCTATGTTAATGGGTGGGATGACCCGCGTATGCCAACGGTTGTGGGTATGCGCCGTCGTGGTTTTACACCAGAAGGCTTACGTGATTTCTGTAAACGCGTAGGCGTATCTAAAACTGACGGTATTGTAGATGTTGCAATGCTTGAGTTCTGTATTCGCCAATCTTTGGAAAATACAGCTGCGCGTGGTATGGCCGTTTTAAGCCCGCTTAAAGTGACTTTAACTAACTTACCAGAAGATATGGATCTTACACATGCTCGTCATCCTAACGTGGATATGGGTGATCGTGTAATTCCTTTAACTAAGGAAATCTATATTGACCGTAAAGATTTTGAAGAAGTACCTCCTAAAGGCTTTAAGCGCTTAACTACCGATGGTGAAGTGCGTTTACGCCATGCTTACGTCATCAAGTGTGATGAAGTCATTAAGGATGCAAATGGTGAAGTGGTTGAATTGAAGTGTTCAATTGACCCTGAAACTTTAGGTAAGAACCCTGAAGGCCGTAAAGTAAAAGGCGTGATTCACTGGGTATCTGCAACAAAAGGTATTCCTGCTGAAGTACGTATTTACGATCGTTTATTTACTGAAGCGGCGCCTGATGCAGATGATGACTTCTTGGCAAATCTTAATTCTGAATCATTGAAAGTGGTACAAGCTGTCATTGAGCCTGCTTTAGCTCAAGCGAGTCCTGAAGACCGCTTCCAGTTTGAACGTGAAGGTTACTTTGTTGCAGACCAATACGATCACACTCCTGAAAAACCAGTGTTCAACCGTATTCTTGATTTAAAGGACAGCTTCAAACCTGAGAAAAAGTAAGAGATTGCTTATCTCTTACTTTTTCGCAAGACGAACAACATGTTGTGAGTAGACAGTAGAGATTACTTATCTCTTACTTTTTCGCAAGACGAACAACATGTTGTGAGTAGACAGTAGAGATTACTTATCTCTTACTTTTTCGCAAGACGAACAACATGTTGTGAGTAGACAGTAGAGATTACTTATCTCTTACTTTTTCGCAAGACGAACAACATGTTGTGAGTAGAGAGCAGAGATTACTTATCTCTTACTTTTTCGCAAGACGAGCAACATGTTGTGAGTAGATAGTCGAGATTACTTATCTCTTACTTTTTCGCAAGTCGAGCAACATGTTGTGAGTAAATGTGAGATATTAAAAAAGCCCAACTGTTAGGTTGGGCTTTTTTCTCGGAGGTCTTCTCATATATTCTTTTTCTTTATGATCCCACTTCCTGGGCAAACTAGCTTAGGTAGGATTAATCACATAAAAATAAAGAACTAATATTATGAAAAGAAGAGTTGAAAGCATGAGATAGGTGTTAACCGTATTAAAGCTTTTAATAAACTTCCAGATATCCATAGTAAATCAGCGTATATTTTATGTTACAAATTAATAATACACTGAAATTTTCATAAAATGTTCTTAAAAATAGAATATAGACTTATCTTTGAGTAAAAAATAATCAAATAATATCCAGTGATAAAGGGGCAGATTTAGAGTAGTTTAAAAACTGCTTAATCTATGAACTATAACCAATTCTTTTTAAGAATTTTTGAATTATTTCAAATGCAGCTTGTTCAAGTGCTGAGGCATATTCGATATTTTGCTCACGTAACTGATGAATTGAGATTCCAGCATGATGAAGCTCACAGGTGTGACCAATAAGCCATTTTTCGAAATTCTCTTGAGTAGTCTCAATATGGAATTGTAGGGCAAGAATATTGTTACCAACTTCAAAGGCTTGATTGGTATAAACGTCTGAACTTGCTAGAAGCACCGCATTTTCTGGAAGGTCAAAAGTATCACCATGCCAATGTAGAACATGAATATTATTGAGCAAAGCAGATAAAACCTGATTAGAACGTAAACTTAAGCTCAGTGGCCCCCAGCCAATTTCTTTTTGATGACCTGCATATACTTTCGCACCAAGTGCGTGTGCAATCAGCTGTGCCCCTAAACAAATACCTAATGTAGGTTTATCAGCAGCCAAGCGTTGTTTCAGTAAGGCAATTTCATCTTTTAAAAATGGGTAATCTTCAGTTTCATAAACCCCGATAGGGCCGCCTAAAATAATAGTTAAACCATCATGTACAAAAGCAGGAGTTAAATCATCTACACCTGCTTCAAAGTAACGGACCCGAAACCCAAGTTGATAAAAAACATCTTCTAATGAACCTAAGTCTTCAAAAGCAAGATGCTGAACTGCATAAATGGTTTTAGGGAAGGCGTTTGTTGTGCTCATACAAATGATTCATAGAAGATCAATATGTGGAGTATAGCGGTAAATATAAAGAAGAAAATATCCAGATAAATCGTCAATACCTAAAAATTGCTATTTTTCGTTAAGATCGATTTCTTATGCATCAATATTCTTTGCATGTAGCTCAGGGCATAATAAAGCCAGTAATCTAAATTACTGGCTTTATATTAAAGTTCTTACTTCATTTTATTGTAGATAGATTAGTATCAACTTAGAAGAAGCCCATTGGTTTGGTTGAATAACTCACCAACAAGTTTTTGGTTTGTTGGTAATGATCTAGCATCATTTTGTGGTTTTCACGGCCAATACCAGACTTCTTGTAGCCGCCAAATGCAGCATGAGCAGGGTAGATGTTATAGCAGTTTGTCCAGACGCGGCCAGCTTCAATTGCACGACCAGCACGATAAGAAATATGGGCTGAGCGTGACCAAACGCCTGCGCCTAAACCATACATAGTGTCATTTGCAATTTTAATTGCATCATCAAAGTCTTTAAACGTTGTTACGGCAAGTACTGGCCCAAAAATTTCTTCTTGGAAAACTTGCATGCTGTTGTGACCTTTAAAAATAGTTGGATCAACATAGAAACCATCGCCTACTTCTTTACGGCCACTACCACCCAGTAGGAGTTCTGCGCCTTCTTCGCGACCCGTATTAATACAACGCAAAATTTTCTCTTGCTGTTGCAAAGATGCTTGAGCGCCAATCATGGTTTCAGTATCGAGAGGGTGACCAGTCTTAATACGTTTTACACGCTCGACAGCCATCTCTAAGAACTGATCAGCAATACTTTCTTGTACTAAAGCACGAGAAGGGCAAGTACATACTTCACCTTGGTTTAAGGCAAACATGGCAAAACCTTCTAACGTTTTTTCTAAGAAGTCATCTTCTTTATCCATGATATCTTCAAAGAAAAGGTTCGGTGATTTTCCGCCAAGTTCTAACGTGACTGGAATAATATTTTCGGTTGCATATTGCATCACCATTTGTCCAGTTTGGGTTGAACCTGTGAACGCGATTTTTGCAATACGTGGGTTTGTCGCTAACGGGCGGCCAACTTCTGCACCGAAACCATTGACAATATTAAGGACACCCGGCGGTAAGATATCTTGAATAAGTTCAGCAACCAGCAAAATACCCACTGGTGTTTGCTCAGCTGGTTTAATCACAACGCAGTTACCAGCGGCTAAAGCAGGAGCAAGTTTCCATGCTGCCATTAAAATTGGGAAGTTCCATGGAATGATTTGACCAACTACACCGAGTGGTTCATGGAAATGATAGGCAATGGTGTCTTCATCAATTTCAGAGATACCGCCTTCTTGGGAACGAATACATCCAGCGAAATAACGGAAATGGTCAATCGCAAGCGGAAGGTCAGCTGCTAAAGTTTCACGAACTGCTTTACCGTTATCCCAAGTTTCTGCAACAGCAAGCATTTCAAGATTTGCTTCTAAACGATCGGCAATTTTTAAAAGTATATTAGAGCGTACTGTTGGTGAGGCTTTGTTCCATGTTGCTTTGGCTTTATGCGCGGCATCTAGAGCAAGTTCGATATCTTCGGCACTAGAACGCGGAATGCGTGTGAAAGCTTTTCCGTCCACAGGAGATACATTGTCAAAATATGCACCCTTTACAGGTGCAACCCATTCACCGCCAATAAAATTTTCATATTGTGACTTGAATTGAACTTTTGAGCCTGGTTGATTTGGATCGATATAGCGCATATAAATATTCCTTTGCTTTTATTAGGACTAAAGACTAACAAGAACCCTGTCAGTAGGTACTTTCGTACTTTGTGTAATTAAGATATAAAGAAGAAGGTTGGAGAAAGGTTGGAATAGAAATGTGGATATATAAGGAATTTACAAATGTTCACAAAAAAGGATTTATTGCAGCAGCGGGCGTTGATTGATCAACTGCGGACGCAAAATAGTCTCTCTCCTCAAAATGCTGCCAAACTAGGCCAAAGTATTGCAAGTTCATGGGAGCGCTCAGCTTCGGCTGCGATTCCAAAAGAACGTTTTGCAGCTCCTATACTTGAAAAAAAATCTGCCTCACAGAATGCTTTAGATATGGCTTTAAGCCAGTGTGCTGATGACTTACGCCATATTGCAGAGCAGTCTTCCATGGTTATTGCTGTGGGTGATATCGGTAGTACGATTATCTGGACTGCATCTAGTGCTCAAATGCAAAGTGCCGCTGAACGTGTCCATTTTGTACAGGGTGGTCAATGGCGTGAAGAATTTGTTGGCACCAACGCCTTGGCTTTGTCTTTAAAAACTCAACAATCAAGCTGTGTTTTTTCAAATGAACATTATATGGAATCGATTCATGATTGGGTGTGCTATGCCGCACCCATTATTGACCCATACTCAAAACAAGCCTTAGGAGTGGTCGATTTATCAACTACTTGGAAGAACCATAATACTTTAGGAATATTGGCTGCTGAACGTTGTGCATCAATTATTCAGTCGGCTTTATTAGAGCAGCAGCGACAACATTTACATATTCGTGCTTTTTCAACGCCGCAAGTTAAATTTAATGGCAAGAGCTTATTATTAACGCCGCGCCAAATTGAGATTTTAACCATATTGGCATTATGTCCGAATGGCTTAACTCTAGAGCATCTTTATCAAGCGCTGTATGGCGAACGTAAAGTCAGCATGGGCACGCTTAAAGCTGAAATGTCTCAACTACGAGATATTTTGGGAGGTTTGCTGGGTTCTCGTCCATATCGTTTACTTGTACATGTCGAAGCAGATTTTTTACAAGCTGAACAGGCACTAGATGCAGGATATGCGGCTTCTGCTTTGCAGCTTTACACTGGCGTATTTCTTGCAAAAACTGAAAGTCCATTTTTATGCGCATGGCGTGACTGTCTTGAATCGCGTTTGAGCGATGCAATTTTTAAAACCCAAGAAACTGACTTGTTACTTAAGCATTTAGCCCATTTCCCCGAAGCAATTGATGCGGTAGAGCGCCTTATGGAGTTATTACCAAATGAACATCCTGCACATCAATTGCTAGTGAAATATCTTGACTCACCCAAGCTTATTTAAGTGATTTTTTGATCCAGCCATTGGAACAATTTTTGATAAACCTGTTCTCGCACTGGCTGGGCCGAAAGGACTAAATCATGTAAGCCATTATGAATGGAGACAACAGAGACATCGCCTTTGATTTTTTTACCAAATTTGGCAATGTCTTTAACATCTAAGATCACATCGCTTTGAGTCGCATCTGCTCCCCATTTGCGTGGGTTTTTAGTTTGGTGCGAATGCATAATGAGTGCGGGAATATTTAATTTAACGCCGTGGTGAATTTCTTTTTGTGCTGTATGAATCGCATGTAGAAAGCTGAGTTGAACTGTAGGGGCAGAGGTAGGTTTCCAGTCGAGGTTAAAGTCCCATTCACCCTTGAGTTGTTTGTGAAGACTCGTGGTGTACCATTTGTTAAGTTTGCTTGGAAATTTAACCTTAGGCAGATATTTTCCTACTCGACTGAGCATTGGAATGCCAAACTTCTTTTCGACTAAGCTTAAATTAAAGTCATAAAATGGACTGTTTGCCCAAAGTGCTTTAATAAGAGGATGGTTTGGGTGATGGGCAGCATAAAGCGTTGCCGTTAAACCACCAGTTGAGTGACCTGCAAGCAAGACTTGCGTATGCTTTTCTTCGCCAATAATCTCTAATGCTTGTGTAATTTCAGCATCATATTCATTTAAATCAAGTACATTATAGAAAATTTGATGCGGCAGTTTTGAGCGACCATATTTTCTTAAATCGAGTGCATAGAAGTCATAGCCATGCGCATTAAATTGCTCAGCCATTTCAGTTTGAAAGAAATAATCTAAAAAACCATGAATATAAAGTACAGCTTTTTGAGTCGATTGCGCGGCTTTTTTACGAACCAGTGTTGCTACCACTTTTCCTTCATAATCATTGGGAAAATTAAGCGTGAGTTGTTCGTAGCCAGTACCTAAAATATCTGGAACATAAGTCTGGTTAGCTAAAGATGTATTCATTTTTATCGAGCTATTGTAATTAAGACATGCTGAGTATCCTTCAATGAAATGGGCGAATTGTCAATCAGGTTGAGAAAAGGTTGGAATAGAGGTTCTAAAAAAAAGGAATACCGCTGGAGCTAAGTATTCCCTAAAAAAGTAAGCCAACGGTCGGAGGGATTTGACTTACTACAGGAACATGCCATCAAACATGTATTAAAGTGCCGCTTTGAAAATCTCCACAACTTGTGCATGGTTTGCTTTACGAGGGTTGGTGAGCATGCATGCATCTTTTTGAGCATTATCGGCCATCACCGCAAGGTCTTCGGTTTTTACTCCAAGCTCTGTTAAGCCCGATGGAATACCAATTGATGAAGACAGTTTACGAATGGCATCAATCGCAGCATACGCAGCTTCAGTTACAGTAAGTCCATGAGTATTTACACCCATTAATTCCGCAATTTTTGCATAACGATCTGGGCAAGCAATTAAGTTAAATTCACACACGTGTGGTAATAAGATTGCGTTACATACGCCGTGCGGTAGGTTGTAAAAACCACCCAATTGATGTGCCATTGCGTGCACATAACCTAAAGATGCATTGTTAAAAGCCATACCTGCTAAGTACTGTGCATAGCTCATTGCATCACGTGCTTCAATGTTTTCCCCATTTGCGACAGCAGGTTGGAGCCACTGGCTAATCATGGTAATTGCTTTTTCTGCACAGGCATCGGTAATTGGATTTGCCGCCGTAGAAACATATGCTTCAACAGCATGGGTTAAGGCATCCATACCTGTTGCAGCTGTTAAACCCGCCGGTTTTGCGATCATGAGTTTTGGATCATCAATGGCAATAAGTGGGGTACAACGCCAGTCGACAATCGCCATTTTTACGTGAGTGTCTGTATTGGTAATAATACAGAAACGGGTCATTTCAGATGCGGTACCAGCCGTTGTGTTGACTGCAATCAGTGGTGTCATTGGTACTTTACTTTTATCGATGCCTTCATAGTCACGAATATGACCACCGCCAGCAGTAACTAGACCAATACCTTTCGCGCAGTCATGAGAAGAGCCACCGCCTAATGACACAATAAAATCACAGCCATTGTCGTTATAGGCATTTACGCCATTATGAACATTGATATCGGTTGGGTTGGGTTCTGCACCTGGGAAAATATGGCTTGCAACGCCTGCTTCAGTTAAATAATTTGCAATAAGATCTGCAACACCAAATTTAAATAACCCTTCATCGGTCACAATTAATGCTTTTTTTGCGCCGAGGTTTTGCGCCTTTGTACCAATTTCTTTGGCACATCCTGGTCCAAAGAGAGATACACAAGGAATATAAAAACCGTTAGTTTGATCTGCAATATTTTTAAAAGCCATGGAGTGATTCCTTCTTCCATAAATCCATTGTTTGTTATTACAGGTGAGCCTCACCATGGGCCTAGTATTGTGATGTGAGGATGATTTTCCTACCTACCAAAAACCTACCAAATATTATTTGTTTATTAATTATTGATTTATATTGAATTTATAGAAAGTTTGGTACATTCATTTAATTTTTTCGGGAAAATCGTTAAGCTATGGGCTGTTGAAGATGTACATATGAGATTATGAAACAGGAAACTGCGCTTAAACTGCTTAAAGCAGGTGAAAATGTCTTTTTAACCGGTTCGGCTGGTGCAGGGAAAACCTATACACTTAATCAGTACATCCAATACCTAAAAGCACGTAAAGTGCCAGTGGCTATTACGGCATCTACAGGTATTGCTGCAACGCATATGAACGGCATGACCATTCATACATGGGCTGGCATTGGTATTAAAGATCAGTTAACTGACGATGACCTAAAACGTATGAAAGAGCGTAAATATCTCAAGGAACACCTTGAAAATGCGCAAGTTCTCGTCATCGATGAAATCTCGATGCTACATGCGAAGCAGCTTAATCTGGTTAATCAAGTTCTAAAATATTTTAAAGAAAGTGATGAAGCTTTTGGTGGCATTCAAGTCATTGTGGCGGGAGATTTTTTTCAGTTACCCCCTGTAGGACGTAATGGTGAAGCCAATCGCGACAAGTTCTGTTTTATGTCAGATGCATGGGTCGAAGCAAAATTTCGCGTATGTTATTTAACAGAGCAGCACCGTCAAGACGATGAAATTCTGAACCAGATTTTAAATGCTATTCGTGCTCAAAATATTCAAAACGACCATTTACACGCACTGCGTCAATCACGCTCGCATGATATTGGTGAGACTTTTACTCGGCTTTATACGCACAATATGGATGTCGACAATATCAATTATCAGCATTTAAATGAAATTGATAATGAAGGGCATCAATTTAATGCAGTTTTAGACGGTAATGAAAAATTATTAGAAACTTTAAAATCTTCGGTACGTGCGCCTGAAGAGTTAACGCTTAAAAAGCATGCCAAGGTTATGTTTGTCAAAAACAACTTTGATATGGGCTATATCAACGGAAGCCTAGGTGAAGTCATCGGTTTTGAAGAAGATGACGAAAATGGCTTGCTGCCAAAAGTAAAATTGACCGATGGGACGACATTGCTGGTAGCCCCAGAAACATGGTCAGTTGAAAATGAAGCAGGTAAGGTCATTGCTAGTTTTCAACAAATTCCACTTCGTTTGGCATGGGCGATTACCATTCATAAAAGCCAAGGGATGACTTTAGAAGCTGCTGAAATTAACCTCATGAATACCTTTGAAAAAGGTCAAGGATACGTTGCACTCTCGCGTTTAAAATCTTTAACGGGTTTGAAATTAATAGGTATTAATGAACAAGCTTTAGAGTTAGACAGTTTAGCTGTCAAAGCTGATCGCCGTTTTCAGGAGCTTTCTAAAGAAGCTGAAGATAACTTTGCAGATGTAGATTTAACAGCCCAGCACAAAGCCTTTATTCGTCACTGTGGCGGCACCTTAAATGAAACTGAGATTTCTCGTAATGAGAAAAAACTCGCAAAAGGTGGAAAGCAAAATTACGCTACGGCAACGCTAGACGAGACACGTGCCTTATTTGAAGAAGGTTACGAAATTGAAGATATTGCACATGAGCGTGGTTTGACACCAGCAACCATTATTAATCATTTGGCTCGACTTCATAAAGAACAAAAGCTAGATATTTCGGTTGCTCATCCTGGTGAGGAAGTCGTTGAAGAAGTCCGTAAAGTTTATAAGAAATTGAAAAAACGCCAAAATCCAGATCATTTTTCTGATGATGGTTCGATCAAACTAAGACCAATTGTTGAAGCAACCAGTCCTCGAATGGGATATGATCAGGTTCGATTAGCTTTATTATTTATTGAATAAAGTTGAATCGGCTTAATTACTTATTACATAAATTGAGGTGGCTATGCCGCACGTAGTAGTCGATTATTCAGAAAATTTAACTGGATTGAACGCAAAACAATTACTTGAAGAAATTAATACCACACTGATTGAGACAGAGTTATTTAGCCCAGAAGACATTAAAAGCCGTGCGCGTAAAGATGATGTTTTTTTGATTGGCTTAGGGGTAGAACAGGCTTATATTCATGTAAAAGCCTATATTTTGTCGGGAAGAACTGCTGAACAGAAACAACTTATAGGTGAGCAGTTATTAGTAGCGCTCAGCAATAAAAAATATCTACAACAAGGGTTTAATAAAGAAATTCAATTGTGCGTTGAGCTAGTGGATATGCCAAGAGAAGATTATTTTAAGCAAGTTGTATAATCATAAAAAGCGCAATTTCGATCAAGAATAGCGATTAGCACTATGTAAAAGTAGTGCTATCGAATGAACAGACATAAATGTATGGCTGTATATATACAAAAGCTGCAACTGGTTTGCGACTATATTCAAAGACATTTAGATGAAGACTTAGATGTTGATCGGTTGAGCCAGATTGCGGCCTTATCTAAGTTTCATTTTCATCGTATTTTTGCCATTCATATTGGTTTAAATGTGATGAGGTTTATTCAACTTTCTCGTTTAAAGCGTGCCTCTTTTCAATTGGCTTTTGAACCTGATCTCAAGATTATTGAGATTGCATTGCAAGCAGGGTTTGATAGTCCAGAGGCATTTACTCGTGCATTTAAGCGTTCATTTGATCAAACTCCTCGGGCTTTTAGAGATAAACCAGACTGGGAATCTTGGCACCAGAAGTTTGTTTTTACGATTCCAAAAAGTGAGCTAAAAATGAATGTAAATATTGTTGAGCGACCTGCTGAAAAGATTGCCTATCTAACGCATTTAGGAAGTGCCGATAAAGTTTTGGAAACGGCTGCGCGTTTTATTGCTTGGCGCAAAGAAACAGGTTTGTCGCCTGTAACCAAGTCGAGAACTTATGGAATTCCATTTGCTGACCCTGAACAAGTACCGTCTGACGAATTTCGGTTTGATATCGCGGGATCAATTGAAAAAGCTGTACCTGAAAATAGTTATGGCGTACAGACAGGTGAAATTCCTGCTGGTCGTTATGCAACCGTAAGACATTTAGGTAGCCATGACCAGCTTAAAGATAGCATTTATTATATCTTTAGAAACTGGCTACCTGAGCAACCAGAAGAAGCAGGGGCTTATCCAATTTTCTTTCACTATCACAACTTTGTACATGATGTGAAAGAGTGTGACTTAGTCACCGACATCTACTTACTTTTAAAGTGAGACTAGGGTGATACAGGCATAGCTTAGGTTATGCCTGTATGTTTAAAAGTTTGATATCTGCATATTGTTCAATCAGGTTGTCATCTAACATATGGATATAATCCATAAAGATACTACTAAAACTTCCCATGGTTTGCGCTTGATTTGCAGCAAGTTTACCTGCGATTGCAAAATGAACATGGGCAGACAGTGCTGCAATAGTTGGAGAGGTGACCGCACTATATGCTGCGATTAATGCTCCTAAAGCACAGCCTGTTGCGGTAATTTTTGGTTGTAATGAACTTCCGCCATTGACTTGAATTACAGCATCTAATTCATTAGACAAAATGTAATCTGACTCACCTGAAATAGCGATACAGTTCGCATGGGTTAATAGCGAAAAAGCCTGTTGATAGGCTTGATCACTACTTAAAGTACTGTCTACACCTTTAGATTGAACTTGATTACCTGCAAGGGTGCTAATTTCTGAAGCGTTACCACGAATCACACTTGGCTTAAACTGTAAAAGCTCGTCTGTCATTTGACTGCGCCAAGCTAAAATTGGTCCGTAACCTACTGGATCGAGTACCCAAGGAACTTCATTGAGTTGTGCGGTTTTGGCTGAAATTTGCATGGCCTGCATTTGCTCTGAGGTTGGCGTACCCAAATTAATGCTTAGAGCCGATGAAATTTTGGTAAAACTTTCTGCTTCATAAGGATTATCAATCATGGCAGGTGAAGCACCCGAAGCCAGTAACACATTGGCTGTATAGTTGGCTGCAACGCTATTGGTAATGCATTGTACAAGAGGCGTTTTTGCCTGCATGTTTTGCCAAGCTTCAATCACCTGTTCAGTCAGTTTGGATGTTGAAGTCATCTGATCATCCTTATAAGCCAGAAATAACAAATTTAACGGGTAAAATAGTGATCTTGATGCTTACATCTTTCACAAATTAATGAGACATAATCTGAGGCATCATAATCAACGCTTAAATCATTTGAACCACAATGCATACAACGTTTAACTGAGTAAAAGTTTAAACGCGGTTCGATTTTTCGCCATGCTTTCCAGATGGGTTGTACAAAAATTTGTTCGTCATAACCCAAAAAGCGATTAAACAAAATGTGGCTCATTTTGCTGTAGGGAATATTGTAAGGGCGTGGCAACATCGAAGTTTCCCACTTTTCAGCCACAGCTCTTTCCCGATATTGTTCTAAAGTTTTCTTTAATAGATTGGTATTAATGAACTTTTCATTACGCGGTTGTAGTGCTTTTTGTTTATAAAGATATTCGAGTGCAGTCTGAATTAAATAATAAATTTGACCAATGGCTAACGAGTCCATTAAACGGTAGCAAAAAGTTTGGAAATTAGAACTCCCCGCAATTTGAATGCCCCAAGTCCTACAGTAAAACTGCATAAACTGAATAATTTCTTGGTAGAGTACCTGAAAAAGTACGTCTTTTACTTCGTCGGCACTGCGAAATGGAATACCAAGACTTAGGTTTTCATAAAACCAGTAGCGTAGTTGTTGGGCAACACTAAATAAACTTGGGTCACTATATCCATCTAGGCGAATATTTAAATAAAAACATTGTGGTTCGTCAGATTGATCCTGTGCATTTAAAATCCCATCTTTATGAAGTTGTTTAATCAGATGGTTTTGGAACATCCAGTTGGGTGTAATCGGTTGATATTTAATACGGTCCCAATGAATATATTCATCGTGGGAAACATCGTCACGTGCATAGTCATCAAGCAGACTTAGTAAAAAAAGTTTATGTAAAAAACTAAGTTGTTCCAGACTTCGCTGCGGTTGATCTTTTGCTTTAAATTGACGTTGTTCTTGTAAGCGGGTCTGTTGTAAAAGTTTTTTTCGTTGTTTAGTACATTGATCACAATGACAGGTCATTTTTGTGTCTTTAAATACACGGTGCTGACAATGACTGCATTCATGAAACTGAATATCTTGTTCAAATTGTTCGGCATCTACCCAATACATTGACGCTTGGCAGAGTGGGCAATGGCTACTTTCATCTAGCTGTTTTTGTAGAATTTGTAAGGCCATTTCGCTCCGAACGTTTAATCAATCAAGGGAAACCTATTATACACAGCCGCATTGCCGATAGCTGAGATTGTCTTTTTGTTTGGTGCAAAAATAGAAAACCTAAAATCTTTATTTGGATTTTAGGTTTTCATAACGTATTAAAAGTTAAGATTAAACAGGGCACGGCAAGCTCTCATCATGTTGTCCAAGTTTTTTAGCATGTATAAGTGCCTGTACCTTTTTGCTTGGTAATTTCACTTTTCCTAATGCATCGTAGGTATTCACGATAGTCGTGACTTCTTGAGCAGTCATTGCAATACCTTCGGCAGATAAAAATACGGCAATGACATGATGGTCGAGTCCTGCTGCATCCAGATCATGAATCGCTTTAATATTTTCTAAACGATGTAAATAAGCTTTAAATTCCATGGTGGCTACCTCTTGTTCTGATTGGAATACCTATACTGGTATATGAGTTAACGCAAGAACCATGCCCAAAATGTAAGCTGCTCCTAAAAAATGTTAAAAACTGAACGTGTTTTATTTTTCTTGTATAGATTGATTATATAAACAGCGATTATCGTAATTTTGGTCTAATCTGTGCTAATAAAAGAGGATTCTAATTTGAAATGTATAAATGAAGTCCCATTAATTTTATAAAGGTAAGTAAACACAGTATGTATAAGCCGTTATGATCAAACTCATAACACGTTTTACTACGGTTTTAGACGAATATATAAGGAATAAAGATGAATATTGCGGCGCAGCCTCCTGTTCAGGCAGATCAAACAGTTTATTTAAAAGATTATCAAAAACCTGCGTTTTTGGTTGAATCAATTAATCTTGATATTCAAGTCTATGATGATAAAACAATTGTTGATTCAACATTGGTGATGAAACGCCAAACTGCTGGAGATCTGGTGCTGTTAGGCCGAGACCTTGAGTTGCAATCTGTTGAGTTAAACGGTCAAAAGCTTACTCCTGCACAATATTCACTCGATAGTGAACAACTGGTGATCACTGATGCACCAGATGAAGTCATTTTGCAGACTCAAGTCATTATTCACCCGGAAACTAACACTCAGCTTGAAGGTTTATATAAAGCAGATGAGTTGTTTGTTACACAAAATGAACCGGAAGGTTTCCGCAAAATTACGTTCTATCCAGACCGTCCTGACGTACTTTCTGTGTTTACTACACGTGTAGAAGCAGATAAAAAATATCCTGTATTACTTGCCAATGGTAACTTGTTAGAAACAGGTGAAGTGGGTGAAAACCGTCACTTTGCAATCTGGCAAGACCCGACTAAAAAGCCAAGCTATTTGTTTGCTTGTGTCATTGGTGATTTAGCTGTACTTAAAGATCGCTATACAACGTCTGAAGGACGTGATGTTGCCTTAGAAATCTATGCAATTGAAAAAGACATTCCAAAATGCCATATTGCGATGGAAGCACTAAAGCACTCTATGCGTTGGGATGAAGAACACTATGGCCGTGCTTATGATCTCGACAACTATATGATTGTTGCGGTGAGCCAGTTCAACATGGGTGCAATGGAAAATAAAGGTTTAAACATCTTTAATACCTCATGTGTACTTGCCGATGAAGAATACACAACTGATGCAGCGATTATGCGTGTGCAGTCTGTGATTGCCCATGAATATTTCCATAACTGGACAGGGAACCGTATTACTTGCCGTGACTGGTTCCAACTTTGTTTGAAAGAAGGCTTGACGGTATTCCGTGATCAGTCTTTCTCGGAAGATTTACAATCTGCTGCGGTTCAACGTATTGATGACGTTGCTGTACTTAAGTCACACCAGTTCCCTGAAGATGCAGGTCCATTATCGCATCCACCACGTCCAGACCACTTTGTAGAAATTAATAACTTCTATACAGCAACTGTTTATGAAAAAGGTGCGGAAATTAACCGCATGATGTCGACCTTACTCGGTAAGGAAAAATACCGTAAGGGAACAGATGAATACTTCCGCCGTCATGATGGACAAGCTGTGACGGTAGAAGACTGGGTTGCTGCATTATCCGCAGGTTCAGGTGTCGATTTATCTGCATTTTTAACTTGGTATAACCAACCTGGTACACCAAAGCTTGAAGCAAAAGGTGAGTACGATGCAGCAGCACAAACTTACCGTTTAAGCTTTAAACAAAGCCTAAAAGCACATCCTAAATATCCAAATTTAAAAGCTGTTCCAATTCCTGTGGCTTTAGCGCTATTTAATGCTAAAACAGGTGAGCAATATACATTGCACAGTAACAGCCTATTTGTAAACTATGTTAAAGATGGCGTGTACTTGTTTGACCAAGATGAAGCAACCATTGAATTTACAGGTGTGACTGAACAGCCAGTTGTATCACTACTTCGTAATTTCTCTGCACCTGTAAATCTTGTATTTGACTATACCGATACAGAATTAGCTTTCTTAATTCAGCACGAAACAAATGGTTTTAACCAATGGCAAGCAACGCAAACCTTGCTTGAACGTATCTTGTTAGAAGACCATTCTGCAGATGCGTATATTCAAGCTATTCAGAGCACTTTACCTGAATTGGTTGGCCGAGACCCGCTATTAGCATCACGTTTGTTTGATGTACCAAGTGAAGGTTATTTGGGTAGTCGTATCGATCAGGACTATGCACCTGATGATATTCATGTAAAACGTGAAGCTCTGCTTAATCGTTTGGCTCAAGATTTAGGTTCATTCTGGAAAGATACTTACCTTACACTTGACCCAGACCTGCAAAAAGAATTTTCTTTAGCGATGGGTGTACGTGCTTTAAAGAACATTATGCTTATGATGATGGCTCGTCAGGGCGACCAAACTGCATTTGAATTAGCACATGTGCAATATCAAAATACAGGAAATATGTCTGAGCGTTTAGGTGCACTGCGTGTATTGGTTTGGCAAAATGCACCTCAAGCTCAAGAAGTGCTTGCTGATTTCTATGACCGTTTTAAAGATGAAGCCTTGTCTTTAGATCAGTGGTTTATGATTCAAGCTGCAAACCCAAATGCGACCGCAGAAACCATCGAGTACTTAACTCAGCATCCTGATTATGATTTAACTACACCAAATCGTATTCGTGCCGTAAGTGGTGGTTTATCGAATAACCCTGTAAACACATGGGGATATGGTGTGGCTCACTTTATTAACCTTGCACAATATCTTGACGAGAAAAACCCGATTTTAGGTTCACGCCTATTACAGGTGTTGTCACGTTGGTATACGCTTGCGGAGCCTCAACGCACTCAAGTACAACAGGCATTGCAAGCATTACAGCCTAAAGTGAAATCTAAAAACGTTTCTGAAACTTTAAATAGTATGCTAAGCGTTTAATTATTTAAAAATACTTAATAAAGGTCTCTTGAGAGGCCTTTATTTTTATCTTTATTTTATATTTCTTTAAATTATAAAATTTATTAATTTATATTAAATGTAGTTTTTAAATATATTAAAAAATAAGCCTGTCTGTACTTAAGTTGAAATACTTCTTGGAAAACAAGTTTTTTGTGATTAATTACCGAAAAAATGGACATATTTAGTTAAATTTTTACGAATAAATTTTATTTTAATATTATTAAAGTATTTTAAATCAATTGCTTGTCATTGATTGGTGTTGATTTTTATATATGAAACGTAAGTTTGGGTAACTATATTTTGTTAATTAGAAATTAAAATAATAACAAGACCATGCATTTTAATTATTTTTATGTATGATGTTTAAAATAGGATAAAAAATAAGCTTTAAAAGAGCAGTCAAATAAAAATGATTGTAAGAATAAGAGTTAATTTTTTTATATCTATTTATTCGACAATTTAATTTAAAAGGTTTTGGCCATGAAAAAGACTTTTTTTTATTTATCAGCAATTGCTGTAGGATTATTTTCTCTTAACGCAGCAAATGCCGCTACAGCAACGGGGACATTAACTGTCAAGGCAGCAGTAACAAATAGTTGTGTCCTTAATACTTCGGCTACAGGGACTACCACAAATGCTGTTTTGGACTTTGGTACTTTAAGTTCTCTTGCTAATAATGAAGATGCTGACACTACAACGACAGGAGGGACATCAATCAAAGTCCTTTGTAACAATACCGTACCATGGACATTATCTTTTGATGGCGGAAAAAATGCTCAAACAACCCAACGTCGTATGGTAGGCGGGGCAACAAGTAATGAATATATTCCTTATAACCTGTTTTCAGATACAGGGCGTGCCACAGCAATTGGAATTGCAACCACAGCTTATAGTGGAACAGGTACTGGTGTAGTGCAGACAGTGAACGTGTATGGTCGTATTCCTGCTGGTTCAGCGTTGCCGAGTGCAGGTAGCTATGTGGATACAGTAACCATAACGGTAACTTATTAATTTGTATAAATTATAAAAACTGTTAGCCCTTTTGAAAGGGCTAATATATTAAAAAGATATATATTTGAGTAAAACATGAAAAAAAATATTTTTATTATTACGGGATTATTCTTATCTTTATCTACCATTATTAACGCCGCTACAATCCGTCTGTCACCAGTCACTGTAGAAATATTAAGCCATCAAAAAGCTTCTTCAATTAGTTTATATAATCAGTCAAATGACAGTGCTGATTTACAGGTACGTATATTTGAATGGAGCCAAAATAATGGACAAGATCAATTAACACCTACCGATGAAATCACCATTAGTCCACCTTTTTTAAAGCTAAAACCTAGTGAGTCTTATAATTTACGGGTAGTTCGAATTAATCCAGAGCCTATTTCTGGTGAAAAAACCTATCGTATTATTATTGATGAACTACCAAAGCCTGTTGATAGTCGTAAAGCTTCTCAAGGTGTAAATGTATTGCTTCGCTCGTCATTGCCTGTATTTGTAGTCAATAAAGATGCGATTACTCAACTGAATTGGAAAATTGATTCTCATCAAAAGGAAGCTTTTTTAAATATTAGAAATATTGGAAACCGCCACGCACTTTTAAATGACTTAATGCTTGTAGATAACACCGAAAATAAGAGTTATCCGATTAAAGTGAATACAGTGAATGGCTATATTCTTGCAAAACAGACAAAAAGTTATTCAATTAGTAATTTTACATATCAACCTAATCATAAATACAGCATTTCTCTGACAGTTAATGGTAAGAAAACCACACTTTAAGAGGCTTATATGAAATATATTATAGGTGTCTTATGTGTGGCATATTTTCCAGCGCATTCATTTGCTGAACAACTTCTAGATCATTCGAATACAGCGGTTCCGGGTGTTCCTGAATCTATAGAGAGCAATAATAAACACGCGCAGAAAAATATGAATGGGCAGGAGCCAGATCTTAATTTTATTCAGCTATTTTTAAATATTTCTATTAATTCTAATACTTCTGAAGATTTGTTTGCCGTAAAACAATCCAAAAATGGAAAGCTATATATTCGCGCGAGCGACTTGAAAACGTTAAGACTAAAAGTGGATGAGCATATCCCTGATAGCCAGTGGGTATGTCTTAATGAGCTCAAAGGAATTCAGTTTAAGTATCTGGAAAATGAGCAGTCTTTAAACTTACAAGTTCCGTCAAACATGTTAACGGACTATTCAGTTGACTTAACTGGTCAACCGACTACTAGCTCCAGCTTGCTAAAAATGAAACCCTTAAATGCTGCAATTCTAAATTACAGTCTCTACCATACCATCACCAATGATGAGCGTGTTTTTTCAGGTTCGGCAGAAGGGGTTTTTAACAGCGCGCTTGGTAATTTTTCATCAGGCGTTTTATATAACGGCAGTAATGAAAACAGTTATAGCCATGAGAAGTGGGTTCGCTTAGAAAGTAAATGGCAATATGTAGACCCTGAAAAAGTCAGGATTTATACCCTAGGTGACTTTGTTTCCAATAGCTCTGATTGGGGCAATAGTGTACGTCTGGCAGGTTTCCAGTGGTCAAGTGCATATACCCAGCGTGGGGATATTGTGACTTCGGCACTACCACAGTTTTCAGGTTCAGCAGCACTACCTTCAACACTCGATTTATACGTTAACCAGCAAAAGATTTATTCGGGACTGGTGCCATCTGGTCCATTTGATATTAAACAGCTCCCGTTTATTTCAGGGAATGAAGTTACGCTAGTGACGACTGATGCCACAGGTCAGCAAAGTATTACCAAAAAGCCTTACTATTTCTCATCGAAGATTTTGGCAAAAGGCATAAATGAGTTTTCAGTAGATGTTGGGATTCCACGCTACAACTATGGGCTGTACTCAAACGATTATGATGATGCCACTTTTGCATCGGGTGCGATTCGATATGGTTATAGCAACTCACTTACTTTAAGTGGTGGTGCAGAGGCTTCAACAGATGGTCTTTCAAATTTGGGAACAGGTTTTGCCAAGAATGTTTTTGGTGTGGGGGTTATCAATGCCGACATTGCAGCAAGCCAGTATAAAAATGAAAACGGCTATTCGGCTCTGGTCGGTTTAGAAGGGCGTATTAGCAAGAATATTTCATTTAACACGAGTTACCGCAAAGTATTTGATAACTACTTTGACCTTGCCCGTGTGTCTCAAATTCGATATTTAAAAGATAACCAGATTACTTCTGAGCCACAGAACTATCTGAGCTACAGTGCACTGGCAGATGAGATTTTTAGGGCAGGGATTAACTATAACTTTTATCCGGGCTATGGTGTTTATGTCGGTTATAACCAGATCAAATACAGTGATAACTCCTATAAGCTACTTTCTGCCAACATAAGCGGAAGTTTAAACAAGAACTGGGGTTTTTATAGTTCAGCTTATAAAGATTATGAAAACCATAAGGACTATGGCATTTACTTTGCGCTTCGCTATACGCCATCTACCAGAGTTAATGCAATTTCTAGCGTATCTAACGATAGTGGCAGGCTGACTTACCGACAGGAATTATTTGTTTTATCAGAACCACAAATTGGTTCATTTGGATGGGGAGGCTATGTTGAGCGAGATCAGGATGCGCATAACAATAATGCATCGATCTACGGCTCTTACCGAGCGCGGGCTGCTTACTTAACTGGCCGATATAACCGAATTGGAGACAATGACCGAGTTGCAGTTTCCGCGACTGGATCATTGGTTGCGGCAGCAGGACGGATTTTTGCAGCTAATGAAATAGGTGATGGTTATGCTGTTGTTACCAATGCTGGGCCGCAAAGTCAAATTCTAAATGGTGGGGTAAATCTAGGGACCACGGACAAGTCAGGAAGGTTTCTTATTCCAAGCCTCATGCCATATAGAGAGAACCATATTTATTTAGATCCATCTTATTTACCTTTAAATTGGAATGTTAAATCTACAGATCAAAAAACAGTGGTGGGATATCGTCAAGGGACTTTAGTTGACTTTGGGGCACATCAGGTCGTTTCAGGTTTAGTGAGAGTCGTTGATAAAAACAACTCACCCTTGTTGCCGGGGTATAGCGTTCGAATTAATGGACAGCAAGATGCTGTGGTGGGCTACGATGGCGAAGTATTTATTCCAAACCTATTACAACAAAACAAACTTGAAGTAGATCTTCTTGATCATGGTTCATGCCAAGTTGACTTCACTTATAACAGTAATCAGTACTCAACTAAGAAATTGGGACCTTATGTATGTCATTAAATATTATGAATAAGGCTCAAATAGAGAGCTATAAAAAAATTTTCTTATATTTAAAATACTTTATAGGTATTTGCTTATTTTATCTCGTTTATGCATTTTTCAGTCCAACACATGCTGCTTGTACGGTAGCTGGAACAACCAATAATACGTTTATTTACACGGCAGCAAATATTAATAGTGATGCAACGGTAAATTTTTCAGGAACAATTACTTGCACAAATGGAGGACTAATACCTCAGATCTCTCCGTTTATGTGTATGAAGACAGTATTTACAGGAGCGACCAACGCGAATAATAGCGTATCGTTACCATATACAGTCACTGCAACTGTAGGTGGAGCAGGTTCCTCTACCACTAACCAAACTTCTAATGTTTGGTATGGTCCAGTGGTCACTGTCGCTTCAAATAATATTCTTAGTTACTCGGTAAATGTGAAAGTACCGGCGCGAACAGGGTCGCTCATTGCATATCCTCAAGGAACCTATACAACTACGGTTCAACTCTTTTGGGATATGGATATTCTAGCAGCGTTATGTTTAGGGGACGTCATTAGTTGGAGCTCTGGAAATGTAACGTTAACAGCGAACTTTGTGGTACCGACGCTTTGCCAATTAAACTCAACCTCAAATGTCGATTTTGGCAATATTAATGATATTGGTATTACTAAGCGTGACTACACGACTCAAGGTGCTGTAAATACGACATGTAACTCTGGAACGCCATATTCGATTTATTTGGGAGATGGTAATAACCGTATAAGCGGAGGGTTTAGGCGTATGGCCAATAGTAATAATGAGTTTATTCCCTATCAATTATACAAAGATGCTGCTTATAGTTCAGTGTGGGATGCTACAGGTGGCATAAATAGTATTAATGGAGCAGGTGGTGTATCTGGTACTGGAAATGGCAGTGCTCAAACTAATACCGTTTATGGAAAAATTCCGCAAGGTACATCCATTGCAAGTACACCAGGAAACTACTCTGATAATGTTGTGGTTACCGTGACTTATTAATTTTCAAATCTACATAAGAAGCTCTTTTATGACAGAGCTTCTTATAATTCAAACTGTATTGTCTGGAAATTGCTCAAATATAAATAATAAAAATCAAATAATTCTTAGATTTCGAAACTCAACCGTCATTAGAAATGGTTTGACTTAAAAAGGCATCCTGTATATTTATTGATTAGTTCTAAAAAAGAACTAGCATGTAAAAACAAGCAATTAAAATAAAGGTGAACCAATGTCGGATATTATTTTGCACCAGTGGGAAATTTCTCCGTTTTGTCAAAAAGTTGCAAGGGCTTTGAAATTTAAGGGCATTCCGTACAAAACAGTAAACTATAACGGTATTCTTGGAGCGAAAGTTCCTTTGCTCAGTAAAGTGGGGAAGGTTCCTGTCATTGACCATAATGGGCAACGTATACAAGACAGTACCCGTATTGCTCGTTATTTAGATGAAACTTATCCAGATACACCTAGGCTTTATCCTGAAGATCCAAATCAGAAAGCACTTGCTGAGCTATGGGAAGACTGGGCAGACGAGTCTCTTTATTTTTTTGAAGTTTATTTAAGGGTAAATGACCCAGAAGCTCTACAAGAAGCCATCCGTATTAGCAGCATTGGTCGCCCAGCTTATGAAAAGCCTATGGTGAAGGGTTTTATTTTAGCCGAATTAAAAACACAGCTCTTCTTTCAGGGTTTGGGACGAATGAAAGCTGAAAATGTGGAGGCAGAGTTTATAAAACATTTAGATCGTATTGAGCAGGTTTTATCGCAAAACGAATGGTTGGTAGGACATAATCAGAGCATTGCCGACATTGCTGTGGTTGCCCAACTCGGTGAAGTCGTTCGTACAAGCAAAAAGTTTAGTAAAGAAATTTTGAATCGTCCGTTTATTGCTTTATGGTATAAAAAACAAACAGGGTGAAACGACTATGTCATTAGTAACACCGAATAAAACACGAGATTGTGCAGTTGTTATTGGTGTCGGGGCTTTACAGGGGATTGGTGCAGCCGTATGTCATCGCTTTGCTAAAGAAGGCTTAAAAGTTTACGTGGCTGGACGGACTTTTCAGAAAATTGAAGCAGTCGCTGCCGAAATTCATGCAAAGGGTGGTGAAGCTGTCGCATTTCGTCTAAATGCCGAAGATATCCATCAAGTACAAGCTCTATTTGACACAATCACCAGTCAAAATGAACGCATAACTGCTGTCATTCATAATGTGGGTGGCAATATTCCCTCAATTTTTTTACGTAGTCCACTCTCGTTTTTTACCCAAATGTGGCAATCCACGTTTTTATCGGCTTATTTAGTGTCACAAAGCTGTCTAAAAATTTTTAAAGAACAAAATTACGGAACGCTTATTTTTACTGGGGCGAGTGCTTCTTTGCGTGGAAAACCTTTTTTTGCTGCTTTTACCATGGGTAAATCTGCTTTACGGGCTTATGCACTAAATTTAGCTCAAACTTATAAATCGCAAGGCATTCATATTGCTCATGTCATTATTGATGGAATGGTTGATGGCGATAGAGTGAATAAAGCTTTATTGGGTCTAGGTCGTTTAGCGCGTCTTACGCGTGGGACAGGCGGGCTTAACATTGAAGCAATAGCAGAAAATTATTGGATGCTATATCTGCAAAGTCCCGAGCTCTGGACACATGAGTTAGATCTGCGCCCATACCAAGAAAAATTTTGAGAGACTCATATGCTAAAAACAATATTTCAGAAGTTTCAAAAAAAGCAGGGCTGTGTTGTGCTTGCAGGTCATGATGACGAGCTACTGGGTCATGACTTTGTAATTTTAGATAAAAACAGTCAATCGCCATTACAGGTTTATCAAGTCGTACATGATTCTACAGTTAAGAATATACAAGTAAATCGTGTAAATGATGGCATAACGACTGTCCGTTTAGATCTGGTAAATCCCAAGCATTTAAAAAAACTACTGAACTATATAACAGCGCATGGTCATATCATTGAACTATGCGTATTTCAGCCAAACTTTTCATCTGCACCAAATATTGAAGCTTTATCTTTAGAAGAAGTTGAGCACAGTTGGCAGACTACAGGTTTAAGTGCGGTAAGTGTGTCGCAAGCTGTGATTAAACCTATGCTTAAGCAGAAGCGGGGGACCGTTATCTTTCTTGGTGCACCCTCTAGTAACTCAGCTCACTACGATGTATTAAGTCAAAGCATGTTTGCAAGTATTCGTGCTTTGTCGCAGTCGTTAGCCAGAGAGTTTCAACCAAAAGGGATTCATATTTCTTATTGTATGGTTGAAAAATGGGAGGGACAAAACCCACGCTTTATTTCATCTGTTAAAGATGTCTGTCAACATCTCTATCAACAGCCTAGTTCTGCATGGAGCCAAGAGCTCAGCCTATCTTGAGATTTTACTTTCGACCATTCTTAAAATAGAGTACTGCTTTGAAGGTCGTCACAACAATAATTTCGATAGGTACTCAAATGGTAAATACTAAGAATGCTCAACAAGTAGTTAAATTGGTGTCGTTAGCGACTTTCATGTGCGTTTCTTCGCTGGCACAAGCCTATCAATATGATCAAGTGGCTCATTTAATGAATGAGCGCTTGTCTTATATGAAAGATGTCGCAGGCTATAAAGCAGAGCAGCATTTACCGATTGAAGATTTAGTACAAGAAAAGAAAGTACTCGATCAATCACTTTCTGAGGCTGAATCTTTTGGACTTAGCAGTGAAACTGTAAAGCCATTTATCGTGACGCAAATGAATGTAGCTAAAGCAATTCAGTACCGATATCGTGCAGACTGGTTGTCTAGCCCTGAAACCAATTGGAAGCCTCAAGACTTAAGCGAAGTGCGTTTAAAAATTAGTTCTCTAAATACCGAGCTTTTAAAAAATATTGCCTATGAACTCAAGAAAAATCATAACAATGCACCTTATGGCTGTAGCTATATGTGGCCAGTTCAGCACCCTCAACTTAAAGAAGCCGACAAGAAAGCTTTATGTTTAACCCTGAATAAAATCAAATTAAAACAATGAAACACCTAAAGCGATTTATATAAGTAAATTATTCAATCAACATTAAATCGGCGGTGTTGGCAGATTTAAGTGGGCGTAGGGCAAAGGTTGAACGCGTGTGCCGAATCCCTTTAATCGAATACAGCTTTTTACGTAAAAAACGTTCGTAATGCTCGGCATCTTTTACGGCCACTTTCACCAAGTAGTCATAGTCACCAGTAACTAAATGTGCCTCTACAACTTCGGGTATATCTGCCAAAGCCTCACTAAAGTTTCCTAGCATCTCGTCATCGTGGCGTTCTAACGTAATTTCAATAAAGAATAACTCGTGAATGCCAATCGCTTTTGGATTTACGTTTACGGTATAGCCTTCAATAATTTTTAGACTTTCTAAACGTTTGAGTCGAGTCCAACAGGGTGAAGATGAAAGCCCAACTTCTTCGGCGAGCTGTGCAACCGTTAAGCGTCCATTTCCTCGGAGGGCAGATAATATTTTCCGATCTATGCGATCTAGTGTGTATTCTGTGCTGTTCAAAATATAAACCAAAGAAGATTCTTCTGTTAATTTTTAATATACGTGATTTTTATGCTGAGATCATTTAAAAAAACTGAAAATTCAGGAAACATTTTGAGCCTTACAGCCATACACTATTTCTATGCATCGGGCTCTACTGGATAGGAGTTGTGATGGAGCAAAGAGCACTGTTTTAGTAAGGGTGACTAAACAGTGCTCTTTGCGGATCTAATAAGAACTAATACTCTGACTAAAATTGAACAGTTACTTGATTAATCTGGCAATACTATTTCTAGACACTCACTCTCTAAAGTTTTCTTTCTTTTTATTCAATACCAATGACAGTTGTGATGTAGCCCGTTGTTAACAGTATGGCTAGACCTAATGACATTTCAACTAAAATGGCGTAACCCAACTGGTTTGCAAATTTTGGATACTCTAAACGAGGTGTGAAATACCATTTATTAAAGGCGGCTAGTAATAAAATGCAGAGAACAAAGAGCAGTTTTATAACAAATCCGTGCCCATAAGGAGTACTAACGAGCGTACTGAAATCTTTAATCAGTAACAAAGCAATGCTAACTCCACAGGCCACTAAAATTCCAACAAGAACGCCTGCAATTCTTCCAAATAAGTGCATACTTTCTTTTAGCGGTAGGCCATTTATTATTCTGCTTGTTTTCCATAAGGGATAGAGTGAACCCATCCATAAAGACATCGCGAATACATGTATGGAAAGTAAAGCTTGAGAAAATAAGGATAAATTTGTGACATGACCTAATTGAGAGAAACTTAAAATAATTGGGATGAGTAAGAGAGCGAAAATTGTTCCTTCAATTTTAAAAATTTGGTAAGTACGACTGCTTAATTTTACCAGCATAAAGATGAATAAAAGCAGAAAACTAAGTGATCGAATGATATGAGCATGCCCAATAGGGGTATTTATGAGTATGTTGATATAGTTACTATTCCACATACCAGTTAGACCCGTATTAGCAAAACTTCCTATAAGAATAAAGAAACCTAAAACACTAGAGACAAGCCCTAAACTTGTACCAATCGCGATATATTTAATAATAATGCGTTTCAGTTCCGCATAGTGACCAAGCAATAAATAACAAAAAGTACCCCCTATAACAAATGAAACACCCAGATATAAAAAGACCTTAATTAACCAAGTAGCATATATCCAAGTTTCAGAAATCATATTGCGCTCCTTCACTGTATCAACATGCTATTGAGCTAATAGCATGTTGATCTTAATTTTTATTTTTTGATTTATTTAATAGTGAAAGTATATTCGCCACTCATGTTGTGACCATCAGAACCCATTGTGCTCCAAGCTACCGTATATTTTCCTTTTTTAAGTTGAGGTACGGCGAATTTAAATGATTTTTTTAAATCATGACTTACTTGGTAATTTAAAGGGATATCTGTACGTTGAGCATTAAGCAACTTAACGTTCATTAACATCACTTCACCAGCAAAGTTGAGTGTTATATTTTTAGGCTGGTTGACTATAGAAGCATTAATACCGGGTATTGCACTTTCAAGTTTCACATGTGCAAATACATTCGACGCAGAAACGAGCATAGTTGCTCCAATTAAAACATTGCGTAGGGCAGTCATTTTGTTATAAACAAGCTTCATATTTTCATCCTCTTAAAACTCATATTTGACTAGGTCATGACCGAATTAAAATAAAGGTCGTGCTTTATTGGTCACACTCTTGGTCTGTCTATTATTCAAGATAGAAAGAAACGCGTTGATGACTTCAAAATTACATTTTTGTCATTTTAAAAAATTGATAATTTATTATGAACAAAGACTTTTTTAGCTTGGGTTATCTTGTTGAATTGGAGGTTTGAATAAATACCACAAAGTAAAAATCCACTTAATTTTTAAAGATAATTTTAAAAATAATATGTCCGTCACTATAGTTGGCTTGGATGGTGGCTCCATGTACATCAAGAATAGATTTGGTAATTGCTAAACCTAAACCTGTGCCTTCTTCGACTCGCTGTCTTGAAGCATCTGTGCGATAAAAACGATCAAATAATCGGGTGAGTTGCTCTTGTGATAGGGGGGAACTTTCATTTTCAATTGTGAGTTCAGTTCTGTCATTATTTTGTTGGCATTTAATTTTGATGACCGAGTCTGATTTACCATATTTGATTGCATTTGATAAAAGATTGCTAAACGCACGACGTAACATTGAAGGATCGCCTTCAACATAACCTTGTCCCGTTTGTTCTAGTGACATTCCCTTTTCAGCAGCAATTGCATCATAAAAATCAAATAATGCCGAGATTTCTTTAAATAGATTCACTTCCTGTAAGTTTGCAACATGCAAGCCATGTTCTGCTTTGGCAAGAAATAGCATATCGGAGACCATGCGGGCTAAACGTTCAAACTCTTCTAAGTTTGAAAACAGAATTTCTTGATAGGTGGTGATATCTCGACTACGTGATAAACAAACTTGGGTTTGAGTCATCAAGTTATTAATTGGTGTTCTAATTTCATGAGCCAGATCAGATGAAAAGTCCGAGAGTTTTCCTACAGCGGTTTCTAGTCGATCTAACATATCGTTAAATGCAATAGTCAGCGATTTTAATTCGGTTGGCGTTTTATTGATGTCTAAACGCTCAGAAAGATGTTGAGCCGAAATACCCTCTGCAACCTTTGCCATGTTTTGAACTGGGCGTAATCCTCGCCATGCAGCAAACCAGCCTAAAAGCATTAAACAAATTGTACCGATTACACCAATAGATAAGAGCTGACGTCTAAAATCATTCAAGAAATGTATGTGTTCAGATGTATCAATACCTACAAGAATTTGAGCTGATGGAATAGCGCTATTTTGATTGAAAGATTTTTTATAAACTAAGCCATGATAGATTTTATTTTGGACTTTCCACTCAAGCCACTGTCCATGTTTTGATTTGACTAGTGTTTTACTTTTAATCACGGTAGGCGATGAGCTAAAAATAATTTGTCCCGTGGGGCGCTCAATTTGTACGATTAAATCATGATGTCCTACCAAGGCATCTTTTAAATACACATTTAGTTCAGATGAGTTGTGATAATTTTGCTCAAGTAAGTTCTCTACAAGTTGGATTTTGCCTTCTAATTGAGTTCTATCTTGCATTTCAAAATGACGCATGACGAGTTGATGAATCACCAATCCCATAATCATTAAAATAAGAATTGTAGAAAAAGAAAAAAGAATCGCAATACGAAAACTGATTGCATTAAACAGTTTATTAGGCATCTTCAACCTCTAAAACATAACCCATTCCACGTATGTTTTGGATTAGCTTGGGGCTGAAATTGCTATCAATTTTATTTCTTAAGCGTTTAATTGCGACTTCAACCACATTGGTATCACTATCGAAATTCATATCCCATATTTGAGAAGCAATAAGGGCACGAGGTAAGATTTCACCGCGTCTACGCATAAATAATTCCATTAATGCGAACTCTTTCGCCGTTAGATCAATACGTTGACCGGCTCGAGTGACACGACGCTTACGTAAATCAAGCTCCAGATCAGCAATCGTAATAATATTACTGTCTTCTTTTTGCTGGCCTCGACGAAGTAGACTTTTTACGCGGGCGAGTAGCTCCGCAAAAGCAAAAGGTTTTACCAAATAGTCATCGGCACCTAATTCTAGACCTTTCACTCGGTCTTCAATTTGATCACGGGCTGAAAGAAAAAGAATCGGCATGGTTTTACCGCTTTTTCGGATGTCATTAATAATGTTCCAACCGTCTAACTTCGGTAACATCACATCTAAAATAATTAAGTCATATTCTTCTGAAAGAGCTTGGTGTCTTCCTGTGAGTCCATCAGTGACCCAGTCGGTAATATATCCAGCTTCAGATAAACCTTGTTTCAGGTAGTCACCTGTTTTTATTTCATCTTCAACCAATAAGATTCTCATTTATAAAAATCTCATATTATTCATTTAGAACATAATAACGTTATAAACACCTGATTCGGCATAGATTACAAAAATGTCATTTTCAGGTCATGTAGATGTCCATTTGAAGTGTATAGGGTATTTATATAAAGCTAATCTTTGGAGCAAAAATGAAAAATCTATTTCGCCGTAGTTTAACCACGTTTATGTGTGTTGGGACTTTAATGGCTGGAGCTCAGTCTTGGGCAGGGGATGTGAAACCAACACCAGCTACCAATGCGGAAGTAAAGACAAATTCGAAAGCGCAAGAAAAATGCTCAAAACCTTGCACTATAAAGAGCGCTGAAAAAATGCAACAAGATCATATGCAGCATGACCAAGGCAATATGGCAGATATGTCGAATATGGATCACTCTCATATGAGTGAAATGGACCATTCACAGATGATGAATATGGATCATTCTAAAATGGGTAACATGGATCATTCCAAAATGATGAATATGTCGGATAAATAAAAAGTAGAAAGAGGAGAAAAGAGCACTGTTTGAGGAGTGCTCTTTGTGGGTCTAATAAAAATTAAATATTAGAAATGCTTGATTGATAAATTGCCTGAAGAGCTGATGAAAAATCATTAAAAGAAACTACCTTCACAGATAACATAGTTTCATGTTTAAGAAATTTATCTAAACGTTTATCGAAACTGTGTGAAAAACGGATTAATTGGATAGTATTTCGCAGTGTTTCTTTAGGTCTTTTTCTGGTAATAGTAGACACAATGTAACGCTTAATTAATCTAAAGGTTCTTACATGCAATGGTAGATCCATCTTTAATATTAATGAGCAATCACGAAGTAGAGGAAGCAAGCGTTTATCGTATGCTCCTTCAACAATCCAGCGCTCCTGAACAGAAATTTGTTTGATCCCATGAAAAATAGCTTCCTCTGAATTTTTTATAAAATCAGTTCCGTTTAAATTCCAATAAATTTCATCAAATGCGTAAGCTGAGATATTTAACTCTTTTGCCAATTTCTTACTTAGCGTCGTTTTACCAGCACCGGAAGGGCCTACAATACAAATTTTCATGGTTTATAAAATTAAAGTTTGGTATCTAATTAACTCATCCAATGCGAACTTAACAGTTTCTATAGAAATAGTTTCTACATAACCGTCACCAACTTTGATAACTGAATGAGTCCCATAGAATGGATGATGTGGTATTTTAAAAAAGAAGAATACTTCATGACAATTTCTTACAGTACTATTCTGAAACTCATAAATGTTATTTTCTACTTCTAAATACTCTAAATTTATTAATTTTTTAATTAGCTCAATGTTTTCAACGATAGTGTCTACTTGTAGATAGTCTATTTCTCGTTGATTAGTATATAAGAGTAATTTTAAATCATTTATTAAAACTGAAAGATCTATAGGAGTTTCATAATTGCTAAAAGACGTACCATTGATATGAACAACTAATAAGAATAAGTCATTCTTAGGGTCATATTTTTCTATCGAAAAGAAAAATTCTTTTTTGCCTAAATCTTTCATTGATCTTTAACTCATCCTTCTATGTTTAATAAAATAGATAAAATTTTTACTAGTTCTTTTAAATCATTATATATGTTTTTAAACTCGATCAACGGAAAGCTTAAGCAAGGAGTGGAAGAAAGGCCTCCTATACCAAAGAGGTCGCAATATTATGACCATGCTAATACATGGCCAAAACTAACCAATATGATTTCATCTGTTATAACAATTTGTTCAATTTAAAGAACTAATGAAGTACTCTAAATGTTTAAACCTTTAGGAGATTAGTCTTACTTTTAAAAACTATAAAAGCACATTCTTTAACCCAAAACCAAAATTTTAATTTAATAATTAAGAAAAGTATAAAAACGAGCATGATTTATTTATTAAAACTTAATCACACACTTTTATTAAGGTGATTAAATATTCAAAAGATAACAGGATTTATCCTATTTTTTTATTATTAATAGACACTTGTAGATAATTATTATTTAATACGCCCGCAAAATTATCACTAATACTTTTAATAACTTTATCGGGGAAACAATGCGTAATATTTTAGTAACAGCTTTTACTTTATTGGTAGGAACATCAGTTTATGCTAATCAAGAATCTAAAAATCTTTTAGAGGAAACAAAATGCGAGAAAATCCTTGAACTACATGGCTTTTTAAGTCGTGCTCAACTTGATTGTAATTATCACTATTATTCAGAAGAGTTAAAGCATGCAGCTGCAAAATGTACTAAAAATGATCTAGGTGATAAATACGGTAGAGAACTCATGAAATTTGGTATGAATCATTTTGAAGAGCTTAAGAAAGACGATACCCAAGGTCAATTCTGTAGTAAGGTTTTAAAAGACTTTCCAAGTTATATTAAAAAATAAGATGGAATCTTAAACACCTTCTGCAAGTCAGCCGATAAAATGGATTTAATTATTCATTTTATCGGTGAATCAAAATATATAACTATCAGTACAATCCGAAACTAAACCTTAAGAAGCTGCCCCATATAAAAACTATCTAATTGGGGAGCTATCATAATGAAGTAAAATTTTAAGTTTTACTTATATTTTTAAATTTCCAAGAATAAAAGATAAGGTAAGGGATGAATAAAATAGTTTACTAAATTTTTTAATGCTTTATTTCTCGCCAATATCACATTGACACCCCAAATCTCTCCGATTATCCTTTGCGGGCTAGCCTACATTGCTAGCGGGTTTTAGCAGACCCTCAGCCAAAGTACACGAAAAAGTAGTAACTTTTTTGTGGAAATCCCTGCGTGCCCCCCTTTACGGTGGAACGGAAGGGGGACACCTCCGGGTGTGCTGGATTCTTTGGCTCCAGTCTGCTAACCCTCTTTCGTTTCATCACCATTATTTAGCAGTAATGTGGTGAAACTTCTTTATAGCCAAAGGAGTCCGCTATGCGTACTAATTCTTCTCAATTTTTGGCCTTTGCCAAACTCTCTCTACCCATACCACCTAACTGGTCTTTAAAACAGTTTAATCGACTCTAGGTTTTTTATGCCTTAAGAATCGTTACGACTAAAAAATCATAGCAACAATAAACCCGAGATAGGCGAGCACACCTTTATTGTGCTGATTTTGCATGCCTGTTTTTAGCGCTCAATTTAAGAGTGGCGGCATGTCTATCTCTTTTAGATACAACAAAAAATTATTTTAAACGGTACAAATATGCGACCTTTAGTACTTTCTACACGTGCTTTTAAAGTTGTGAATCAGGCGATTCATCTATTCCACCATCACGGGTTCCATTTGGTGGGTGTTGATAGAATTATTAATGAGTCTGAAATTACAAAAATGACGTTTTATCATTACTTTCAGTCCAAAGCGCGGTTTATCGAAATCTGTCTGCTCGTACAAAAAGAGCGACTCCAAGACAAAGTCACTGCAATGGTTGAATACGACCACAACACAAGCGTGACGGATAAACTCAATAAACTTTATGAATTACATACTGACTTAGAAGGGCTGTATTACCTGTTGTTTAAAGCTATTTTTGAGACTAAAAATACCTATCCCAACGCTTATCAAATTGCCATTAAATATAGAACTTGGCTAACCAATGAAATTTATAGCCAGCTAAGAATACTGAAAGCGGATGTTTCATTTGATGATGCCAAACTACTGCTGCATATAATTGAAGGCACTATTATCCAAAGGCTCAGTCATAACGATGTAGACGAAAAAGACAAACAGCTAGAGTGTTTTTTAGCAATACTTTCATAGAAATACTCTAAAAATAAAAGCCCCGAAGTTGGGGCTTTTACTGTATAGGTTTTTAACTAAAGTGCTTACCACTTATGGCTATAAGTCACTTTAAGCGTTATACCATTTGCAAGTAAGTGGCTGGTGTTATCGTTCGTTCTTAATAATTGGCTATAAAGCGGGTAGTACTTGCGGTTAAACATGTTTTCTAAACCAATGGTCATGGTGTCTTTCTTGTTCAGCGCAAAACTACTGATTAAATCTGCTGTGGTATAAGATTTTACATCGTAGCGACCGAAACTATTTACACCATTTAAGCGGTAATCTTCTGAACCGAAGTAAGTTGCTTGTAATCGGTTCGTCCAAGTTTCAGTTGGACTGTAAGAGATATAACCCGTGAGTTTTAATGGCGGAATACGGAAGCCCGTCATGTCTTGTTCACCACCATTTTGGGGTTTTTCACGGCCTTTCATCCATGTAACGCTACCACCAGTTCCCCAAACATTTGCATCATCAAGATAATCAAGCGTTGCTTCAACCCCAGTAACTTTTTCTTTGGTTCTTGCTAGTACTAAACCATTGTTGAATGATTGCACTGCGCCCAAGTCAGATGTTGAACGGAACACCGCTAAACTTGAAGAAATGTTATTAAAGTTACCTTTCCAACCGAGTTCATAATTATCAACCTTAACAGGCTCTAAGAATGACGAACCAAGGTTAAAACCTGTCCCTGCATTACGAATAATTAAACCGACATCAGGTAACTGAAAACCTTGGTTAAACGATGCATAAATCGAGTGTTGGTCGTTTGGTGAGAAAGTCACATTGGCATTGTATAACCACGCACTTGCTTTTACTTTTCCACCCGGAACCGTGTAAGGGTTGGTTTTGCCTAATTGTGATAAGGGAACGAAGCTATCAATTTGTGCATAGCTGTCTTCATAGCGTGTACCAGCTTCTGCTGACCATTGGTCGTTAAATCGGTGTTTTAACTGTACAAAGCCACCCACACTTTGCGTGGTGAGCTCAGGTAAATAAATCAGTTTGCCGATTTTTACAAACTCTAAACCACCAGATTGATCATAAATTTTTTGATCGAAAATATCTAAAGGCATTTCGCTTTTTTCTCGGCTAAAATCGCCACCCCAAACCAATGAGGTATCACCTAAAAACTCAAGAGGAGTAGTAACCGTTAAGCGACTACCGAGTACATTATTTTCTTGATAGATCTGGTCGACTTGTTTTCCGCGGTTCGCGTTTGAACGGGCATCAAACGGTGAAAAACGGGTAAAGAAGTCGCGGTAATAAATTTGAGCATCAACCTTATTACCAAAAAAGTCTTTATGGTTATAGGTTAAATTGTAGATCTGGTTTTCATTTTTATTTTGGTCTTTGAGCTTTAAGCCTTTAATCGCTTTGGCTGGTACAGTTCCAGCAGGGCTATTCTTAACACTTGGGTCAGATGCATAATCTGAGTCTTGTTCAGCATTATAGTAGTTTGCAGCAAACTGTAGATATTGGTTGTCATCAATGTGGTAACCAAGCTTACCGCCGATGCTATAACCATTTGAGTCGTAAAGGTCGCCTTGACTTGGTTCGGGTGCAACGCGGTTACCACTTGCATCGTACGGGCTACCAATACGTTGATAACCAAAGTCGAGCGCATAGTCAAAGGCGTTAAAACTGCCCGTAAAATATTGGTGAATATCGCCACTTAAAGCGTTAGAACGCAGATTTGTGAGAGGTGTTTGAAGTCCAACGACGGTTTTAGCCGTAGGTTCACCGCCCGCAGCTTTTGTGGTAATTGAAATAATACCGCCTGCAGCACCACCACCATAAATTGCGTTACTACCTCGAATCACTTCAATGTTGGCAATACTTTCAGGGTCAATTGCTGAAAGTCCTCTCGCTGTATCACGAGTGAGGTTCATTGGCACACCATCAACCAAAATAAGTGCATTACGGCCACGCAAGGTTTGACCATAGTCGGTAATGGTTCGGCTTGAGTCAGACAGGCCCGGTACGGCTTTGGCTAAAACAGTCGCAATGTTGCCAGACGATCCATTTTTTAAAAGCTCAATTTGTTTTTCATCGAGTTTGGTGACTTGCTTGGCAGACGTAGAAAGTTCATCTGCACGTGTAGCGGCAATTGTAATAGTAGGGAGGGCTTCAGGTTTCTTTTCTGTTTCTGTGGTGTCAGAAGTTGAAGCTGCAAATGCTGAGTTTGAAAGAAAAATAGCTCCACCAAGTGAAAGAAGTGGAATGATATTTTTAACTTCAGACTTCCTCGTAAAAAGTTTATTACTTTTTTTATTTCCCATTGTCTCGCCCTGAGAGTGATTTTAAATTGACAGAATTATAAATGAGAATCATTGTAATTAACAATATTATTAATTGCTTTAAAATAATATATTTGAAATTTATTCAATGGATTAGGGGAATGGGTTTTTATTCCCCTAAAAGATTTGAACAGTTATGAAATGTCTTTAAAGGCATTTAGATGGTTTTGATGGGCACGGCGAATAATACTTCGGTCATCACCGAGTACAAAAAGCTGAACAGATTGCTGTTTCCAAGCCGCAATATCTTCTGGTTGTCGGGGAATGGCACAGAAATGCTTTTGACTATTTTTAGTCTTTATATACATCTCTTGAACTTTTTCTTTCACTTTTGGATGGCTGGTTTGCCATGGCATTCCCATAGATTGAGAAAGGTCGGCAGCACCTTCAAGAATAATATCAATGCCTTCGACTTTTAAGATTTCATCTAGCTGTTCTAGTCCTTCTAAGCTTTCAATCATGGCAACCACAACCGTTTCATTTGCCGCTTGTTCAACAAAACTTGCTAAATCGTCCATGCCATATCGATTTAACCTTGTCGAATTTAGTCCTCTTTGCCCAAGCGGCATATAGTGACAATAGTTCACGGCTTCTTGTGCTTGCTGAGCATTTTCAATACGTGGAAACACAATGCCCGTTACCCCTGCATCGAGCAGAGGTAGTACGAGGTGGTTGGCGCTTAAAGGCACTCTTACAAACACATCGAGGTTCATGGTTCTAGCAGCTAAAATCATGGACTCGACTTGAGACGTACTAAATAAAGTATGTTCCAAGTCGATAATAATAAAGTCATAGCCCGCAAGTGCCAGTTGTTCAACATTAATCGGAGAAGCTACGGAACAAAATATTCCGTAGAGCGTCTCGCCATGTGCTATTCGTTTCTTAAAAGAAATCGAATGCTTATTCATATTCGATTTCCTTAATCAGGCTAAGCGGGTTTGGTGTAGTTTGTACTCTTAAGCGAATTTCCGGAAGGAAGCGGCGGCTTGCAAGCTGTTCAATGTCGATGGTGTCATCTGTAAAGTTAAACAATTCATATCGTTCGCTAAATTCTGGATGAGCTTCTTTATGTTGATTGATGATAGTTCTTAACATGGTCCAGAATTTGATTTCATCGAAGTCATAATGTTCATTTAAGAAAATCGCTAACTCGGCTAGATTTACAAACCACAGCGCATCTTGAGTAAAGTCTCTTAACTCATTTGGAGAGTGGGTTTCCAAGAACGAGTTCGGATTAATTTTGGCATGTTCCTTTGGTGCATCTTGCAAGTTAGGTAAAAGCTCTGGCTCACGTAAAAGATGACGGCTAAAACGGATTCCATCGTGGAAATCTTTCAAGGCAGCTTTAACGGGTAAGCCATTTTTATGAATCAGTACCATGTTTTGTGCATGTGACTCTAAAGCAAGACCGTGGCACCATAAAATATGCATGATAGGTAAATAAGCATTGGTGAGTAGTTTTTCTAACCAGAACTCGATACCGTACTCTTGAATCCACTCATCAATGAGAGGTTTTTGGTCGATATCGAGTTGCATCAAGCCCGTGACTGGCGTTGCCGATTCGCCTTCTTTTAAGTAGCTGTAAATACTTTCGCGCCAAATGCAGGCAAGTGCGCCGTATTGAACAGGCAGCGCAATTTGTTGGTTAACCGAAAGACCGCCAATCTCTCTTAAAATAACAGGCTTGCGCTGTTTTTCTAAAATAGGGTCTTGCTCAACAATGTTATACAGCCAGTCACTCATTTTTGCCGCATTTTGAACGGTATGTGGTGCTAATACACGAGAGGTCGAAGTATTAACCAAATTCATTGCCAACTTGAGAGAAAGCGCCGAGATATCACTAATATTTGATAAAGTTCGAATCGACTGCTGCGGTAAATAAGTCGGACCTTCAATATCTAACGGAATGATCAGTTGGTTGCTGATTGCATCTTGATAATACAGTTCAATAATTTTATCCCACTGCCACGGATGAATTGGGGTAAGGATATAATCTTTAAAATCTACATTTTTCTCTTTCAATTGACCGTTAATGGCTTGTAAATCTTTTTCTGAAAAATGCTGTTTATAAAGTTGCTCTAAATTAATCGTTTCGCTTAAAACCAGTTTGCATAAACTGTTATGAGTCGCTGCCCATTGAACCGTAAATCCTTCAGAAAGCTCGGGTGCATATTTTTGGTTTTCTTTTAAATCGAAGCCAATACGAGACTTAAAACTTGGGTGATATAAATGGGCGTTGGTAATTCGTGCTTCTTGTTCTAGGTAAGACAAGGTTCTTAAAGGTTGAACAGGTGCTTGGCTCAAAGTCTGCGCATGTTTAACGTAAGTTAAATTCAGCTCATCATTAAAGTTTTGCCATTTAACTGGGTCAGCTTCAATAATATTTTTGAGGTCAGCAAGTAGCGTTTTTAAGTTAGGGTGAGTTTCAGCGTCTAACGTAATATCAGAACGAACTAAGCTTGAAGGATCTAATTTAATTCGTTTAAAACTAAAGTGTCGTTTGGCCGCGCAGGTATAAAAAACAGTATCGGAAATATAGAATTTGATCTGACCTTTAGAAAACTCATATTTAAAAGTATTTTCAAAAATGAGCGCTTCTAATAATTGACTCATCACGCGATTTTCCGTGAGGGTTTTATAATTGGTTTGCTGAGTCGGTTGAAGAGGGCAAAGGTCTTCTGCACCGCGATATTTATAAATAGGGTTTTCAACTTCAATCCAGATCGGATTGCCACCGCTGTGGTAGAGCGTATTTAACATATTTGCCTTGATTGGTAATGTGTGTGAATGAATTAATAAATCGCGGTATTGCTGACCTTTGGCGCTAAAGTTTTCTTGTGTGAGCGTAAGGCGAGTGGCTTGCCAAAGTTCGGCTTCTTCAATGGCCGTAACGCGTGCAATTGCACTGATGAGATGAGCAATGTGATTGATCACGAGGTAATATTTTAAAAAGGTCCATGCATCTTTTTGAGAGAACCAAACAGTACTATCTTCAGAAATGGATGAGTCGTCTTCTATCATTTTTGGAACAATGCTAATGCCTTCCATGTCTCGAAGAATAAGGCGATGCGGATAGCCATTTTTAAATTCCATTAAGCTGTTTTGCATGTGCGCTTCTACGCTAATGCCTTTGTTTGCAAACAACTCAACTAATGGAATAAGCGAAACTTTAACGTACTGTTTCCACCAAAAAGTAATGAAGTCTTTCGCATCTTTCGATTGCAAATTTTGATTCGGTGCTGCTTGTTGAATAAAGCTTAAAAGTGGGATTTCATGGTTTTCATTTTCTTCAACTAAGCCACCGAGCATTCTGGTATTTTCTAATACTTTAGGTGTAAGTCCCGCTCTATAAATAATGCCAAATGAACTCTCAAGCTCAGGTATTTTGACTGTTTTTGCCTCTAACTCTGGCAGAATCACAAGGTCTGGATATTGCTCATTAATCTTGTGATTAATAATAATTTTGCTCGCATCAATCGCGCGTTCCATTTCATCCATTGGGTTATTACGAATGAAACTGGTAATTCGTACATCAATAGAGAGTTTTAAGAACAGGTTCGATTGAGGTAACCACACCGTGCGAACGGATGAGGTTGGCCATACGGTTTGACCTAAGGCTCCCAGATAGATCACGTCTTGGCTATCTAAATGTTTTTTTAAAGACGGATGTTGAAGTAAGAAATTGGCTTGCCACGGGTGGGTTGGCATTAACTCATAATTTGCTAAGCTCTCTTGCAAATGCTCTTTTGCAGCTTCTAAAACTTCATTTTCAATATGGTGAGAAGGTTCGGTTTCGCTGACCAGCTTTTCGATTAAAGAAGAATGAACCGCAAAGTAGTGGAGTTGGAAACTTGCGCCTAACTCAGGGCTATACTTTTTCATGTCTTCTTTAGAAAAACCTAAGTTGGCTTTAGAGGTCACATGAAAAGGGTGCCCATATAACATGCCTTGTTCAGTAGCCTGAAAACCGCTTAACGCTTTAGTTGATGTTTGGGAAGGCTTATTTTTTAAAAAGAATTTTGTGTTCTCGATACTATTGGCAATATCGGAGTACAGATTCTTATTTTGGTTTTTGTCTTTAAATAAGCTATTCAGTTCATCTGTAATCAGCTTCACTAACTGTTTAGGATCCGTGAGTGAGTCAAATGTATGGTCGCTTAAGTTTTGTAGGATAAAACCACGTTGATATCTATGGTAACCGGTGGTCGATAAGTGCTGAACTGCGCCATAAACAACTGTGTTAGATGCATTAAATGTATAAGCAAAATATAGTGTGTCTGGTTGCTCCGCATATAGGGTGAATAAAGGCGAGTCTTGAGAGGGAATAATATGCTCCTCAAGATTCACTTTAAGTTCACGAAAGAACGTGTTCAGGTACTGTTCGAAAAGTTTATAAGACCATGCATCTGTTGTAATAATTGAGTTCATTCTTGTGCCTCTTTTAAAATTGTATCCATTAAGAATCTGTTCAAAATCACCACTAATCCCGCACTGATAAAAAATAGTGAGGTGCAAATTAATGCTGCGGTGATATTGAAAAATGAGTAGGTGAGCGTGATGGTGATTGGGCCAATAAGCTGTCCTAAGACAAAGGCACTATTCGAAATGCCAATCACTTTTCCTTGGCTTTGAGCGCCAGCTTTTAGAGAAATGGTGTGTAGAATCGAAGGAATAAGGGCTGCAAAGCAAAAGCCTTGTATGAGTCGTAATACAAGAATGAGCCAGATATTCGAAACCCAGATCAATGCAAAAATCGTGATACCGCAAATTAAAGATGCGTAAACGAAGTTATTAAAAGAATCTCCTTTATCATCATTTCGTTTTCCCCAATAGGTCGCCGCAATAAAGGCTGCTCCCCATGAAAGCGCATGAATGGTGCCAGTTAAACTTGCAGCAGATAACGATGAATGAGTGCTTTGGCTTATTTCACTAATGTATAAAACGAAGCAAGACACTAAACCAAAGCCGCCCGCTTGAACCAAAATGCCAGCGCTTAACCATGAAAAAATCGTTCTATCAAAGAAAGCGGGAAGCTTGGATTTCTCTTTGGTTTTTTGCGCCTCGGTTTTAACGGGATTGGTTAGTACAAATGACGCAATCACAATGAGTGTCATCACAACAAATGCTGTTGCGTTGAGTAATAGTTCAACCCGCCATTGATCCATAAATATCCCGCCGAGCACGGGACCACATAGGCAAGCGAGCGCAACACTACTTTGTAGTTGCCCAAAAGCAGCACCTCGTTGTTGCTCATTAGAAAGATATGAAACATAAGCATTCAAAATCACTGAGAGACCGCAAAACCCAAGTAGAATTCGCGCGAAAATAAATAGATATAAATGCTGGGCGCTCGCCATAAGCAGGATTGAAATACAGAACCCAACCAGAGAAAGTAACAAGGCTTTTTTATGGCCGAATGTGTCAGATAGATGGCCCACAATCGGTGCTGTAAACAAACTGCCAATGGCAGGAGCTGCGAGTGCCAAACCTGCCCATATAGTGGGAGCACTCATATGCGCCGTCAGTTTTTCCATATAAAGCGGCATGATCGGAATAAGCACCATGAGCCCAAAAGTGGAAAAAAACTGACAGAGCAAAATAATGAAATGATCTAGGCGAGATGAGCGCATGATTTAGATGTCCATGGTCTCATAGCTAGAAACAGATAAGCTGTGATAAGGGTTTGGCGTGTTTCCGATTTTACTTGGCATACCTGTAGAGTCGCTTTCTTGCGCAAGTAAAGGCGTCAGTAACTGTTTGAATGGCCAAGTCTTATTGTCAAAAAGATAGGTTTGAATTTGCGATTTTGTTTGCTCTGAAATCGGTTGGGTTTCTACAAAATCATGAATAGTGTCTTGCACCATTTCCCAAAAATCGCTTTCTGTACGATCCGTATATTTCAAGGTCGCTAAAGCAATCGGATAAAGGTTAATTTGAATCCCTAAGGTAATGAAGTAGTTAAATAAGTCTTCATTTTTAGTAAAGATAAGATTATTCGGTGTGCTTGTATCAATGGTATAGATCGGAGGTGTAAAACCGCTTTCTTCAATGGCTGTGGTACATATTCTTAAGGTATCGTGGTCACGTAAAATAAAGCATTTCAACTTATTATTTTCATAACACACCATGGTATTTTGCCCGTGACATTCAGGCATAATACCTTTTGCCCAAAGCGTTAAGAATGTTTGAATAAAATAAACACTTAAGTCTTTTAATAATGTCCATTTATCTCCTTCAATGCCCAATGTTTCCCAAGGGTCAACATAGGTACAGCTTAAAGCTGACATGGTGATAGGCGTGACGTTTTTATCTTGGCAAAAGTCAGGTAAATGTCGAACTTGGCAACCGATTACTCCTAAATTTTTTACAATCGGCTCTCGTTTACCCAGTACCCACCAGTGCGTTTCATTACTCAAAAAGAGACGATTTTTTAATAAAGAAGTTTGATTAATAACGTCATTTAAAAAATCATAAGCCGTATGACCATTCATTAAATAACGGCCTGGCATAGAGCGGATTGCGCCTAATGTTTTGGCATTAGTCGAGAGTTTTAAATGCAGAGTAGGGTTTGTGTTATGAATAAGGGTTCTTAAAGAAGACGTCGGTAAACCAATGGTTGTGACATGGTTCAGGTCAATACCGCCATACTTATTTTCATCAAATTTTAAATAGCGATGTTGAGTCTCTAACAAAGGTAGGGCTAAGTAGTCATCTGAAAGCTCAGCCATTTTGTCAGCAATCAGACTTTCCTCAACTTTTGATAACAGAAGTTCTTTATGAGGAATTGACTCCATATTATTGATCACGTCATCTTTCTTAAAAGCCCACCAATACACCTCAATTTCTTTTTGAGTTGTAAGTGGTGCAAGTTCACCTTTTGAATGAGCAAACGGATGAAATGGACGGTCAGCTACCAGCGAGAGCAATTCACTTTTAATTAAAGGTGAAGAAAATGAAAGGGCAGACTGTAAAATTTGAGGAATTTTTTCAGCCGTTACTAAGTTGTCGAGCCAATAATTAACAGCTTTTTGATGGTGTGGTGAAGGCCACCAATTTGCTTGGGTTAAATAGTTAAAAACTTCAGAAATAGAAATTTTAGACGTCGCATGGTTTACGAGGTTATGAAGTAAAACGTCGGGTTGAGTGACATAGAAAGGATTTACACCATCTACTTTTAAACAACTGAAATAGAGCTCCAACTCATCATTGAGAGTAATTGCCAGATAAGGCTTTTTATAGGAAATATAATCTCTAAAATCTCCGTAATTCTCCATGTAGAGAGCATCTATCGTTTTTTGTAGTTGGGTGGTGTAAATCCGATCTAACATTTTAGTTATTCCTATTCTTATAAAAGCGGTAGAACCGTGCCAACGTTTTGTTCTTGTGCGGCATTAAAGAACCACTTAGCGCAGACAATGTCATCAATCGCCATGCCCATAGGGTTGAGCAAAATGATTTCATCTTCGTGTTCGCGGCCGTTTTTATGACCAATAATGATGTCGCCAAGTTCAGCATGTAGTTTTTCACGGCTGAATAAGCCATCTTCAACCAGTACGTTGATGACTTTCTTTTCTCGGTTTGATTGGTCCCAGTCATCTACAATCACTTTGTCCACTTTTAAGAAGACTTCAGGTTCAATGTCCATAATTGAAATATTTGAAACAAAGCAGCCTTTTTTAAGCCACTCAAATGGAATGTAAGGCTTATCTGAAACGGTACAGGTAATGAGGACATCAGCTTGCTGAATTGCAGACTTAGCACTGTCATGAATTTCAATTTCTAGATGTGGATATTCTGATAAGAACAACGCTTTGAGTTTTTCAGCCGCTTCAGGGTTCACATCAAATAAATGGATTTTTTTCACTTGAGCATATTGTTCAAGCACAGTCTTAATCTGCATTTGAGCAATTGGACCGCAGCCAATGACGGTAATGTCTGAAAAGTCTTTTTTTGCTAGATATTTAATTGAAACACCCGTAATGGCCGCAGTTCGCATAGCACTGATTAAGCTGCCTTCCATCACTGCAACCGGATAGTTTGTTTCTGAGTCATTTAAAACAATCAGTGCACTGGCACGTGGAATATTGAATTTTTTAGGGTTATGTTGTCTTGAACCAATCCATTTAATTCCGGCAATCGGGTCATTGCCACCTAAATAGCAAGGCATGGCAATAATACGGTCAGCAATATGGTCTGCACCTTGCCAGCGAAGGTACGGTTTTAAAGGTTGTACAAACTGTTTATTTGCATGCAGGGTTAGACCCTCAGTAATCGCTTCAATAAATGAATTACTATGATTTGCGCCCAGATTTAATAAATCTGATTGACTCAAATAACGAAGGGTAGCCAAATTGCTCATGAATATGTCCTAAGGAGAAAGTTAAACAACATTTTGTAAAGTAAGGTTTTCTTGGCGTCGTACATTTCGATTGAAGTGACGCTTCTTGATCATTTCGAACCATTCATCTTCATAAACCAGATCTAAATAACGGTCACCGCGATCGGGTAGTAGTGTTAAGACGCACGATCCATCAGGAATGGTTGGAATCAGTTTTTTGATGGCTGAAATAGATGAGCCGCTCGAACCGCCTGCAAAGATTCCTTCATGTTCAAGAAGTTCTCTGCAACCGAGTGCCGACTCATAGTCATCAACATAAATGACATCATCAATTTCATTGGGGGAGAGTAGCGGTGGGACTGTACTTGCCCCAATGCCAGGAATTTCGCGTGGACCAGACGTTCCACCGAACAATACGGAGCCGACAATATCGACTGCGATGACTTTTAATTCTGGAAATCTTTCTTTAAGACGACGAGAGACGCCCATAATCGTGCCGGAGGTGCTTGCTCCAATCACGAGGTAATCAATCTTGCGATCAATTTGATTTAAGATTTCTTCTGCTTCACCAAAGTAATGGCTTTTCCAGTTGTTTGGATTTGCATACTGGTTAATCCAAACAGCATTTGGTAGTTGTTGGCAGAGCCGTTTTACAGTGTCAATTCGGGTTTTTAAATAACCGCCGTTTTGGTCTTTCTCAGAAACCATTTCGATATTGGCTTTATAAAGCTTCAGCATTTGTAAGTTTGCTGAGGCAATTTTCGGGTCAATAACGGCAGTAAATTTTAATCCATATATTTTGCAAGCCATTGCAAGTGCAATCGCTAAGTTCCCTGAAGAGCTTTCAACAATGTGACTATCTTTATTGATCACTCCAGATTTCAGGCCTTCTTGTAGCATGAATAATGCTGGACGGTCTTTAATACTTCCTCCTGGGTTTAACAATTCCATTTTCGCAATCACTGAGACTGATTGATGCGTGAATAGCCTTGATAGTTGTAATAGTGGCGTTTTACCTATGCATTCGAGAATATTTTCATGGATCATGGCAGATCTTCTCAGGTTTTTATGTGTTGTAAATGATAATTATTATTAATTAAATTATTATTACGATTTATGCCAAGATTGTTGCGGTTTGTAAATCAAAAGCATAGTGAGTTATAGGAATTTTCACTAAATTTTTTCGTCTAATTGTTTGAATAACAAAATGTATATTTTACTAAGAATTAAATTAATAAAGTTTTTACATATAAGCAGATAGGCAGAAACTTACTAACTTATAAAAATTGATCACAACGAAAAAAAGATTAATTTGGCTTAGAAAATGAGATAAATAGTTTATGAGTAACGTTTTTTGAACAAGAAACTCTCTCTTAAAGACAAGTTTATTGAAACAAAAAAGCTGCAATTGAATAAAACGAAAACGCCTGATGAGTGAGCCAATAGGTGAAAACTGCATTGAACTATTCGTTTTACCTTTTAAAAAAGGAGCTTTACTTATTGCCTATTTGAATTGAATAAATTGGAATTAATCTAATTTAGCGATTAAGTATTATAGACGTGTTGTATTTATGACGACATATGTAAACAAGTCTAATCTATACAACATGAACACTTTAAAATTATTGAAAATAAAGTTTTAAGGTGTAGAGGTTTGGATTCTTTTAAGTTTTACCGTGATCTTCAAGCTGACTTAAGCAATTATCCTTTGCTAGAAATGTTAGTTTCACTCACAATTTTGATTTTATTTGCTGCGTTGGCAAATTTTATTGCTAAGCGAATTATTGTTCGGGGTATTCGTCACTTAGTGACTAAAATCAAGTCACTCAACCAGTCTGTATTTGCTCAGCATAGTGTTATTAAGCGATTTGCCAACATTGTACCTGCAATTGTCATTATGAATGGGATTACCACCGTTCCGCATCTATCTGAAAAAGCAATTGCTTTGGTGCAGATGGGTGCTCAAGCATTTATTTTCCTGACCATTGCACTCACTATTAGTGAATTATTAAATATATTTAACTTAATCTATCAGCGTAATCCAAAATCGAGAAACAAGCCGATTAAAGGTTATTTGCAACTTGTTAAACTCATCATTTTTGTTGTTTGTGGATTAATGATTTTGGGTACATTCCTTAAAAAGGATGTATTTACCTTACTGGCTGGCTTCGGTGCAATGGCCGCGGTGCTAATGTTAGTTTTCCAAAATACGATTTTGTCATTGGTCGCGAGTGTACAAATTGCCTCTTATGACATGGTACGTATAGGGGACTGGATTGAAATGCCGACACTCAATGCCGATGGTGATGTGATTGATATTTCATTACATACTGTGACAGTCCAGAACTTTGATAAAACCTACACGACTATTCCTACCAATAAACTGGTTACCGATACCTTTAAAAACTGGCGTGGTATGAGCAATGCTGGATGCCGTCGCATGAAGCGTTCGCTTTATATTGATCAGACTAGCGTGCACTTCATGTCTGAAGAAGAGCAGCAAAAACTCAAAGACTTCCTGTTACTAGATCAGTACCTCGATGCGAAGCAATCTGAAATTGAAGAGTTCAATAAACATTTAGGTAACCAGTCACGTTATAACAAAAGACGTTTAACTAATATCGGAACTTTTAGAGCCTATGTTGAGTTCTACTTACGCCAGCATAAAGGTATTGCTCAGAACCAAACCCTTATTGTTCGTCAGTTACAACCGACGAGTGAAGGTCTTCCATTAGAAATCTATGCCTTTACCAATACCACGGCATGGGTTTCGTATGAAGCAATTCAGTCAGATATTTTCGATCATCTTATTGCGATTTTGCCTGAGTTTGGTCTAAGAGTGTACCAAGCACCGTCTGGTCATGACTTTCAAAAACTAACAGTCGAATAATCAACTGGCAGAATGCTATCTTCCTTGAATTTTCAAATAGATAGCATTCTTTTAATATTTTTATACATTAATTTATAATTATTCTTGGAAAATTATTATTAAATAGCGGTATAAATTTACTATAAAGGTTATACGCGTTTTATAACTTTGAAAGATTAATTTTTAGCCAAACTCGATTTAAAATCTTTAGGAGTAGGGTTTAAGTAACAAATTTGACACTTTGAACAAAGAAAATACTAAATGTTTAAGAATAACAAACAATAAAGTTGCTTTACTAAAATTTGTTAGGTGAGTTGGAGTGTTTGAATGGCTACAGCAATAGAGAACAGAGCTAGACAACTTAAAAACGCAAAACGTGGAGGATATGCGCCAACCATTGCCAAAGACGTAAACAAACATAAGGTACAAAAAATAAGGAGAGCTCTAGACGAAGCCCGGCGATATGTGAGTGAATTAGATGATGAAACAGTTATTTTTGACGATCAAGACGCAAGGCAAAAGGCTGAAGGAGCCAAAGCAATTATTGAAATGTTTGAAGCAGCGCTAAGTAGTGCGTGAGTCACTTCAAACTAAAGCATAAACTATAAGAAGACCTTGCTGATGACGTGGTTAAACATTTAGTTTCTAGACTAAACAATCTCGTTATTCAGCAAGGCAGTAAAAAAAATACTTCAAATATGGCTATATTCTCTTTTTAGATAAGACCTCACTTAAAATCTAAGTCAAATAATATTATTGATGAGATTAATTTTTTAGAAAATTATTACCAACTATGAGATATTCCCGCACTTAAAATGCGACAGATTTTGCATTTTATTCAATTGCTGCGGCCTATTATGGAAGTAAGTTGCATAACTCTCTTACTGCTTACATTTGGCAATTCAACACTTACATGTTGCAATGATATATCCATCATACTTTCCTAAAAATCTGATTTACCACCAAGGTCAGAATAAGAGGGAAGGAACCATGCCAAAATTTTTATTAATCGCCGAGAAGGTCTATAAAAAATTTGAAGAAGATAAATTATTCTCTGACAATCTGATTGAACAACTGAATAATTTAGTCAGCATTATTCGAAAAGAGATAAAAGGCACCCCCTGTAAACTCAAATACAATTTTATAGATTTTGAAGAATGCCTAAGTAAACCCTTAAATGAATGCACAATTAAACTCGATATGAGCTTAATGCCTAAATATAAAAATAAGGGTGAATATATTATGTGGTTAGCGAGCTTTATTGAAAGGATCACAATTGGAGGACAATCAAAACTTCCCCCACTTTCTAGTATCGTACCCCTGATTTTAGTGTAAAAAAAGATAGTGAATTGATATCTGAAAATAAAAAGAAAGTATCGGAAGAAAATGTGAAGTTAATTGAAAATTACTTTAATTCGGAGGAGTACAAGAAAAATAATAAAAAAATAAATCTGATTTAAACGATATAAAAGTGTGTGTCCACCGCACTTTTATAATCGCTGGAAAATTTCAGCAACCGCCTTCTGGGGCGGTTTTCTTTTATATGATTAATTTACTTTATTTGATCGCGGTAGTCTTATAATATGCATTTTTAAAATAGCATCAGCGAAAATTAAACATTATGAAATTAAAAATTTTTATCTTGGGTTTACTTGCTTGTGCCAATTGTATGGCCGCATCAAAGTTAAGTTTTGAAGAAGAATATTATGGTTTTTTAGAAAAAATCCATACAATACAATCGCAAAGAGATAATTTTATAAAGAAAAATGCGAATAAAAATTTAAATAACTCTCAAAAGAAGAAGTTAGATTCAATAGAATGTACCTATATGCAGTCTGAATTAAAATATGATGAATTTCTTGTCGCTCGATTTAAGGAATATAAAGCCTTTATGAAAAAATCTGGTCAAGAAGTATCGAGTGATAAAGAATTAATTAAAACGGATATTGAGTCTTTAAAAGAAGAAATAAACAGTCCTGATGGGAAGTGTAAATAAGAAGAAGCACCGATAAAGGTGCTTTTTTATGAGAAATTTCTGATCAGAATAAATGAAAGTAAATTATTGTATTTTTAACACCATATACATACTTAAACAATTAGAACCAAAAAACTTCCATCATTTATGTGAATAGCATGTTAAGTTTTTCTACACATATAGAAAAATCAGGAAAGGATTTAAACATGAAATGTTCATATCAAGATTTGGATGGAAATAGAGTGGAAGTGACTTGTGAAAGTTATATACACATACCATCAGGTGCAGTTGGAAATAAAGCAGGATGGAATAATCGGTCGCAGGACCTAATACATATCACCGAAGATTTTAGCTTTTTTAAAAAAACCGAAGCTGATTCAATACCACTATATCGCTTTGCTGTAGATAATAATTACAATGTTTTTAATAGTGATGAGCTACCGGCTTTGGCTCAAATTGGTACTGATTGGAAAATTCTCGATTAATAATTTTTGAATTGTTGTGTAGTCACACCAGCCAATTCTCAAATATTTTGTAAATTTATCAAATAGTAAATATTTAATTAAACTCAATAAATGTATTATAGATTAGTAAAGTTAAACATAGTCTAAATAATTGTAGGCCGTTTTAGACTAATGATTGAATATATAGAGAGAAAGGATATGAAGCGTCTTATAGCATTATTTTTATTACCTTATGCTACAGGTACATTCGCTCAAGAACCGTTCGAAGTGACTAAAAGCTGTTTTATCGTGAATGGAAAAAATAGTACTGAGACTTGCTTACTTTCTACTACAAATAACTCAACTTCTAACTTTGAAAGATTGACTTTCCCAAATAGCAAAGTATTTATCAAAGAATCAATGATTTGTGCAAATGAAGATTCATGCGTGTCTGTGGGAAATAATTTATATACCTTAAAAGATGCAACTGTATATTATCGGGATTTAAAAACCAAAAAAATTATTGAAACTCCTGAAAAGGATTCATGGACGTGTTTTAAGCAACCACATGATAAGTTAGATTTTTGTGTTTCTTACAATTAATTAGATGTTCTAAATCTTCAAGATACTTTGTCATTTTACATTTCGATGCGAACAGTACAAAAAAGTCTATAAACCTATGCTGATCGTAATATGGATAGCCAGTATTTATGGGTGAATCAATTGACATTGTATGAGGTAAGATATGACTAAAATTATAGCTACCCTAGGTTTAGCAGCAATCGTTTCAATCTCTGTTGCAGCTTGTCAAGGTGAGAACGATACCAAGCAGCAAGATAAAACCACCACACCACACTCATTAGATAAAGACTCATAAAGTCTAAAAGCCCATCACATGATGGGCTTTTTCTAATAAGTTTTGATATTTTTTAATGACGTTATTTAGAAAAAAGTGGGTTAGTCATGAACACAAGGCCAACTGAGAAAAATGAGTCATCTTTAGTTTGATTTAATCGATTACCATAACTTGCATTGAACTGAACATTTTCTTTGTACAACATATATTTAATGCCGGTTTGATAAAATGAATCATTGCGATCATTTCCATAAACTTCAGCAGTAATCGTTAAAGGTTTAGTAATCAATGTTTCTGTTCCCACACCCCATGTGGTTTGCTCACGGTGAGTGGTATGTTCTCTTAGCCAACCAACATTGGTATGTAATAAGAAACGGTCATCTAACATAGAAATACTTAAGGGAACATTCACAGTCCAGTCTTTTTCAGAAGTGTGATTGTTATTAATTTGAGTAGAAAATGAAATGCCGAGTCCCCAGTTATTGGTTTCAAGCGGTTTTAAAAGAGTCTTTCCTTGAACTGTCGTATAAGTAGCATTTTCCGTTTCATCAGAAAAATGACGTCCCAGACCTACACCAAATTCAAAATTGCCACCGATATTGCATGAAGGGATGACCCAATATTCTTTATTGCTGGGGTTGTTTTGCATCCATGAATCGAGTTGACAAGAGTGGGGCGAAACTAAAGAGGCATCATCAACCACCATTGGTCGCCCAGCATAACTTGAAACAAATACTAAGTAAGCACCTAAAAAGACAACTGATTTTTTAAAATTAAGAAATAGCATTGATCTGACCCCAATACATCAAGGAGCACATGCAAGCATTTGCTAGTCTTTAAAAGAAATGATTAATAAGAAACAAAACAAGGAGGCGACTCTCTAAAATCCACAAGAGAGCCAGAGCTTTAGTGGATACTTAGATATAAGTCGATGATTTAATCCTATCAATCGAGCAAGTACTCACAATGAAGCCCCTAAAAATTCGTTGGGCGGATTCTAAGGTGGTTTTATTGAACTGGCAAGTTAAAGTTTAATGACATTTGCTTTTGCTTAAGGAGGAAGTGGTTTACAAACCCAAACGCTACTTATCAAAACTATACATAATGTAAAATTTGATAAAAATTATATTGAATATAATTATTTAAAAATAATTTTGAGGATTAAAAATGAAAAAAATCATAAAAACTCTATTATTATCTGGTTTGATTTCATCTCTACCATTATCTGTAATTGCTAGGAATATTGAAAATAAAGTAACTTTTTTACAAGGGTCTGATCAAACATCTTTAACGGGAAAGCTTCAGGGTTATAGTGACATTAGATATCGAATCTCTGCAAAAAGCGGTCAAGTTTTAAAATTTAATATTAATAGTTATAGTAACTTAGCTTATATTAATATTTTTTCTCCAGGCCAAAAGCCAGGTAAAGATAAGCCGTTATTAATTGGTTCAACTATGGGGTCTACAGGGCAAGTCATATTACCGGTCGATGGTGATTATATTATTCAGGTTTATCAAATGCGAAATACTGTTCGAAATAATAGAATCGTATCTTTTAGTTTGAATCTTCAAATATTAGATAATAAAAATATAAAATAATAATTAAGAAGTTTATATAAAAGCTCTAAATTTAAGAGCTTTTATATAATGATAAAAATAAAATAGTTTTATACTAAATAAATTGACTCATCAATTCCGCATTTTTCTACAAAAGTTAAATCGTGAGAGACTAATAGGACTGCGCCTTCATAACTGGAAATAGCTTGTGCAAATAGTTCTCTCGATTCAATGTCTAGATGGTTTTCTGGCTCATCAAGCAATAAAAGTTCAGGCATAGGCTGAGCATGGCTTAAACCTAATAAAGCCACTTTCAACTTCTCACCGCCACTGAGCTGAGCTAAAGGATAGGTGCCTTTATCACCACGAATTCTAAGTTGACCTAATAGGTTTCTCCACTCTAACTCAGAGATATTGGGGTTAATATGCCTTAGGTTTTCAACAGCAGATTTATTCTCTAGCAAAAAGCTAAAATTTTGGTCTAGATAAAAGCAATTTACAAACAACTTAATTGCATCTATAGGAGTTACTATGGATTGATTAATTTGTTTAAGCAAAGTTGATTTCCCAATACCATTGCGGCCAGCCAAATGAATTTTTTGACCTGCTTTTAAAGCTAAATTGATAGGTTGTTGTGTCCCATAACTTAGCTTCAAGTCCTGAATTCTAAGAATTTCTCCTGATCGTTTTTGAAATGACGGAAATATAAACTGCTGTGGCTTAACGGTTTCAAGGAGTAATTTCTTATCTTTTAAGTCTTGCTGGCTATGTTCAATTTGACGTTGATGCTGAGACTGAATTGCACCAAAGCTTTGTCCAGCCTGTTCTTTTTTAAAATCTAGCAAAATTTTAGCTTGTGAGTTCGATTCACGAAGTTTATTTCCAGCACGCTCACGTTTTTGTGCTTTCATTAAGACTTCATGTTGCTTTTGCTTCATGTGCTTAACTTCGCGTTGATGTTGCTGTACTGACTGCTCTAACGCTTCAATTTGAGACTGATATTCCTCATGAAATTTTTCATAATTTCCTGTTGTGTGGTGCAAGCCATGTTCATTTAAGTAATAAATATGATCTACTTCATTTAACAAGGCGAGCTCGTGACTAATAATAAGCGCGCCTGCTGGATGTTTCTTTAAATGAGTCATTAACCATTCTCTAGCCTCTTGATCGAGATGGTTACTTGGTTCATCAAGTAGTAGGTAGTGATCTGTCTTTAAAAATAATGTCGCTAAAGCTAACTTGGTTTTTTGTCCTTCGCTTAGCTGCGAAACAGGAAAGTCTAATTCGGTTGGTAAGTGGGCAGATCGCAATAACGCCTCCCAAACATTGGGCAGGTCCCATTTACCATCTAACAAATCATAATCATCAAACTCAGCGTTACCTTGTTCAACTCTTCTGAAAGCTTGGTATAAATGATCGATCTCTAATGCTTCTGCAATTGTGGAGCAGTGAAGACGGTTTAACTGAGATAAATATGCATGCTTGCTATGCCAAGTGATCTGGCCATTTATATGTATTTCTCCTGTTGGCGAAATCTCTTGAAGCAATTGCATCAGGAGTGATTTACCTTGACCATTACGGCCAATTAAAGCGGATACTTGGTGGCAATCAAGTGAAAAATTTAGCTCTTTAAACATCACTTTCGAGGGAAATTCTAAAGTGAGTTGTGATATTACACATGCCTGCTGAGTCATAAAAAAACCTCATAAATACAGGATGTACAAAATAGGAAGGTTAAGCTTTAAATAAAGACGTTAAGTCACAAAAAAATAGTCTATTTTGCACATCAAAAAAATAAAAAAATGATGAGAAAAAAAGACTTACTTCATTGGCGTGACTCACAAAAACAGAAAAATTGATGACAGTATTCTATAACAGTTTTTAATCTGTGTAAAACTTATGCATTTTGATGAAGAAAAGCCTAATCTAATGATTAGGCTTTTACTTAAAATGAAGAGTTTACTCTTTTACAACCAATACTTGGATTTTGGTATTGTTTAGAACATCTTGCGCAAAGCTACCCAAAATAAGTTTTTGAAAACCTTTACGGCCATGAGAACCAATAACAATCAGATCTGATCCTAATTCTTCAACTGCTTTAAGAATGCCATCAGATGAGATTTCACCTTGAATAATTTGTGTTTCGGCATCGACACCTTCTCCTGCACATAAGGCTTTTACCTTAGCAAGTGTTTTTTCTGCATTAGCGCGAGCTTCCACAAAATAATCTTTTACAACAGGGGAGATATAATAAAAATCGACACCACTAAACGGGTCTACTGCAACAAGACTAATCGCTGTAAGTTTACTGCCAAAAGCTTTAGCAAGGTGTGCAGCTTGTTTTGCTGCTGCCAATGAAATTTCTGAACCATCTACTGGGACAATAATATGTTGGTAATTCATAAAGTTATTCCTCTTATTTACAATTGTTATATGTATGAAGCTTTTCTTACTTTAAGAGTATCATATTTGTTTAAAGGTAGAAATCAATTCAATTAAGTAGAATTGAAATTAAATTACAAATAACTATACAATTGATTATTAAATATTTTTTAGACCAAGAATACTAAATATATTTAATCTTAAAAAAAGCTTTATTTTTAGTTCAAGCTTACAAAAAATTACCTTTCATATTTTTGTCATACATAAAACGTATAACAAAATTATATAGCGAGGGGGAATGAATCAGATGGCAGATTTAACAGTAAAAAAAGTAAGTAAGCTTATTGAAGAATTTCGCCAAACAGGTAAAGAACCGGAAAAGTTGGTGATCGGATATAAAACTTATGCACGACTGATGGCAGATGACAAATTTGCTGAAAAAGTTGTCCCTTCACTTGAAAACTCAAAAGACCGTTTATATAAAAATCTAAAAATAAAACTTATCACTGAAAAGCATTATTTTGAAGTCAAATAACTAATAAATGTAACATTTATCACGTTTATTCTTTTTTATTAACATTTAGCAAGATTAATTAACATATTGTTTTTGAGTTAATACAAATAAGGTGTGTATTCAACATTTGAGAACAGTATTTATTGCTAAAAACGCTAGAATGAGTTGATTTTATCGTAAATGGTTGAATAAACTGAATGTTTAAGTTAATTATAGTTTTATTTTATCTCATCGCTATTCTAGGTTTTTTATCTATACTTGGTGGTATATTAACACTCAGTATATTTCTGATTATTATTGGTTTAGGACTCATCTGCGCTGCATTATTATTGAAAAAAGAATTTAAGATTGATGTTATGTTTTGGAAATAATTGGCTGTTATATATCACTAATTTAATAAAAATAATTAAATCACCTCATGTCGAGTGAGGTGTTATAAAATATTTAAAAACGAAATATATTATTTTAATTTAAACTGCTGTTTATAAATTGCATAAATCTTTATTACAATTCTAAATAAAACAAAAAATTAAAAGTAAGTTTAAGTATTTAAAAATAAAAAGATTTCCTTTAGGATGAAAATATATGGATTGATCTCTTTGGTATTAGACAAACAATAACAAAAGTGAGGTGTGCACATGACTTATAAATACGAGTATGCAGGGTTTTGGGTTAGATTTGGTGCAATGATTATTGATAGCCTTATTCTTTTTTTAGCGATTATTCCAGCCGCATGGATTTTTTACCGTGGCGATTACGATCTGATATTTGCTACAGGCTTGAGTACTAAACCTCAAAACTATGGGTTTGACCTCATCATAAATTATGTTTTTCCATTTTTGTATACCGTTTTATGTTGGATCTATTTGGCAGGTACGCCAGGAAAGCGCTTAATGCGCTTAAAAGTTCTGGATGAGAAAACAGGGAATAAGTTAACTTTTATGCAATCTCTCATTCGGTATATTGGCTATATCCCATCTATTTTAGTGTTTTGTTTAGGGCTTTTTTGGGTGGCTTTTGATGCCAAAAAACAAGGTTGGCATGACAAAATGGCGAAAACAGTGGTGGTCAGAGAGCTCTAGAATCGAGTTAATTTTTTAGCAATAAAAAATTACAAAAAAAGTCTTGTGTGTTGCAAGGTAAGACCTATACTTGCCGCGAGTTTATTTAATGGAGATCCTAAATGGGTAGTTGTTCGAGGTTCGAGTTTAATTATCAATTAAACCAAAGCCACTGCTGAGCAAGATAACCTTTAGGAGGAGCTATCTTGCAATGAGATAGCTTTGTAAAAATTATATTAAGCCCATACAAATTACTTTATTTGTAATCATGTACTTCCAGCACTTATCTGTTTAGTTTCTCGCTAGAAATGGGGAGAAGCCAATGTTTTTATATGCTTCCAAATACTGTTATGACCAAGATGTTTCAGTTCTGGTAAAAAAGCCAGCTCCTGCTATTCAAAGTATTCGAACAATGTGTGATCGCGTGCCATTTCGTCAGCGTTGGTTCGGCTTTGGATTAATTTTCTCTTCTTCATCGTAAGTTTACGAAAACCAATTCCTTTCTCAGTTTAAAAACTAAAAAAGACTTTATTTTTTAATAAGGTCGAGAGCCTTATACGCCTAAAAATGGAGGATTTCGTGATGAAATTCTGGCAACGACTCTTCACAGCATTTTTACAAAGATTTCATTTGATGCGCTTTTTCGGTCGTAATCGATCCTTTAAAGAGCTGCATCAATCTAGCTATGCTCAAGAAATTAGCAAAAATTTATCTATGCGTTTGCTTAATGCATCAAAAGCCCAAACAAGTGATTTATTAAATCAATTTGATACTCATTTTACGGGGCTTACAGAAGAGCAAGCGCATACACAGCAAATGCAAGTGGGTCTCAATGAGATTACCCATGAAAAACCATTAACTTGGTGGCAACATCTTTGGTATTGCTATCGCAATCCGTTCAATATTTTACTCAGCCTTTTGGCACTAATTGCTTTCTTTACCGATGATTTAACCGGTTCAACTATTATTAGTGTCATGGTAATTCTTTCAACACTTCTTCGTTATTGGCAAGAGGCAAAATCGAATCAAGCTGCTGACGCTTTAAAGGCAATGGTGAGTAATACTGCTACTGTATTACGTCATCAGCTAAGTGCTGAAGATTTAGAGCTTATGCACCAGCGCTATGGTATCGATACTAAAAATCAAACGAATAGCCAGTTTGAAATGCCAATTCAGTATTTGGTGCCTGGCGATGTGATTTTATTATCTGCAGGTGACATGATTCCTGCTGATTGCAGAATTTTAAATGCCAAAGATTTGTTTGTATCTCAAGCTGCAATGACTGGCGAATCAATGCCGGTTGAAAAGTTTCCTTTGCAGAAAAATCTTGAAGAAACTAGCGCTTTAGAACTAGATAATATTGTATTTATGGGAACCAATATTGTTTCTGGTTCAGCTCAGGCAGTTGTGTTAAGTACTGGTATCCAAACATATTTTGGTGCTCTTGCTCATCGAGTTACAGCTACTGATCGAAGCACGACAGCGTTTCAAATGGGTGTTAACAAAGTAAGTTGGTTACTCATTCGCTTCATGTTGGTTATGGCACCTGTTGTACTTTTCATTAATGGTTTTACCAAAGGTGATTGGACAGAGGCATTTTTATTCGCACTATCAGTGGCTGTTGGTCTCACACCTGAAATGTTACCGATGATTGTCACTTCAACGTTGGCAAAGGGTGCAGTTTTCTTATCTAAAAAGAAAGTAATTGTTAAGCGTCTAGATGCTATTCAAAACTTTGGTGCAATGGATGTTTTATGTACAGATAAAACTGGAACATTAACTCAAGATAAAATCTTTTTATCTCAACATATTGATGTTAATGGTGAAAAGTCAGATTTTGTACTCATGCAGGCATTTTTAAATAGTTATTATCAAACAGGTTTGAAAAACTTGCTTGACGTAGCTGTATTAGAAGCTGTTGATGATCAGATCAAAACTCAAAAGCTGCGCTATAAAAAATTAGATGAAGTTCCTTTTGATTTTGATCGCCGCCGTATGTCAGTCGTGGTACAAACGCCTCAAGAAAAAGTGCGTATGATTACCAAAGGCGCTGTTGAGGAAATGTTAAAGGTTTGCCGTTATGTTGAGGTAAATGGCAAAGTAGAACCTCTCACAAAACAACGTGAAGTGGCAATTGAGGCACTGACTCAACGTTATAACCGAGATGGCTTACGTGTTGTGGCTGTAGCTTATCGTGAGTTTGACAATAACCAAGAGAATTATTCAGTTGTTGATGAAAGTGATTTAATTTTAATTGGTTATGTTGCATTTCTTGATCCACCTAAAGAGTCAGCAAGAGAAGCTGTACAAAGTTTGCATGCTCATGGTGTAACTGTAAAAGTGCTTACTGGTGATAATGAGTTTGTAACTCAAAAAGTATGCCGAGAAATTGGTCTTAATTTTGATCAGGTTTTATTGGGTGGTGTAATTGAAACATTAACCGATGAACAGCTCAAAAGAGCGGTAGAGCAATACAACATTTTTGCCAAGTTAAGTCCTGTGCATAAAGAACGTATTGTTGAGCAGTTAAAAGCAAATGGTCATGTGGTCGGTTTCTTAGGCGACGGTATTAATGATGCTGCGGCTATACGTACTGCTGATATTGGTATTTCAGTAGATACCGCAGTAGATATTGCTAAAGAGTCAGCAGATTTAATCTTGCTTGAAAAAAGCTTGATGGTGCTTGAAAAAGGTGTGATTGAAGGCCGTAGAACTTTTGCCAATATGCTTAAATATATCAAAATGACGGCCAGTTCAAATTTCGGTAACGTTTTTTCGGTATTAATAGCAAGTGCTTTTATTCCATTTTTACCAATGTTGCCTATTCACTTGCTTATTCAAAACTTACTTTATGATGTTTCACAAATTGTGATTCCATTTGATAACGTTGATGAAGAGTTAATTGCAAAACCACAGCGTTGGCAGCCTGAAGAAGTGGGTCGTTTCATGGTGGTGTTTGGACCGATCAGCTCAATTTTTGACATTATCACGTTTTGTCTGATGTGGTTTGTGTTTTCCGCAAATACGCCTGAACATCAAACTTTATTCCAATCTGGTTGGTTTGTTGTAGGTTTACTGACTCAAACGTTGATTGTTCATATGATCCGTACTGCTAAAATTCCATTTATTCAAAGTCGTGCTGCAACACCATTATTGGTGATGACGGTTGTGATTATGTGTATTGGTATTTTCTTACCAATGGGACCATTAGCAAGTTATTTAAAACTACAAGCTTTACCATTAAGTTATTTCTTATATTTGCCTTTAATTTTAATTGCTTATATGTGTATTACTCAATGGGTGAAAAAAATCTATATCCGCCGTTACGGCTGGCAATAAGAACATAGGTGCAAGATGAAGTTGCAATTTCTACAACATACAGACTTATCTAACATTATTGATACTTTAATTAGTCTCTCGGTCGCTTTTGTTTTGGGAGCATTAATTGGGTTTGAAAGTCAGTATAGGCAGCGTACTGCAGGGCTTCGAACTAATGTTCTGGTCGCTGTTGGCGCAGCAATTTTTGTAGATGTTGCAACGAATCTTACTGGAGCAGATGGAGCTGTTCGAGTCATTGCTTATGTGGTTTCAGGTATTGGTTTCTTGGGTGCAGGTGTCATTATGCGCCAAGAAGGCAATATTCATGGCTTAAATACGGCCGCTACTTTGTGGTGTTCAGCGGCTGTGGGGGCTGCTGCCGGTTCTGATTTAATTATTGAGGCAATATTAGCAACAGCATTTATTTTATCTGCCAATACATTGTTAAGACCGATTGTACATATCATTGACCGCCGTCCGTTAGACGATGACACAGAGGTTTTGCATGTCATTTACATTATATGTGACAGAAGTCAAAGCAAAGTGGTTATGGATGAGTTAAACCTAACGTTGAAACACCATAACTATCCTCCAAAGGATATTGATGTCACACCGTTTGGGGAAAAAGAGGTCGAAATAGAAGCGACATTGATTGCAACTTCAATTGAGGCAGAAGAAGCACAGCACATCATTAACCACTTAAATGCCATGCCACAAATACGACAAGCTTTTTGGGATAAAAACGCAATTAATTAATTTTATAAGACTTTGCACTTAACTGTTTATAAAGTTTTTTAAATGGTTAAGCGCAAAGTCTTTATTTTTAAGTTTTATTTTTTTGCTTTAAATCTAAGTACAACAAATACAATAATACCTACGACAAGTCCCCAAAATGCTGAACCAATACCGAAAAATTGAATACCCGAAGCACTGCATAAAAAAGTAAATAATGCAGCTTCACGGTCTTCAACAGGGCCAAAAGCAAGCGCAATGTTGTGGCTGATCGTACCTAGTAATGCAATACCTGCTAAAGCAACAATAAAAATATGAGGAAAAGACATCAGCAAACTGGTCAGTGTCGCTGCAAATAATCCCATCAATGTATAGAAAAAACCAGAGCTTATGCCAGCAATATAGCGTTTACTTGGGTCAGGATGAGCCTGATCGTCAAGGCATACAGCCGCACTAATCGCAGCAATATTTACACTGTAACAACCAAAAGGCGCAAGCAAAACTTGGGTTAAACCAGTCCAGCCTATCAGTTGGTTAACATGTGGCTTATAGCCATAACTTTTAATCATGGCAATACCGGGTAAATACTGCGAAGCCATACTAATGACAAATAGTGGTAGCGTTAAGCCTAAAAGTGCTGACCAGCTAAAGACAGGACTAATCCAGACTGGTCTAGCTAAAGACCACTCAAGTGTAGGCATATGAAATTCTAAAAAGACAGGGCATAGCACAACACCAGCAAGTGCGGTGAATACGATGCTATAACGCGGCCATAATCTTTTTGTAATCACATAAATGACAAGTAAAGATAGAACAAATTCCCAGTCATTTTGCAAACTTACGAAAAGTGAAATACCAAACTTAAGTAAAACTCCGGCAAGCATGGCACTGGTTAAGCTTTGCGGTATATATGAAAGCGCTTTTTGAAATATACCTGAAAAGCCTAAAATGGCAGTAAGTACGCCACCGACTAAAAAAGCGCCTATAGCTTCATTTATACTATAGCCACCGCCTGTAGCCATAATTAAAGCAAGACCTGCGGTTGACCATGCAGTTGCTACAGGATATTTAAATTTCCATGAAAGGATGAGTCCTGATAGACCAATACCCAAACCTAATGCCCAAAACCAAGAGGTGATTTGTTCAGGCGAAGCACCTAAAGCTTGAGCTGCCTGAATCACTAAAATGGCTGAAACACTAATACCAATAAGAAAGGTAATAAAACCAGCAAATACGGCTGGAATAGAAAAATCTTGAAGAATCTTTTGCATGGCTAAATGTTCTAAATCCCTGAAAAATTAATATGTTTCTGCCTACATGTTCAGCCAGATAAATCTAACAATTTTTTTTAAGAAGGTGCTTTCTATTTTTTAACAAAAAATGAAATAATATTTTTTAAATATTTAGAAATGCTATAATTTATCCCATAAAAAATAATGAAATCGGGATATTGTTTTTATGGATGAGCAAGCAGAAAATTTATCACCACTTGAACTCAAAATTATGCGCTGTTTACAAGAAAACGGACGCTTAAGTAATGCTGAACTAGCGAAACTTGTGGGGATTAGTACCTCGTCTTGTTGGAATCATACTCAACGCCTTTTTAAAATTGGGGCAATCTTAGATGTACGTGCCCGAATTAATCCGGCTATGGTGCAGCGTGAAACCATCGTCTTGGTAGGGGTGGTTTTAGATCGTTCAACACCTGATAGTTTTCAGGCATTTGAACAAGCAGCAGGTGATCTGGAGAATGTTTTAGAGTGTTATCTGGTGGCAGGGGAAGTCGATTATTTTTTAAAAATTCGCGTTAAAGATTTGGCTGCTTTTAACCGATTTCATAGTGAAAAAATTATTGCGTTACCGGGAGTAAGGCAAGTTAGAACATTTTTTGTGCTGAATGAAGTGAAAACTGATGGCATGCTGGCTTTTTAATTGCTCAGCATGTTTTCAACTTTTAATATGAGGTTTTACAGGGCTGACATAATTAAATCGTTGAGGTGGCTAGCTTCAAACCAAATCCAAAAAATAAAATGCCAACTAAAAAGATTCCGCTTGCTGCAATTTTATGGTTTTGTTTAAAAAAAGTTGAAAGCTTAATACCTGAAAAAATAAGAGCTGTTAAATAGCTAAAACTGATTATCTGTAAAATAACTGCTAAAACTAAAAAACTTAAAGCTGGGTAAGCATAATCTGGTTCAATAAACTGAACAAAGAAAGATAGGAAAAATAAAATCGCTTTAGGGTTGAGTAGACTAATACTGAGTGCAGTTTTATAAGGATGAATTTTATCTAATGTGGGTAAGTCGGCCATTTCGGGTTGTGGTTGATTACGTAGTTTCCAGCGCTGAATACTACCTTGTAAAAGCTTAAAACCTAAATAAGATAAATAAAGAGCACCGATGAGTTTAAGTACAATAAAAACCCAGGGGAAAGCTTTTAATAAAGAGGCTGCACCAAGCACGGTACAGAGCATTAAAATAAGATCACCGGTAAAAATACCGAGTGCACCCATATATCCGGTTTTAATACCATAGCGTGAAGCAATTGACATCACATAAAGGGAATTGGGTCCGGGTAATAACACAATTAGGAATGTACCAATAATATATGTTGTTAAATCTGTTATGCCGAACACGAGAAACCCAATAAAAAACCGATTTTTGTCATGATAACAAAAATCGGCAATTTTGTATGAAAAGTGCAGTTTTTTAAGATTTTATTTCTGCATCAATTCCAAATGATTGACGTAACAAAAGGCTTAATTGATCTCGCGCTTTAATAAAGCCATCAACACCACCTTGTAAGAGTTGGAAAGCCATTAAGTCATGATTAAGTTCGTCTTTAAAACTTTGCTCATTTTGCGTAGGTCTAACAACTGCTTCTGCCTGTTTTGCTTGAGTTGCATCGAGCGCTGCATTTACGGTACGCGTATCTTGTTCAAGTTGGGTCAGTAGTCCAGGAGATATCGTAAGCAAATCACATCCTGCAAGACCCAGTACTTGGTCGATGCTACGGAAACTCGCACCCATGACTTGAGTTGGAATATTTTGCTGTTTGTAGTAAGTGTAGATTTTCTTAACTGAAACTACGCCCGGATCTTTTTCAATTGGGTAAGCATCTACACCTTCAGCTTTTTTGTACCAGTCTAAAATACGACCTACAAATGGAGAAATTAAAGTAACTTTTGCATCTGCACAAGCTTGCGCTTGGTGTAAACCGAAAAGCAGAGTGAGGTTACAAGCAATCCCTTCAGCTTCAAGCACTTTAGCAGCTTGAATACCCTCCCAAGTTGACGCGATTTTAATTAAAATACGTGACTGATCAATACCATAACCTTTGTAAAGTTCACATAATTCATGCGCTTTTTGAATGGTTGCTTCGGTGTCATATGAAAGAGCAGCATCTACTTCTGTCGAAACACGGCCTTCAATCAATTTTAAAATTTCTACGCCAAACTTTACAGTTAAAATATCAATGGTTCTTTCAATGAGCTCATCGCTTTTATAGCCTTCTTCTTTGGCTTGATAATAAGCATCTTCAATGAGCTCTTTACTTTCTGGTTGTTCTGCTGCCGCGGTAATCAATGAAGGATTCGTTGTCGCATCTAATGGACGAAATTTACGAATAGCATCAAGGTCGCTACTGTCAGCAACAACGGTCGTTAATGTTTTTAATTGGTCAAGTGCTGTATGAGTCATTGATATTCAACATCTTCAGTAATAAATCTTATGTTTTATTTATAGCACAAAGTCTATTCATGCTGTCGATATATCAATTGTTATATTTCAAAGAAAAACGTTTAGGTTCTGCATCTAAATTGAAATGATTTAAGGGGCCTGTTGCATTCGCTTATTACGAATATGGTCAATGAGGAATCGTGCAGCAGCACCAAGTTCACTCTCGCGGCTCCAGACCAAGTCTACGTAGTATTCAAAGCGAGGGGTAAAATCAAATACATCCAAGGGTTGAAGCTTATTTTTTAACTCAGGGTTTTCTTTAAACATTTCCTGCGGAAGTACGCCCCAACCTAAATTGCGTAAAATCATTAAACAAGCAGAGTGGTGGTTGTCTGTACGCCAATAATGCTTTGAAAATAATAATTCAGGTTTTAGCGTCTCATCTCGACTTGCGACCACAATTTGTCTTGTACCTAAAATCTGCTCATAAGAAACATGTTCTTGATGTGCGAGAGGATGAGTTTTTGCAATTACAGGAATTAAAGCCTCACGTTTTAACTCGACAAACTGTTCTCTATTGTCTAGATGCTCACGTTCAAACATGAGTGCCAGTTGAGCAGAGCCATCTAGTAACATGTGAAGTGCATCTTCTTGAGGGGCAGACACAATATTAATTTGTAGGTCCGGGAAGCGACTTTCTAACAGACAGACATAGTCGGTCCAATTGGTATGTAAGAGTTCTGATACCACAACAATTGTTAGATTAGGTTCTAGACCGGTACTTAATGCATGCGCGTGCTGTTTCCATTGATTCATTTCAATTAAAAGCTGCGCCGTTTTTTCATACAGTACTCGTGCCTCAGCAGTAGGCGTAGGTTCACGGCCTTTACGTTCAAATAAAGTCAGGTTCAAATCAATTTCTAAATTGGCAATAGACATACTTACAGCAGAAGGAACTTTTCCAAGTTTGCGTGCTGCTGCTGAAAAGGAGCCAGTTTCAATCACGGCCTGAAACATGAGCAATTGTTCTTGATTAATATTCATCTGTCAAAAAAATTGAAAGAACCTGATTGGATTAATCAATATTATAAAAATAAAATGCACATTATCCAAGTAATTATTGAGTATTTAAAAATGTTGATTTCCAAGAGAAGACTCATTCATGCAATCAGTTATGAAGGAATTTTATTGGTCATCATTGCGATTGCATTAAGTTTTATTTTTAACATGCCTATGGAAGTGACCGGAACACTCGGTGTGTTTATGGCAGTGGTTTCAGTTTTCTGGAATATGATTTTTAACCATTATTTCGAAAAAGTAGAACATAAATATAATTGGGAAAGAACGATCCCTGTACGGATCTTACATGCGATTGGGTTTGAGGGTGGTTTGCTGATTGCGACTGTACCGATGATTGCATATATGATGCAGATGACCGTCATTGATGCATTTATTTTAGATATTGGCTTAACCTTATGTATTTTGGTTTATACCTTTATCTTCCAGTGGTGTTATGACCATATTGAAGATAAGTTTTTCCCAAATGCTAAAGCTGCATCACTTCATTAATTAGCTATATTGAAATGAAATAAGCACCCAAACGGGTGCTTATTTTTTAGGTGTATATAGAAATTATTTCTCTACAATCGCAACCACACCTTCACCACCTGCTGTACAAATCGAGATTAATGCACGGCCTGAACCTTTTTCATTAATCAATTTAGCAGCAGTTGCTAAGATACGGCCACCAGTTGCAGCAAATGGGTGACCTGCGCCTAAAGATGAACCATTTACGTTAAGTTTAGAGCGATCGATTGAACCTAAAGGTGCATCTAAACCAAGACGTTCTTTACAGAATTTTTCATCTTCCCAAGCTTTTAATGTCGACAATACTTGAGATGCAAATGCTTCATGAATTTCGTAGAAATCAAAATCTTGAAGTTTGAGGTTAGCACGCTTAAGCATACGAGGTACTGCATAAGCAGGAGCCATCAATAAGCCTTCTTTAGGACCATTTTTACCAATGAAGTCAACAGCCGCTGTTTCAGAGAAAGAAAGGTAAGCTAAAACTTCATGACCGTTTTCTTTTGCCCATTCTTCAGAAGCAAGCAATACAACAGAAGCACCGTCAGTTAACGGCGTTGAGTTACCAGCTGTCATTGTTGCAGTTTCGCCTTTACCGAAAACTGGTTTTAATTTAGCTAGTTTTTCAACTGTGCTGTCTGGACGTAAGTTGTTGTCACGGTTAAGACCTAAGAATGGCGTAATGAGGTCATCAAAGAAACCACGGTCATAAGCAGCCGCAAGTTTTTGATGGCTGCTAGCAGCTAACTCATCTTGCGCTTCACGAGTGATACCCCATTCTAAGGCAGTAATCGCTTGGTGCTCACCCATTGAAAGGCCAGTACGTGGTTCACCGTTGCTTGGAGCATCAAGGAGCTTTTTGAAATCAATTTTTGTTAAAGCTTTAAGACGGTCTTTCGCAGTTTTTGCAACATTGAGTTCAAGTAAAACTTTACGTAAACCATCACCTACAGCGATAGGAGCATCAGACGTGGTGTCTACACCACCTGCAATACCGACATCGATTTGACCAAGCGCAATTTTGTTGGCAACAACAAATGCTGCTTGTAAACCTGTACCACAAGCAATTTGAATATCATAAGCAGGAGTCTCTGGTGCAAGATCTGTGCTTAATACAACTTCACGAGTCATGTTGAAGTCACGGCTGTGTTTTAAAACGGCACCCGCAACGACTTCCCCAATACGCTTGCCTTGTAAGTTAAAACGTTCAACCAAACCATTCAATGCTGCTGTCAGCATGTCAGAGTTAGACGCTTTGAAGTAAGCCGTATTTGAACGTGCAAATGGAATACGGTTGCCACCAAGGATTGCAACGCGGCGAACAGTGTTTTGACTCATGGTTTTATCCTGTTGAACAGAAGTTTTGGTTTTTGTTGCTTTTGGTGCTGCAGCTACATTAGAAGATGTAGACGGGGTTGCAGTAGCGGCGCTCTTGTTACGAGGGCTACGTGCTGGTGCAGTCGTTGAACGATTACGTGTCGTTTTTGGAGTATTAGTTGCTGCTTTAGGAGTTGTGCTGTTACGCTTAGCCGTGTTAGAAGCCGACTTTGATGTATTTGACACTTTTTCCTGAGCAGAATTCTCGACTGCTGGATTTTCTTGAGTTGTTTTGCTCATAAGGCTTTTCCAAGCATATTAACGATATTCTTGTAAGCTACCTTAACACAATTCAAATAGACCTGTATTGACTAGAATGACATTGTAGATAGCATTCAGGTCAAGACATCCAAAGATGAACTCAAGTATGATTTGGAGTAACTCTAATGAACGACTACTTTCATATTGTTTCTATCCATCTCATAACATAATGAAACCTGTCGTAGAAAATTCATTTCTTTGAGAGATAATAACCATGACTGATCAATACCAAGCATTTACACAATCTCCAATTGGTAAATTTGTTGTTAAAAATTTGGGTTTACCATCACCTGTTGTATTAGAGCGTTTTGAAAGTGCTCAGCCAGTAGTGAATGGAGCAGTATTGGTTGGCGCGGCGCCATCAAGTGTATTGTCAGGTGCAATTGCACAAGTACTTAGCAATATTCATGCAGATAGCTATGTAGGTAATAATGTTGATTTACAACAAGCCGCTGCAAAAGTAGGTTTAAATTTACGTCCATTCAATGCTGGTGACAAAGAGTCAAAATTCAAGGCAGTTGTATTTGATGCTTCTGGTATTCAAAACTCGGAACAGTTAAACGAACTTTATAAATTCTTTAATCCGATTGCACGTCAAGTTGCGACTTCTGGCCGTGTGATTGTGATTGGTACTACACCTGAAACTGCAAAAACTGTAAAACAGGCGATTGCTCAGCGTGCACTTGAAGGCTTTATCAAATCAGTAGGTAAAGAGTTTAAAAAAGGCATTACTGCTCAAGTTGTTTATGTAGATGAAGGTGCTTCTGCGAACCTTGAATCAACATTACGTTTCTTGCTTTCTCCGCGTTCAGCGTATGTCTCTGGTCAAGTAATTCGCGTTTCTAAAGCAGATGTTGTTGATGTCGATTGGGCAAAACCACTTGCTGGTAAAACTGCGTTAGTAACTGGTGCAAGCCGTGGTATTGGTGAAGCAATTGCACATGTATTGGCACGCGATGGTGCGCATGTAATTTGTTTAGATGTACCACAGCAACAAGCTGACCTTGACCGTGTAGCTGCTGACATTGGCGGCTCTACCTTGGCAATTGATATTACAGCTGCCGATGCAGGTGAAAAAATTAAAGCTGCTGCGGCAAAACAAGGCGGGTTAGATATTATTGTACATAACGCAGGTATTACACGTGACAAAACTTTGGCAAACATGAAGCCAGAGCTTTGGGACTTGGTAATTAACATTAACTTATCTGCTGCTGAACGTGTAAATGACTACTTGTTAGAAAACGATGGTCTAAATGCAAATGGCCGCATTGTTTGCGTATCATCAATTAGTGGTATTGCGGGTAACCTCGGTCAAACGAACTATGCAGCATCTAAAGCTGGTGTAATTGGTTTGGTGAAATTTACTGCGCCTATTTTAAAAAATGGTATTACCATAAACGCAGTCGCACCTGGCTTTATCGAGACACAAATGACTGCTGCAATTCCGTTTGCAATTCGTGAAGCTGGCCGTCGTATGAACTCAATGCAACAAGGCGGTTTACCTGTTGATGTCGCAGAAACAATTGCATGGTTTGCATCAACTGCTTCTACAGGTGTAAATGGTAACGTTGTACGTGTATGTGGCCAAAGCTTGTTAGGCGCTTAAGCACTATTAAATAAATAGGGGTGCTTGAGCATCCCTTTTTTATTCAATAATCTATAAATTATAAAAGGTTAGGTATGAATACTCGTCATTTTAGCCAGCTACCAAAAGCGGCATTGGCTTACCCAAAAGTGGTGCAGGGTTTAATTTTCAAAAAGTATCAAGGTCCAAAAATCTTACCGCAAGTTGAATATGTGGTAGATCGTCTTGAAATTGATCAGAGCCATCTTAAAGCTTATAACGAAGTATGTGGCTTTAAAAATAATGGCTTCGTACCTGCAATTTATTTGGCTGTGCTTTCTCAAAGTTTGCAAATGCACATGATGACAGCAGAAGCATTTCCATTTCCGATTTTAGGTTTAGTCCATATCCGTAATCAGATTAAACAGACTCGACCGATTGGTGTGACTGAAAAATTAACTTTGTCATGTAAATTCGGTGAGCTTAAACCGCATGATAAATGGGTTCAGTTTGACTTTATTACCACGGTAAAAGTTGGCAATGAAGTGGTGATGGAAGGCTTAACAACGTATTTATCTCGCCAAAAAGTCGAGAAAAGAGTGGGTGAGAAAGCCAAAGAAGAACAAGCGCCTGCTTATGTTCCAAAGGCTGAGTGGAATATTTTAGAAAACACAGGTCGCCGTTATGCGAAAGTGTCTGGTGATTTTAATTTAATTCATATTCATGCTATTACTGCAAAAGCATTTGGCTTTAAGCAAGCTATTGCGCATGGTATGTGGAGCAAGGCTAAAGCGCTAGCGAACCTTGAATTACCAAATGCTTATGAAGCAGATGTGTGGTTTAAACTACCAATATTCTTACCATCAAAAGTTGAGTTTTTAACTGCTAATACAGATAAAAAGACGGATTTCTTGATTCGTAATGCGAAATCACAAAAACCGCATGTTGTAGGAACAGTAAAAGCATTATAAAAATATCAGCAGCCTGAACAGATGTTTGGGCTGTTTTTAAGCAAAATAACAAAAAATGCAAGGAACTTCATGTGATTAAAGAGATTTTACTGGCCGATACCCATAACTATCATGGTATTCTAGATGAACGTTTTATTGATTTAGCTCACCAGTTTAGCCGTCTCCAAGATGCTAGAACAGGGCAAGGTGGAGCTGCATTAGCGGTTTATTTTAGAGGTCAGAAAGTTGTAGATATCTATACAGGTCTAAAATCACAAAATGAAGCTTGGCAACCTGACACTTTGGCAGTGTGCTATTCCACAGGTAAAGGCGTACTTGCAACTTTAGCGCATATTTTAGTAAGTGAAGGTTTTTTAGAATACGACAAACCGATTGCGACCTATTGGCCTGAGTTTGCTCAAAATGGTAAAGAGCAAATAACTTTACGTCATGTGCTGAGCCATCAAAGTGGTATGTTTGATATTCGAAATATTATTGAAAGTGCGAGGGAAATGCTCGACTGGTCACATATGCTAAATGTGATGGCCGCAACTAAACCAAGATTCGTTGCAGGACAGGGCAATGCTTATCAAGCCTTAACATTTGGTTGGCTTGTAGGCGGAGTACTTGAAAAAGCGACTGGTCAATCTCTCGATCAGCTCATGCAAAAATATGTGGTTGAACCGTTACAGTTAGATGGTGCTTATTTTGGAACGCCTTCAAGCGAGTTGGACCGTGTAGCACGTTTAATTACGCAACCTAAGCCGGAAAAACCAGCGTCGACTCAAGCTGAAAAACCTAACAAACCTCAGCCCCGTAAGAGTTCACTCTCTGAAAAAATGATTACGTGGACGGGGCAAGACCCGCAAGATTTTCAGGATGCCATGATTCCAAAAGGAATGAAAAAATTTAGTTTCTTTAGTGATGAAGGGTTACAAGCTGTTATTCCGGCAGCAAACGGCACATTTACTGCAAATAGTCTTGCTAAAATTTATGCGATGCTAGCAAATCATGGACAGTGGGATGGACGACAACTCATTCGTCCAGAAATATTTAAAGAACTTAGCACCATTCAAAGTTATGCACGTGATCGTGTTATGCCTATACCTATGAATTGGCGCTTAGGATATCACCGTATTATTACTATGGGTAAACGGGCTAAAAATGGCTTTGGACATATTGGCTACAATGGTTCGGGTGCATGGTGTGATCCAGAACGTGATCTTAGTTTTGCCTATACTCACAACTTCCAGATTGGTTCAATCACAGGTGATTATCGTTTATGGGGGCTTACTCAAGAAACTTTACGTTGCGCCGACCAAATTTTAAAAGGTCGTAAAGGCTGGTTCTAATTTTGGTACTTTAGGGCTGGTGTTTTAATCAATGCCAGCTTTTATATTTATAATAATTCTAGGCGAATAATTACTTCGGTATGGCGTTTAAAGTCATTTTCAGCTAAACCTTGTAAACCGAGTTGATAGATTCCTTCTAGGCCGCACACAAAAGCAATGAGTCGCCATGCAATATCGGTTGAATTAGATAAATTGTTAAATTCACCTTCTTTCTTACCACGTTCAATCGCTTGCACAATCGTTTCATGCCAATTCTGCATGGCGAGGTTATAAGCCTTTTGTATTTCGAGATCCTGTTCTATCAAGAGCTCTGCTTCATTCCATAATCGTAAGTAGGGCTGAAGTCTGTCTATGTTTTCTGCACCTAACAAGATGAAGAGTCTTTGAAATTGGGTATCGGTTTGTAAGGTTTGTTCAATTTCATCTAACTGTTCCATCAGCTTTAAAAAAGCTTCCGCTTTTAAATGAGATGCCGAAGAAAAATGATGATGAACTTGTCCGGTAGAGGTTTGTGCTTCTGTTGCGATTCTACGTACCGTCATGGCTGTAAAACCTTCAGCCAAAGCAACTTGCATGGCAGCTTGCAAAATCATTTCTCTGCGTTGATCGCGATTAAGATAGGCCATGTTTCTTTCACCTGACTGAATTCGACACAAACTACATTAAAATCTAAAGTTGGACAAGTGTCCAATTGTGTATATAATAACCATGATTTGAACGCGTGTCCAATTTTTGGATATTAGAAGAATGTTATGCAAAAGAAATGGTTAATCCTGACAATTATTGTCCTTATTTATTTACCAGTTACAATCGATGCAACGGTGATGCATGTTGCAACGCCGACTTTAAGTGAAGCATTAAATTTAACTGCCAATCAGCTTTTATGGATTATTGATATCTATTCACTGATTATGGCGGGCTTGATCTTACCGATGGGTGCACTCGGTGACCGTATTGGCTTTAAAAAATTATTATTTATTGGAACCGCTGTTTTTGGTGTAGGTTCTTTAGCTGCTGCTTTTTCTCCAACTGCCTATGCTCTAATTGCTTCCCGCGCCGTTTTAGGGTTAGGGGCGGCTATGCTTATTCCAGCTACTTTATCCGGTATTCGTAATGCCTTTACCGAAGAAAAGCAGAGAAATTTTGCACTTGGCCTTTGGTCTACAGTGGGTGGTGGCGGTGCGGCTTTCGGTCCATTGGTGGGTGGTTTTGTACTAGAACATTTCCATTGGGGTGCCGTATTCCTCATTAACATCCCGATTATTTTAGTAGTTTTAGTTATGATTGCGATGATCATTCCTAAACAACAAGAGAAAACTGATCAACCCATTAATTTAGGGCAAGCTTTAATTTTGGTTGTAGCCATTTTAAGCCTCATCTATTCAATCAAATCGGCTATGTATAACTTTTCGGTGCTCACGGTCATCATGTTTGTGGTAGGTATAAGCACATTAATTCACTTCATTCGAAGCCAAAAAAGAAGTAAGACTCCAATGATTGATTTGGAGTTGTTTAAACATCCAGTGATTTCGACCAGTATTGTTATGGCTGTAGTTTCCATGATTGCTCTGGTGGGCTTTGAGCTGCTTTTATCTCAAGAATTGCAATTTGTACATAGTTTTTCTCCTTTACAGGCAGCCATGTTTATCATTCCATTCATGATTGCAATTAGTTTAGGTGGCCCTTTAGCAGGGATCTGTTTAAATAAATGGGGGCTTAGACTCGTATCTACTGTTGGTATTTTAATTAGTGGATTTAGTCTATGGGGACTTGCTCAGCTTAACTTCTCGACCGATCACTTTTTGGCGTGGACGTGTATGGTCTTTTTAGGCTTTAGCATTGAAATTGCTTTACTAGCCTCGACGGCTGCAATTATGTCATCTGTACCCCCTCAAAAGGCAAGTGCAGCAGGTGCGATTGAAGGTATGGCTTATGAGCTTGGTGCTGGTTTGGGCGTTGCTATATTTGGATTAATGCTGTCTTGGTTTTATAGCCGCTCTATTATTTTGCCTGAAGGGCTTCCGTCGAACTTAATTGAAAAAGCGAGTATCTCGATTGGTGAAACCATGCAATTAGCAACTAACCTTGAAAAACCTTTAGGAGGGCAATTAATTGCAGTTGCACAGCAAGCTTTTAGCTATGCACATAGTTGGGTGCTTACTCTCTCAGCTATTTGTTTCTTCCTTTTAACTGCGTTTGTTTGGTTCAGTTTTCCGAAAAAAACAAATTAAAATGTTTTACGGTATTTAAAGTTTCGGTAGAAAGACTTTTTCTCTGAAACTTTAAAATCACTGATTGTGTAGCCAAAGGGTGTAGTTCGCGGTTTATCTGTACGGATATGAGCTTTATACGTTCACACGCTTTTAAAAACAAAGTATGCTTATGCCTGTAACAAGGAGCATACATGTATCAAGTACTTGCTAGAAAATACCGTCCACGTAATTTCAATGAGTTAGTGGGGCAAAACCATGTTTCTCGTGCATTAAGTAGTGCATTGGAACGCGGCCGCCTTCATCATGCTTATTTATTTACAGGAACGCGTGGTGTAGGTAAAACTACAATTGCACGTATTTTAGCCAAGTGTTTGAATTGTGAAACGGGTGTGACCTCCACACCATGTGAAGTTTGTGCAACATGTAAGGCGGTAAATGAAGGTCGTTTTATCGACCTGATTGAAATCGATGCTGCTTCAAGAACAAAAGTAGAAGATACACGTGAACTTCTAGACAACGTGCCGTATGCGCCAACGCAAGGCCGGTTTAAAGTTTACCTGATCGATGAAGTACATATGTTATCTACGCATTCTTTTAATGCGTTATTAAAAACACTAGAAGAACCACCAGAACACGTTAAGTTCCTATTCGCAACAACTGATCCACAAAAGCTACCGATTACGGTTATTTCACGTTGTTTGCAATTTACTTTACGACCTTTAGCTGTAGATGAAATTACCAAGCACCTTGGCGCTATTCTTGAAAAAGAACAAATTAATGCCGACCAAGATGCAATTTGGCAAATTGCTGAATCTGCGCAAGGTTCATTGCGTGATGCATTATCTTTAACTGACCAAGCGATTGCTTACGGACAGGGTTCAGTACATCACCAAGATGTTAAAGAAATGCTTGGCTTGATCGATCGTACGATTATTTATGATTTGATTTTAGCGATTCATCAAAACCAACGTGAGAAAGTAAGCCAGCTTTTATTGCAATTTAGACACCAAGCACTAGATGTCTCACTTGTACTTGATCAGTTGATTTCGACATTGCATGAATTGGCAATTTTACAATATCTACCCGATTTGAGTTTGAAATATAGCGATGAAATCAATCGCAAAATCATGCAACTGTCTAAGCTGATTTCTGCTCAAGATTTACAGCTTTATTATCAAATCGCATGTAAAGGACGTTCAGACTTACAACTTGCCGTGACACAAGAGCAAGGTTTTGAAATGTGCGTTTTACGCTTATTGGCCTTTCGTCCTCTATCGCCAAATGAAATTGTAGTGTCAGAGCCTGTTCAACACAATGGGCAGGCCATGTTGGGGTTAAATCAACAAGTTCAGCAACCAGCTCAAGAGATTACTCCCGTAAGTACTGTTCAGTCAGTTGAAGTTATTAGCCAACCCGCTATGGTTGAACCTGAACCTGAACCTGAACCTGAACCTGAACCTGAACCTGAACCTGAACCTGAACCTGAACCTGAACCTGAACCTGAACCTGAACCTGAACCTGAACCTGAACCTGAACCTGAACCTGAACCTGAACCTGAACCGCAGTCTAATCAGGATTTAATGGTATTTGATCCAAATCATCATGAGTTGATCGGGCTTGAGTCAGTACCTGTTCAAGAAACGATTAGTGTTCTAGAGGAAGATTTCATTCCTGTACCAGAGCAAAAGGCAGTACATGTTCAGGCTGAAACCCAAGCCAAACAAACTGAACCTGAGTCAACATTTACTGCTGAGCCGCAAGGTTTATTTGAATCATCGAGTGCTGAATTTTCTCTTGGTCAAGATGCGCCTATAACTCATGATTTGGTTTCTGCACCTGTTATTGAGCAGCAACCATTGGTGAAAGCCGAGGTGGTTGTTGAAACAGCAACAGTTGTAAAAGAGTCTGATGCAACTGATAACGGGCAGCTCATGCCTCAGGATATTTTGAAGCTTTCTCCCCAAGTTTTAGAAGGTGAGTGGACACTTGAAAAATGGGAATACTGGTTTAGAAACAGTCAGCTTTCTCCGGCTGTCCAAGAACTTGCGCAGCATGGTGTGATGACTGGGGAAATTGGCGGTAACACGGTTTTCCATATTCCTCAAGAATATGAAAATATGTTGACCCAATTACAGCAAGGTCTAATTGATGCTTTAAAGCAACAATGGGCAGATACACAGTTTACGGTTGAATATGGTGCCGTTAACACATCTACACCGTACGTTATGCAAAGCATGCGTAAAGAAAAAGCTTTCCATAGAGCGACAGAGCTATTACAGCAACAACCTGTTATTAAAAGTCTGATTGATACTTTTGATGGCGAACTACAAAATATTCAATTAAAGCCATAAATTCACTTAAGTTTTAATCTAGTGAGAAATGTGAGAATAATAGAATTTTCATATTTTTCACTGGATTGAAATATTCAGGTCACGCCACTGTCATTGTACTTTTCTATGTTAGCCATTTTAGGTTTTTAAATGGACTAATATCGTCATGAAAAGGCAATGCACAGGAATAACTTCTTTTAAATATTCTTATTTTTTATTAATCGGTGCGATTCTGCTGAGTGGTTGTAACGACTCATCAAATGATAATTCGAATACACCAGAAACAGGTAAAAAGCCTGTCATGCGCTGTGCCCCTTAAACTTAAATAATAAAAAGAACCTCATTATGATTACACGTCGTAAATTTTTAAATTACTCTTTAAATATGGGTTTTGGTGCTGCGGCATTAGCAGCTTTTCCGTCTAGTATTCAAAAAGCTTTAGCAATTCCTGCAAATAATAAAACTGGCACCATTCAGGATGTCGAGCACGTTATTATCTTAATGCAAGAAAATCGATCTTTTGACCATTACTTTGGTACGTTAAAAGGGGTTCGAGGCTTCGCTGACCGTTTTACAATTCCTATGCCAAATGGCCGTCGTGTCTGGGAGCAGCTTAGACGTAATGGACAAGTTTTAACGCCGTTTCATTTAGATGGTACAGCCAATAATGCACAGCGTGCAAATGGTACACCGCATACGTGGAATGACAGTCAGTTGGCTTGGGACAATGGCCGTATGGCGAATTGGCCAACTTATAAGACCGACATATCTATGGGTTATTTTAAAGAAAAAGAAATTCCATATCAGTTTGCGCTTGCAAATGCCTTTACGATTTGTGATGCCTACCATTGTTCTATGCATACAGGAACCGACGCAAACCGATCTTTTCATTTAACTGGTACTAATGGGGCAACACCAACCAAGCGTTCATTTGTAAACAATGAGTGGGATTGGATTGATGGTAACCCTGCCACGGCAGATCGTGGTTATACATGGAAGACTTATGCTGAGCGTTTAGAAGAAGCAGGTGTAAGCTGGATTTGTTATCAAAATATGCCAGACGAATGGGGTGATAACATGCTCGGGGCATTTCGTACGTTTAGAAAGGCGAACATTGCATCTGGCTATCCTGTTGCAAGCGGTGGTGAACCCAATAAACCTTATGCCGATACAGGACAAAAGCTACCATATAAGGCCTATGATGCTGCAACGGATAATGCCAAAAATCCACTTTATAAGGGCATTGCAAATACCTTACCAGGCAATAAACCCGAAGAGTACCTCGATGCTTTTAAGCGAGACATTCGTGAGGGTAAATTGCCACAAGTCTCTTGGATTAATGCGCCATCAATTTACTGCGAACATCCGGACCCTTCAAGCCCAGTTCAAGGAGCTTGGTTTATTCAAGAAATTATTGATGCTTTAACTGCTGTACCAGAGGTTTGGAGTAAAACTGCTCTAATTATCAATTTCGATGAAAATGATGGTTACTTTGACCACGTACCGTCACCATCTGCACCATCACGACTTGCAAATGGTCAATACGCTGGCAAATCGACATTAAGTAGTGCTGATATGCAGGATGAATATTTTGACCATGCTGCACCTGAAGGAAGCCATTCTCAGCCTAAGCCAGATGGGCGTGTTTATGGCCCAGGCCCACGTGTTCCTTTATATGTTATTTCTCCATGGAGCCGCGGTGGTTGGGTGAATTCACAAGTGTTTGACCATACGTCTGTACTCATGTTTTTAGAAAAACGTTTTGGTGTGAAAGAGCCAAATATTAGTCCATACCGCCGTGCAGTATGTGGTGATTTAACCAGTGCATTTAACTTTAAAACCCCAAATGCAGATGTTTTACCACAGCTTAATGGCAAACAAACACGTGTGCAGGCAGATGCGCTAAGGGTAAATCAAGAAGCTTTGCCTGCTGTTCCTGTACCAACTGATATTAAATTACCAATTCAGCAAAGTGGCATACGTCTGTCACGTGCGCTACCTTACGAGTTGCACACCAGCGCGCGCTGTAATGCTGATGGCAAAGTGCAATTGATATTCTCTAATACAGGTACGCAAGCAGCAGTTTTTCATGTTTATGACAAGCTTAACTTAGACCGTATACCAAAGCGTTATATTGTCGAGCCGAATAAAACTTTAGACGATGAATGGGATGCTTTAAAAGATAACCTAGGTCGTTATGACTTATGGGTACTTGGTCCAAATGGCTACCATCGTCATTTTAAGGGGGATACTCAACGTATTGTTGATAATGGTGTTAAACCTGAAATTCGAGTGTGTTATGACATTGCTAATGGCGATGTTTATGTAGAACTTATGAATGAAGGAACCAAGGATACAATATTGACGGTAAAACCTTGTGCATACCGAAAAGATGAGCCGTTACAACTTACCGTAAAAGCCGGACAAATTGTTAAGCAGCATTGGGCTTTGGCTGACGTAGGGCATTGGTATGATTTTGAAATCACGAGTCAAAGTGATCCATATTATTATCGACGTTTTGCTGGCCGAGTCGAAACAGGGGAAGATTCTTTTAGTGATCCTGCAATGACTTAAGTTTGAATGAGGCAAAAAGAACAAATTATTTTCTTTTTGCCTCATTTTTTATAATAAAAATTTCTCTAAAACTTCACGAACTGTCTCAGAAATAGGTACAGTCTTACGCGTTTCGCGATCAACAAACACATGCACAAAATGTCCTTGAGCTGAGGCTTGATCTTGACCTTGTTTAAAGATTGCCAATTCATAACGTACTGAAGTTGTACCAATTTTACCAATTGCAACGCCCACCTGAATAATTTCAGGAAATGATAGCTCCTGAAAAAAGCTACAAGCTGAATCAACCACTAAGCCAATTGATGTTGCTTCATGAATATCAAAACCTGTTTTTTGAATCAGTAAAGCATTAGCAGCTGTATCGAAGTAACTATAGTAAGTCACATTATTCACATGACCATAAATATCGTTATCTGCCCAACGCGTTTGAATATCTAAGAAGAACTTAAATTGATCTCGGGTTTTTAAAACGGGTTTAGTCATCAATAAATCGCCTGATAAATTGCCAAAGCAGCCGCTTCTGTCATGTCACGTGGGTTATTTTGTAGCAAGCGAGTTTGCAACATGGCATCTTGAGCAAGTCTAGGTAAGCTCGACTCATCAATGCCCAAATCTCTAAGTTTTAACGTCAAACCACTACGATCTAAATGGTTTTGCATATGGTCAATAAACAAATCACACAAGCCATCGGTGCTGCCATTACTATATGGATCAAGCCATTGCATAAGCTCTGCATAGTATTTTTTTGCATCGGGTGCATTAAATTTTAATACTTCAACCAACACTAAAGCATTGGTATGACCATGCGACAAATGAAAATGACCGCCCAGTGGGTAAGCTAAAGCATGTACAGCAGCAACAGGAGAGTTTGCAAAGGCTTGACCTGCAAGCATTGAACCGAACAGCATGTTTTGCCTTGCTTCTAAATCATTACCGTTTTTAAGAACTTTCGGTAAGTTTTTGTTTAGTAACTTCAAAGCATGTTTGGCTAAAATATCGGTATAAACATTTTTTTTGTGCTTAGAGGTATACGCCTCAATAGCATGTACCATCGCATCAATACCTGTTGCAGCAGTAATGTGGGCTGGAAGGTTTTGAGTAAAGGTAGCATCAAGAATTGCTATGTCAGCGTAAAGAACTGGCGAGACAATCCCCATTTTTGTAGTCTCGCCGGTAGTCACAATTGATATAGGTGTTACTTCTGAGCCTGTGCCTGCTGTCGTTGGAATTAAAATAAGTGGAAGGCGAGAGGTTGTTACTTGGTTTACACCATACATCTCTTGCAAACTTTGAGTTTGGTTGGGGTGTGCGAGCAGCGCGATTACTTTTGCCACATCTAAAGAACTTCCACCACCAAAACCAATAATCGCATCTACATTTTGCTGTTTTGCATAGTTGGCTGCATCTAAAACGACTTGTTCTGGTGGATCAGCCTGAACATCTGCATAAACGACATATTCAATATTGAGGCTATCTAAAATTTGAAGGATAGGGCGGTGTAATTGATTTTTGATCATGCCTGCATCGGTGACCAATAATAATTTACGGTAAGCTTTTGATGACAAAACATTTTGTAATTCTTGTATAGAGCCTAAGCCAGAGATGATATTTGGAACGGTTTGAAATTGAAAATGGCTCATATACATTATTTCCTTATTCTTGAACATTATTGTTGAACGGTTCTATAAGATTCAATCTTCAAATAACTTAGCATAAGACACCTTAAAATAAAGTAGTTCTGGCGTGATTATGTTGAGTGTTGTATGAGATAAGCACTATTTTTTTGTGGTCGGAGTAGGGTAGTAGACCAGAATAGCGTAAGTAATTTAAACCTCCCTTGTAAGGTGGGCTTTTTGTTATTTATAGGCTTGTGTAGATTTTCGAGCGGCGTACTAATTTATATAATGCCTTAACAATTTATAATTTTATTCGGTTTTAAAAAATGAAAATTTCTAAAACTTTACTGAGTGTTATTGGATGTACTTGCTTTATGCTTAGTTCCACAGCAATGGCGAAAACCAACTCTGGCGTATATTCACCTCAAAAGGGCATAATTTGTGACAAGTATATTTGTGCTGACAAAAAAGGTGTCTCTAAAAAACTGACCGCTAAATACTTAGGTACTTATAAAGCGAACAAGGCCTTCTCTCAAGGTGATTTTGATACTTCTGCATTTACGCTTTCAAATGGTGTGTTCTGCGATACTAAAACGAAACTATGCCATGTTGATCGATACTTTGAGAATGGTCATCGTAGCAAAATTGATAGAACCATGACTGATAAACTTTTTAAAAATAAATGATTTTTGTCCTAATTCTACTTAAAAGCCCATAATATTTGGGCTTTTAAGTAGGTAATATGAGATAAATAGATTACTAATTAAAAACTATCTAAGCTCTGAAAAATAAGTTTTTACTTAGGTTTTCTGAATATATCAATAAAAACTAGTTTGATAAGTTGTATTACTGGCATTTAAAAAATTTATGGGTTTGCAATTATAATGACTATAACATTTGTTTTAATTGCAGTAGACTCCTAGCCTGCCAAATCCTTAATCATTATAGTGGATAGTAAGGCAAAACGATTATCGAATTAATTAGATAAACAGAGATTTTATTCAAAATAGTTAACTACCTGATGTCTGTCACTTATCGGATTTAATAAAAATATTTAGATACTTGTTTATACTAAGTGTTCAAAATAAAAACAGGATAATGATGTGAAAAAGATAATTCTAGCGACAATAATGAGCTTTGGTGGAATAGGGAGTACTTTTGCAGAATGTACTTATAACTTTGATGCAACGCTAACTCAATTACAATCTTTAGGTAATACTTCTATTCAGAAGTTTCCAAATATTACAGGAAATAAGTTTTCTTATAAGACATCTCAACAAAGTCCAATTTATGCGGCTTATAGTCAGGACTATCTTACAAGAGTATTAGCCGCAAATGATTCTCAGGCTTCGCTTTATACACGTGGTGACAAAATTATACCCACAACAGGAATTATAGCTTTTGAATATAAAATTAAAGTTCCTACACTAGGCAATACTGGTTATGTAAATATTTTCCCAACTCTTGCAGCAGGTATTATGCAGAATGGTAAGGCTGTGAATTTTTTAGTTGCGTACCAACATGGGCCTACGGTTAATAACTTTTATATTAAAACTACATCAAATGATAGCGCGGTAGTTTCTGATCTTTTTAACTTAGCTCCGGAAGTTACTTCTGATGGTTATCAAAAAATCGGTATCTATATTAATCAGAATTCTAATCAAGTTGGTTTAGTTTTTAATGGGGTTAACAAAGGTTATTTTGCTACTTTCCCATCCAAACTAGATAACTTATATTTTTCATTAACCTCTAATTTTTATGATTTAGCCGTAACTGATGTAAATAAAGATGTTTCGATTGAGTTTCTACTTGATCAATCAAAAATTACACAAACTTATCCGACTGGTACTAAAGATATTTGTGGAGTAGCTTTGTAAAAAGTCTGTTAAATTTAAAAAAATTCTCATCAGCCACTTTCGAGTGGCTTTTTTACAGTTAAACGAAAGTGAGATGAACAGAACAAATTATTCCTTATTTCTGCGAGGAATGAGTTTCAGTTCCAGATTATTAAGATCTATGATTTGATTAGATGAATCAACAAGCTTTAATTTTAGTTGATCATCTGAATTCTTCTTAAAAACTTTCACGACATCTTTATCTGCTTCAATAAAATTACTACCAGATTCAAGCATGGCAAGCAAAACAATATTTAGACTTTTACCTTTTTTGGTAAGTAAGTATTCTTTGCGCTCTCGTACACCCACTTCTTTATAAATTGATAGTTCAAATATTTCTAATTGAATGAGGTGTTTTAGACGATTAGATAAAATTTGCTTCGATATACCTGTATTTTCTAGAAAATCATTAAATTTCGTTACGCCATAAAAAGCCTCTCTTAACAATAGAATTGTCCATTTATCATTCAATATTTCAGTAATTTTGAAGATTCCGCATACATCTGCTGAAAACTTTTGATCTGGAATAATTTGATTTGACATCAGTGAGAGCTCCAACTAGTATAAGTCTATAATTTAGACCTAGCGTTAATTCAGGTAGTATTATGCCATTTATAAATATACAAACTATAGAAGGTTTACTCGATAAAGAGAGTAAAGCTGAGATTTTCAAACGAATAACAGATTTATTTGTAGAAATAGAAGGAAAGGGGAATCCTGCTTTTCAAGAGCATGTCTGGATTCGAATTGATGAATATCCACCTGAGCAGTGGCAATTAGGCAGCTTAAGGCCAACGAAGGAAATGATTGAGTTTATGACTTCAGCTAAATGATTGACTTAAAGCCCTACCAATTAGGGCTTTTATAATTGAGTATAGTTTTAATTAAAATATTTAAGCAAAGGTTTCTTTTTTCCGAATCATTACATGTTGTAATTCAATTATCATTCCTGAAATGACACTATTTAATTACTGATCAAATGATAATGTTAGTCACTTTACCTTTATCGCCTGATTTATCAACTTTTAATCTATTGATAAACATTATTTTCCTTTTCAAGCCAGGTGAGTTTTGACAAAATGCAACTTGTCACAATGGTCAATTCAAACCTGACAATCATTGATAGTTTAGTCAGGGTTTTGCAAGATTTTTGCGTGCAAAATACTTATTTATATGTAATTCAAGTGGTTGGAATAAATTTCTAATGGAAATGCAGTATAAGGTGTTATGTGTCTGTTTAGGAAATATCTGCCGTTCTCCCACGGCTGAAGTTGTTTTCAGACATTATTGTGATAAACATCAACTCAATGTCATTGTCGATTCAGCTGGAACAAGCAATTATCATCCAAATAAAGCACCTGATCAGCGTAGCCAGTTGCATGCTAAAAAAAGAGGCTATGACTTATCATCTTTACGTGCCAGACAACTTTCAACTCAAGACTTTTTAGATTTTGACTTGATTTTGGCTATGGATCATCAGAACTTTGAAGATATTCATGATTTGTTACAAAGCGCTATCTTTCAGTTTGGTAGCCATCAAATTCGAGCCAAAGTAGCATTAATGAGTGAACATGATCCTCAGTATCCAAAACAAGCTCTGCCTGATCCTTACTATGGTGGTGATGATGGCTTCGAGCGAGTACTTGACCAATGTGAATCAAGTACTCTGGCATGGATTAATGTCTTAAAAAAACAATTGAATGTTTAAGAATAGGTTTATCAATACAATGCAAATTCAAAATCAAGTACAGCTTAAGCCATTCAATACGTTGAGTTTAGATGTAACAGCTTCTCATTATACTAAGATCACTTCTGTTGAAGATATTAAAGAAGCTTTAGATTTTGCTAAAGCGCATGAGCTAAATGTACTTGTATTATCTGGGGGTAGTAATATGTTGCTGCCACAACAGATTAATGCGCTCGTGATTCATCTTGATATTCAAGGTATAGAAGTTTTATCTGAAGATCAGGATTTTGTTCGAGTTAAAGTTGGTGCAGGACAGATTTGGCACGATTTTGTTTTATATAGTACACAGCAGAACTGGTTTGGTTTACAGAATTTAGCCCTTATTCCAGGTTTAGTTGGTGCTTCACCTGTACAGAACATCGGTGCTTATGGTGTTGAAGTCGGTGAATTTATTGAGTCAGTAGAAGTCTATGACCGAAAACTGGAACAGACACAAGCTATTTGGGCCTCTGATTGCCATTTTGCTTATCGCCATAGTATTTTTAAAGATGATCCTGCGCGCTACATCATTACGCATGTCACCTTTAAATTACTCAAACAACCTCATTTAAAACTGAATTATGGTGATTTAAAGCAAGCAGTTGGAGACAATCTAACTGCCGAAAATTTACAAAATCAAGTTATCCATATTCGTCAAAGTAAATTGCCGGATCCCAAAGAATATCCGAATGTTGGAAGTTTCTTTAAAAATCCAATTGTAAATGCTCAAGAATTTGAACGTTTAATCACACAATTTTCAACAATTCCACATTATCCTCAAGCTAACGGTAACGTTAAAATTGCAGCGGGTTGGTTAATTGATCAGGCGGGCTGGAAAGGAAAACAGTTGGGTGTAGTGGGGATGTTCCACAAACAAGCGTTGGTTTTGGTGAATTATGCCAATGCAACTCTTGCTGATGTAAAGAAAACTTATCAGGCTGTACAACATGATGTTGATCAGCGTTTCCATGTTATGTTAGAACCAGAGCCTGTTCTTTATAACAGTTTAGGTTTAATTGAAAATCATACGGAATAGTTTTATGCCAAAAGTACACTTAATGGTACGTTTTGTACAAGTAGTTACTCTGCTATTTGTACTATTGGGCTGTTTCGTTGTTTTTTTATATTCGCCATTTTATTCAAAACTTATTGTAGCTGGGCTTAACTATTTTGTTCCAGTAGATGTAAATGAAGTGGCTGCAGAAAGCCAACGGAAAGCCGCATTAAGTGAACATGATAATTTAGAGCCTGGTTCAAATCTATGGATTGCTCATCAGGCTTATTTAAAGCTGACAGAAGATGCTTTACGTGAAAAAAAGACAGCTGATTTAGGTTATATACAAGAAAACTATAAGGCTTTGCAGCAAATTATTCTTCTACAAGAAAAGGAAGAAGAGCTAGAAGATGAAACGGCAGCTGTCAGTGTTCCTTTGGTTGCTAAAAATTCAGAAATTGATGCTGCTGATGAAGCAAGTGGTCCTATTGATGAGGCGCTTTTTATTAATAGTTCTGAAAATAAAGCTCTGACAGAACAATATACAGAGTTTTTAGCAAGAAAACCTATCGTGCCAGAACACCAAAATGCTGCGAGTGAGCCTGAACAAAAAATTGAGTATGTTCGTAAAAATCCTTTGCCGACGCAGCCTAAAAAGTTATCGGAACCTTATGCAATTGTAGTGTTAGGTGGTGGTTTAACTTTAGATAAAAATGGCAAAGATATAGTAGTTAATAGTTATACACGTTTAAGACTAGAAAAAACCTTAGAAGTTGAAAAGCAAAATCATCTACCTATTGTGCTGAGTGGTGTGGAAGCACCTTATATGCAAGCATGGTTAAAAGTGCGTGGTGTAGATGCAAAACTATTAGAAAATCGTAGTATGAATACCTGTGAAAATACTCGCTTCAGTTCATTATTACTTCAAAAGAAAGGGGGCGCACCTACAGTGATGTTGGTCACAGATGAATACCATATGCCGCGCACGCGTCGCCTATTTGCGTTGAATGGTATAGAGACGATTCCAGTTATTGCTCCAATGCCAACACCGCTTACACGTTGGCAACCGAGTATACAAAACTACGATCATAGTCGTCGTGCAAATTATGAATTACTTGCGACAATTCGTGACATGCTATTTGGTTCAAGTGATTGTCGAGAGGTGCCTTAATGTCTGAGATTCCATTTCTCAATCCTGCCGCATTAAAACAATTAGATTTACCGGTTCCTAACCGTGATCTCACTCCGCAAGTTTTAAGTCCGCTCAATTTAAATACATTAGAAGAGCCTTCTCGTGAACTTTTGGCATATCGTAAATTATATGGTTTGCATTTACTCGACTGTGATCATTGGCAAGGCTATGTTCAAATGCCTTTATTTCGTCTACATGTGCAAGTTTTTAAACCTAAACTAGACAAAATACAAGGAACCGTATGTTTATTGCATGGTTATCTGGAACATAGTGGAATTTATCAGCCAATCATTCGGGAAATCCTTGAGCAGGGCTTTAGTGTGATTACCTATGATTTGCCGGGCCATGGTTTAAGTAACGGTTCACCAGCAAGCATTCAAAATTTTGATCACTATCAGCAAGTTTTAATGGCAGTTTATCAGTATGTAAAACATGCAGATCAATTACCTAAGCCGTGGGTCGGTATAGGGCAGAGTACGGGTGGAGCAATTTGGATGCATCACTTGCTTGAATATGCAGAAAAAAGACAAGATCCGATTGTTGATAGAGTTTTGCTGCTTTCACCTTTAATTCGACCAGCTAAAACAGCATGGTGGCATAATCCGGTAGGGCTAGGCATTATTCGCCGTATTAAACGTCAGGTTCCTCGACATTTTAGACGTAATAACCATAATCCTGAATTTTTACGATTTATTCGTTTAAAAGATCCATTACAGCCACGTATGATGGGCATGGACTGGATTTTGGCAATGTCAAAATGGATGCAGGAAATGGAAGAACGACCACCTTGTCGTATTCCTGTTTGGTTAGCGCAGGGTGCACTCGATCAAACGGTAGACTGGCGTTATAACATTGAGTTCATTCGTCGTAAATTTAGACTTCAAACTTTATTAATGTTGGAAGAAGGCTCCCATCAATTAATTAATGAACGTGCAGATATACGTGCAGCCCTAACTGGTTTAATTCCCGCTTTTTTACATGCAAAGCCTAAATATTTTTACTATTAAAAATAATGCATCTATCTTCTAGTAGGAGATAGATGCGAGGTATTAGATAAAAGCTACTTTATTTTGCATTTTGATAGAGTTGTACAAAGTTTTGATAAACGGATGATTGCTTTTGCGGGGTATACATATTGCGCTCAATGATACCTTTGTCTGTTTTAACTAAAACGTTAATGTTTTTAGCATTTTTAAATTCTTGTAAGAATTGACTTGGAATAATAAAGTACGTGGTCGAGTGCTTAGGAACAAAGCGACTCACATTAGTTTTCTCAGTAGCTTGAGCTGGTTTATAACTAAATTGTTTGCCATCAATGTCAAATACTAATGAATTAATATCATAGAAGTTATAACTACTACTTAAATGAACATCGACACGAACTTGATTTTTCTGTTTTTCATTCCATTTAACCAATAAGCTTGGACAAAGTTCTGTAGGTAAGCAATTGAGCTGTCCAGCTGTTTTTAACTCTGTTGTGGCGGTTTGAGTATTAGATTGATAAGAGGTCGTACTACACGCTGTTGTAAGTAAACAAGCTCCTAATAAAAATAGCGTTTTTTTCATAATTTAATTCCTATAAAAGTGGAGTTAATCGTATTTATCTTCGTAGTCAGCAGTCTTTGATTTTTTAAAGAGTTTTTGGACTTAAAAAAGTAAATGGTTTTGCAATTTTAAAGTCTGAGGTCGCATCACCCGCATAGATATGGCTTTGATCAGGGCCTAAATCAAGTCTACGTGTTTGACCATCTTTAAAATTTATTTTCTTCAAGTCGACCCAAAATATATTTGGAGATAAAGCTGATTCAAAAAAATAAAGCATCTGTTTATGGTCTGCAACAGTTCTCCAGCGAGTCGAAGAAATATTAGGCTCTTCATGTGTATTTAATCCATAGGGAACAGATGCATTGCGTATAACACTAAATACAGATGCTTGAGCTTGTTTCATATCATCGTTTTTTGGAATCGCATTAATATAAAACGAAGCGCGGGCAAAACGATCAGAGGCACGGTTTGTACCAGGAAGCATAACGGTACCACCAATTTGTTTCCAATATTCAGCAAGTGCAAGCTGTTTATCAAATGTAGGAGAGTTGGTCATAACTTGATAACTGCGGCTGTGATGAATCACTTGTTTTCCGCCAATATATTCAATAATTGCGCTATCACCTGTTTTGTCGGAAATAGATAAATGTAGTGTCGTTAGTCTCGTTTCACCCGGAACGCTATCTGTCACGATTGTATAGGGTTCTTTCTCGAGAGCTTTAACAGCTTCATCAACAGTTGCGAAATTATCAAGTACATATTGTGCCCAAGCGGCAATGCTGAGTAGCGGTTTATTAGATTTTTTAACATCGGGATATTGGGACTCGACTAACCATAAGACATTAGCAACTAAGCCAGCCTCGTTCATTCCATCGGTCGTTGAGACTTCATAACCCGTTGCAATAACGCTGCCATATTTAGACGTCCATTTTATTGAGTTGGATCCTGCACTTCCATCACGAGCAATGCCACTCGGTAAAATCCATAAATTTGTACCTGTATCAACCTTCCAGTCCATTGAACGAGCAGTAATAATATGCTGGTTATTACCTAAATATACAGCGCGTGTACATGCGGTTGCATAGCTAGTTAAACCTATTGCAAAAGCCATAAAAGATGGAATAAATGCTTTTTTAAACATGATTGGACACCTTCTTGTTATATCATTTTAAAAATATTTATTTAGTAAATTTAAAAATTTGTACAATATTTATACTTTTATATTATGTGAAAAATAGATTAAATACAAATCAATATCAGTATGTAATTTAAATAAAAATCACACATTAATTTAAAAAATAGAAGGGCATCACAATATAATTGCAATGCCCAGATTATAAAATTAATATGAATTAAAAGTGATTGGCATCAGCCATATTCCACATACGATAATAGAAATTATCATCATCACTATTAAGCTCGGATTGTAAAAGTTCGCCTTCTTTTAAGAAAAAATGCAATTGAGCATAGTTCTTAATTTCACGGTCATTTACTCGTTGAGCCAAATGGTGGGCTTTAATATCTGAAGGGTGGCGTAAACCTGCTGCAGCTATCATTTCTGATAAAGCATGTAACGTATTTTTATGGAAGTTAAATACACGTTCTGATTTGGTCGGTACATCAATCGCTTTTTGACGGTCTTTATCTTGGGTTGCTACACCTACAGGACATTGGTTGGTATGACAACTTTGAGCCTGAATACATCCAACTGCAAACATAAAACCACGTGCCGAGTTAACCCAGTCTGCACCTAATGCAAACGTGCTAGCAATATCAAATGCACTAATGATTTTACCGCTCGCACCAATCTTAATTTGATCTCTTAAACCCGCACCCACAAGAGTATTGTGAACAAAACGTAGGCCTTCACGTAATGGTGTGCCAATATAGTCACTAAATTCGATTGGTGCTGCGCCAGTACCACCTTCAGAACCATCGACAACAATAAAGTCTGGCACAATTTTTGTTTCAAGCATTGCCTTTACAATGCTCATAAACTGCCAAGGTTGGCCAATACACAACTTAAAACCAACAGGTTTACCACCAGATAATGTGCGTAACTTTTGTAAAAAGTGCATCATTTCAATTGGGGTTGAAAAACTTGAATGTTTTGCAGGAGAAATACAGTCGTGGTCACGCGAAACACCACGAATTTCGGCAATTTCAGCAGTAATTTTATGTTTAGGTAAAATACCACCATGGCCCGGTTTAGCTCCTTGCGAAAGCTTAAGCTCAATCATCTTGATTTGTGGTAATTGAGATTGCTTAGCAAATTTTTGCTCGTCAAATTTTCCATCTAAGGTTCGGCAGCCGAAATAGCCACTGGCAATTTGCCAAACAATATCACCGCCATTTTCTAAATGATAAGGGCTTAAACTCCCTTCACCCGTATCGTGATAGAACCCGCCTAATTGTGCTCCTTTGTTTAAAGCGCGTATTGCATTGGCACTTAAACTACCAAAGCTCATAGCAGAAATATTCATAATAGATGCGCTATAGGGCTGAAGACATTGAGCATTACCAATTTGAATACGGAAACTCTTAGGATCTGCTGGTGGGCATGGACTGATAGAGTGAACAATAAAACGATAATCTTCTTGATATACATCAATGATTGACCCAAAAGGCTTATCGGCGTTTTCATTTTTAGCGCGTTGATAAACCAAACTTCTTTGCATACGCGAGAAAGGTAGGGCATCTTGATCTGCTTCAATAAAGTATTGGCGAATTTCAGGGCGTATATCTTCAAATAAAAAACGGAAATGTCCCATAATTGGGTAATTTCTTAAGATAGAGTGTTTATTTTGCAAGACATCATATAAGCCCAGTAAACTCAAAGCACTAGTGACAACCCATAAACCGTTAAGTAGCGTATCTGAAATGAAATAATAGATACTATGCGGAGTATAGACGGTTCTAAACCATGTAATACTGAGTGCAGTAAAAATACATAAGAACCAGAGAGAATGGCGTGAAAAGAATGTATTGAGAAATTTATGTCGAATAATTTGTGCTGGACTCGCCATATGTGAACAAATTCCTAATGTTTTACTGGCACATACATTGCCAAGAAGCAACTAAAACTACAAGTATGGAATTGTTAGTTATACAAACAACGGGGTAAATCAGTTAACATTTCTATTTTAAAGTGAACTTTATAAATTTTTTATAATTTGGCACTTAATAGGATTTTATTTAAATATAATCATTCAAGTTTAAGATATTTTAAATAAGTTTAAAATTTTAACTTAAGCACTTAAAGCTATATATAATAAGTTTAAATTATTTTAATAATATAAAATTTATACTTATTATATATATTAAATTTTATGATTTTACTTAAATCCAGTTTTTTTGATTGTATATAGTTTAGTCAAAGAGTGAATTTTTAAATTAATAGTTTCGTGTTTTTTTAATTTTTTTGATAGTATTTGTCAATTGAGAGAGTGTTTTCAATAGATTTTATTAGAACTATATAGCTATAGCATTTTAAAAAATTAAGTAAGGATCTGAAATGAGCTGGAAATTATTAACATTTTCTGTTTTTTTTACTGATATTTTTTTATTAGTTTTAATGTTTTATCTTGGTTATGACTTCGAAACTTTTAAAAAAGTAGCTTTATTCGAATCCTTACTGGTCGCCGTGGCTATAATTTTTGATGCATTAGAGAAAAAAAAGAAACCTATTTTTCCTGGTAGTATCGTCTATCCATTATTAGGACTTTTATTCATTTTAGGGTTTACACCTATCCTTGATTTTTTTGCAGAGCGACCTAAAGGCTTCCATAGTTGGGATATAAAAAATATCTTGATGATGAGTGCGAATAGTGAAAATTATCAATTTAATAAGCTTGCTTGGTATGGTAAAGCATACGTGCAACTAGGCTTTGCCATGGTTGGTGGAATATTAGGTTTCATATTTCATTTGGTATTTAGAAATAGTTAAGTAAAAAAGTCGACCTGTTGCCATTCAATTTTTTACAACCTTTAAGTTAAGAAAAACTGTCAAAACCCACATCAACTACTTAGAATTCTTATTCATAGAATCCTTCTTTCTTATTCATTTGAAATATATAGATTAAACAATAGCTTACTTTTTAGTCTATGATTATCAAGATAAATTTAAATAAATTATAAAATATAAAAAATGATGGTAAAATTTAACTAATGAAAATATATTATTTTTTTATAAAAACTAAAATAAAGTGCGGAAAAATACTGGAAAATGATAGAAAAAGTGGTATAGACCATATAAAACCTAATAATTGAGAAATCCATCTATGTGTGAATTGTTAATAGATATTTAAAATGAAACTAATGTAAGTGTTTTTGTTGTTTTTTTGTATTATTCGCGACCAGTAGAGTAAAAAAATGACGCTTTGAAAAAACAGTCAAAAAAGCTAGTGATTGGATTGGGGAAGGCTAGTTTTTACATCTATTAATTTTATTGGCGTAATGTAAAAAAGGTTTCCATCATGAAAAAATCTCTCATTGGTTTGTCAGCGATTGCTATGGGTTTAATGTCTTTCAATGCCGCAAATGCTGCAACGGCTACTGGTACATTGACTGTTAAAGCTACAATTACAAATAGTTGTGTTCTAAATACCTCAGCTACAGGTACAACTGCTAATGCAGTTTTAGATTTTGGTACTTTAAGTTCTCTTGCAAGCAATGTAGATGCTGATACGACTACTACAGGCGGTACTGCAATTAAGGTTCTATGTAACAACACTGTGCCATGGACTTTAGCTTTTGATGCGGGCAAAAATGCTCAAACAACCCAGCGTCGTATGATTGGTGGTGCAACAAGCAACGAATATATCCCTTATAACCTTTTCTCTGATACTAACCGTGCAACAGCAATTGGTATTGCAACGAGTGCGTATAGCGGTACAGGTACTGGTGCAGTACAAACAGTGAACGTGTATGGCCGTATTCCTGCTGGTTCAGTGTTGCCAAGTGCTGGTGGCTACGTTGATACAGTGACTGTGACTGTAACTTACTAATTTTAATTAAGTTCGATTCACTGTTGTCGCTAGCTCTTATTTGAAAGAGCTAGCTTAATTTGAGAAAAGTAATGCTGGGCAAATCATGAGAAAAAATATCTTTGTTGTTACAAGTTTATTGTTATTTTTGCCTAGTATGCTAAATGCTGCCTCAATACGACTTTCGCCTGTAAATGTTGAAATATTGAGTGATCAGACAGCATCCTCAATCAGTTTATATAATCAGTCAAATGACAGTGCTGATTTACAGGTACGTATATTTGAATGGACTCAAAATGCTGGACAAGATCAATTAATACCTACAGATGACATAGCCATTAGCCCACCTTTTTTAAAATTACAACCTAATGATTCCTACAACTTAAGAGTAGTTCGAATTAAGCCAGAAGCTATTTCCGGTGAAAAAACCTATCGTATTATTATTGATGAATTACCAAAGCCTATTGATAGTCGTAAAGCTTCTCAAGGCGTAAATGTATTACTTCGTTCGTCATTGCCTGTATTTGTGGTCAATAAAGATGCAATCACCAAATTAAATTGGTCAATACAACACGAGCAAGATAATGCTTACCTTACGGTGACCAACGTTGGTAATCGCCATGCACTTTTAAATAATTTAATACTTGTCGATATAACTGCAAATAAAAGTTATCCGATTAAAGTAAATACAGTAAATGGTTATATTCTTTCTGGAAAATCAAGAAACTTTAATATTAGCCCAGATTTTAAATTTCAAGCGAATCATAAATATAATATTTCTTTGAATATTAACGGTAAGCAAGCATCTCTTTAAAGAGGCACATATGAAATATCTCGTAAGTGCTTTATGTGTTATGTACTTGCCGGTTCATGCTTTTGCTGAATCATTGCAAGATAGTGCTAATGCCGCTTTACCCAACATTCCGGAAGTTGCAAATTCTTCTTATCAGGGCTTTAGTTCTGATAAAGGATACGTACAGTTATTTTTAAATATTTCTGTTAACTCTAATACTTCTACGGATTTAATATCGGTACACCAAAATCAAGATAAAAAGTTATATATCCGCGCCCGTGACTTGAAAACTCTAAGAGTAAAAGTGGATGAGCATATCCCTGATAGCCAGTGGGTATGTCTTAATGAGCTCAAAGGAATTCAGCTTAAGTATCTGGAAAATGAGCAATCTTTAAACTTACAAGTTCCGTCAAACATGTTAACGGACTATTCAGTTGACTTAACTGGTCAACCGACTACAAACACTAATTTAGTAAAAATGAAACCCTTGAATGCGGCAATTCTGAATTACAGTCTCTACCATACCATCACCAATGATGAGCGTGTTTTTTCAGGTTCGGCAGAAGGGATTTTTAACAGTGCACTCGGTAATTTTTCATCGGGTGTTTTATACAACGGTAGTAATGAAAATAGTTATAGCCATGAAAAGTGGGTTCGCTTAGAAAGTAAATGGCAATATGTAGACCCTGAAAAAGTCAGGATATACACTCTAGGTGACTTTGTTTCCAATAGCTCTGACTGGGGCAATAGTGTACGTCTGGCTGGTTTTCAGTGGTCAAGTGCATATACCCAGCGTGGGGATATTGTGACTTCGGCACTGCCACAGTTTTCAGGTTCGGCAGCACTGCCTTCAACACTCGATTTATACGTTAACCAGCAAAAGATTTATTCGGGACTGGTGCCATCTGGTCCATTTGACATTAAACAGCTCCCGTTTATTTCAGGGAATGAAGTCACGCTTGTGACGACCGATGCCACAGGTCAGCAAAGTATTACCAAAAAGCCTTACTATTTCTCATCGAAGATTTTGGCAAAAGGCATAAATGAGTTTTCAGTAGATATTGGGATTCCACGTTATAACTACGGGCTGTACTCAAACGATTATGATGATGCCACTTTTGCATCGGGTGCGATTCGATATGGTTATAGCAACTCATTCACCTTAAGCGGTGGTGCAGAGGCTTCAACAGATGGATTGACTAACCTCGGAACAGGTTTTGCCAAGAATGTTTTTGGTGTGGGGGTTATCAATGCCGACATTGCAGCAAGCCAGTATAAAAATGAAAACGGCTATTCGGCTCTGGTGGGTTTAGAAGGGCGTATTAGCAAGAATATTTCGTTTAATACCAGTTACCGCAGAGTATTTGATAACTACTTTGACCTAGCTCGAGTGTCACAAGTCAGATACTTAAAAGATAATCAGATTACTTCTGAGCCACAAAACTATCTGAGCTACAGTGCACTGGCAGATGAAATATTTAGGGCAGGGATAAACTATAACTTTTACACTGGATATGGCGTTTATGTCGGTTATAACCAGATTAAATATAGTGATAACTCCTATAAGTTACTTTCTGCCAACTTAAGCGGAAGTTTAAACAAGAACTGGGGTTTTTATACATCTGCTTATAAAGATTATGAAAACCATAAGGACTATGGCATTTACTTTGCGCTGCGTTATACGCCATCTACCAGAATTAATGCGATTAGTAGTTTTTCTAATGACGGCGGTAAAACAACCTATAGACAAGAAATAAATGGATTTAGCGATCCACAAATTGGTTCATTCGGATGGGGGGGCTATGTTGAGCGGGATCAAGATAAAAATGCTAACAATGCATCGATCTATGGTTCTTACCGCGCACGGGCTGCCTACTTAACTGGCCGATATAACCGAATTGGAGATAACGATCAGGTTGCACTTTCGGCGACTGGGTCATTGGTTGCGGCAGCAGGGCGGATTTTTGCGGCCAATGAAATAGGTGATGGTTATGCTGTTGTTACCAATGCCGGTCCACAAAGCCAGATTATCAATGGTGGGGTAAATTTAGGAGAGACTGATAAATCTGGCAGATTCTTAATTGCGAACTTAAGACCGTACCAGTCTCATCACATTTATCTAGATCCATCTTATTTACCTTTAAATTGGGATGTTACATCTACAAACCGGACAGTACTCGTCGGTTATCGCCAAGGGACAGTAGTTGACTTTGGGGCACATCAGGTCATTTCAGGTTTAGTGAGAGTCGTTGATAAAAAAAACTCACCCTTGTTGCCTGGGTATAGCGTTCGAATTAATGGGCAGCAAGATGCTGTAGTGGGCTACGATGGCGAAGTATTTATTCCAAACCTATTACAACAAAACAAACTTGAAGTAGATCTTCTAGATCATGGCACCTGTCAAATTAATTTCACTTATGAAAGTAAGCAATACAGTGCTAAAAAATTGGGGCCTTATGTATGTCAATAAGTGTAGTAAGTCATAGTTCTTGGTTGGTAGCTCAAAAGTTTTCATCAACAATAAAGTATGTGTTAGCTGCGTTATTGTTATTTGTACTTTATGCATTTTTTAGTTCAGCACATGCTGCTTGTACGGTAACTGGAACTACAAATAGTACTTATACTTATACGGCAGCAAATATTAATAGTGATGCAACTATTAATTTTTCAGGAACGATTAGCTGTATTGGTGGGAAAACTACTCCAGAAATATCACCCTATATGTGTATGAAGACGGTATTTACAGGGGCAACTACTGCGAATAGCAGTGTGACCTTACCTTATACGGTTACGGCAACTGTAGGTGGAGCTGGTTCTTCTACCACAAATCAAACGTCAAATGTCTGGTATGGCCCAGTCAAGACGATCGCTACAAATAATATTATTAGCTACTCTGTAAATGTAAAAGTACCAGCGCGAACGGGAACGTTAGTTGCCTATCCTAAAGGAACGTATATAGGTACAGTTCAGCTTTATTGGGATATGCAGGCGAGTTCAAGTACCGTATGTGAAGGTGATAGTGGTGGTGGCTGGGACTCAGGCAATACGACTATTACTGCTAACTATGTTGTGCCAAGTTTCTGTCAGCTAGATTCCACATCAAATGTTGATTTTGGCAACATTAATGATATTGGTACAACCAGTCGTGACTACACCGCTCAAGGTGCGATTAATACAACCTGTAATAATGGAACGCCTTATAGTATTTACTTGGGGGATGGTAATAACCGTATAAGTGGTGGATTTAGGCGTATGACCAATGGGAGTAGCCAATACATTCCTTATCAGTTATACAAAGATGCTGCTTATAGTTCGGTGTGGGATGCTACAGGTGGTGTAACAACAGTCGGCGGTTCTGGAGGAGTATCAAAGACAGGCTCTGGTACTGCTCAAAGTTCAAATGTATATGGAAAGATTCCACAAGGCACCGCTATTTCAAATACTCCTGGTAATTATTCAGATAGCATTGTAGTTACGGTGACTTACTAAGCATCTTGCCAACTCAACATTTACTCAAAGTGAGAAGATGATGAGTTGGCAAGTATCATGAGTTTTATTTGGTTGGTATGGAGCTTTGTTTCCGTATTAGCAATATAAATAGCGTGATCAATAAGCTAAATCCGAAAATAGGCAAACTAAGCCCTAAAATAATAAGTGTAAATGCAGTGAATATTTTTTGATGATTGCTTGCGCGCTTCCATACCAATACAGTTTGGCTAACAAAATGGCTAGTCGTGAGTTTTAAATTAGATGTTTTAAACCAAGCTTTATATGCATAAATAATCATGATGCATAGCCCGAATGCATATAAGGCGAGTATGAGTTGATTGACCCAACCGAATAAGACTCCGATATGTGCATCGACTCCCCAGCGTGTAAGTTTTGCAAATAACGAATAATCTTTAAAAGCCAGTTTATCTATGACTTTATGTTGATGTGTATCAATAGCTACACTATCTGCTTGTGTTGGCCATCTGCGCTGTAATTCAGTAACCGTCCAAGCTTGGTTTATATCAACGGGCGGTTTGATTTGTATTTGTGCTGAATGAATTCCATTTGCTCTAGCAATTGCTAATGCAGAGTCGAATTCAGTTGGCATGATTTCTAACTTCGAAGTTTCCATGATCATTTCATGATGTTCTTTATGCTCATCACGAGACATTTTTGATAATGGGGCATTATTTAAAGTTGTGGCTAATGTTGGCGTTTGCCAATCTAACCATTGACGAGCAATACGAATATTATCACCAGCCCATTGGGACCATGTAAGACCAGTAATCGCAATGAACAATAAAAGTGGTAATAAGGTCAAGCCAATAGAACTATGCCACTTTAATAAAAGATTTTTAGATGTTTGTCTAATTTTAAGGTTTTGCCGACGTTTCCACCAACTGTATAGCCCAGTTAGGGTTAAAATGCCGAGCCAGCTTGCAGCAAGTTCACTATAAAAACGTCCCCATTTCCCTAGTAATAAATTACTATGTAACTGGTCTAGAAATGTACGAAATGGTAATACACCACTGGTTCCATAGACAGCAAGTTGACCTTTTATAGAAAGCGTATATGGGTCAACAAAAATAGCTTCATTGTTTAAATGATGAGTTTGATCGGAAAAAATCACGCGTGTTGTTTGTGTGGAACTTGGTGCTGGCCTAACTTCTGTAATTTGTGCAGAAGTAGGTATAACTTGTTTTGCTGCCTCAATTTGTTCGCTTAGAGGGTGAGTGTCTTTATTTAAAGGCTGAACATACAAAGCATCTTTATAGATAAATTGTTCGATCTGTGGAGTAACTGCATAGAGTAAGCCCGTAAATGCCGCAATAAATATGAATGGGGCAATAAAAATACCTGCATAAATATGTGTAAGACGGAAGAGGCTACGCCAAAAGCTAGAGGGATGAGACATTTTAAAAACAGATATCGAACAAACTTTGGCGTGAAGTATATCTACTTTATTTAGAAATTTTAAAATAATTAAAGCATGAGATTGTTGGGTATATGCTTAAGTGTTTATAAAAATTATCTTTATGGGAGAGGACAACTAAGCAATCTTGATCAAGCGATTAGTGGAAATAATCTATGAGTTATTAAACTTCTACTAAATGAATAGTTTATAATTAAGCTTTATATAATTAAACAATTTGTATAGTTATGAAAATTCATCATTTGCGAAGTGCAACTTTTATCATTGAAGCTGATCCTTATTTTATTTTAGTTGATCCAATGTTAGGTGATAAAGGATCGCTTCCTGCCTTTTCCTACTTTCGTTTTAAAGCTAAAAAGAATCCTTTGGTTGGTCTGCCTTTGAATGCCCAAGACTTATTAAACAAAGTTACCCACTGCCTCATTACTCATAGCCAAACATTTGGCATAAAAAACTTTCAACATACTGATCATTTAGACCAAAAGGGTGAGGACTTTCTCATTCAAAAACAGATTCCTGTTTACTCCTTTCAAAATGATGTGTCGTATTTATCTAAATATGGAATAAATGTTCAGTGTGGTATTGATTACTGGAAAGAAATCGAGTTTTTAGGTGGACGATTAGTTGCAATACCAGCGCGTCATGGTCATGGTTGGATTAGTAAACTTATGGCAAATGGTTGTGGCTTCTATTTAGAGTTGCCAAATGAACCTTCTTTATATATCAGCGGTGATACCGTGCTCACCAATGATGTTAAAAATGCCTTACTTAGCTTTCAACCTGATATTGCTGTAGTTGCTGCAGGGCAAGCGCAAATGGATGTCGGGCAACCGATTCTTATGTCAAAAGAAGAAGTGCGTGAATTTATAGAGCTTTCGCCTAAACATGTTATTGCTAATCATCTTGAAGCATTAAATCACTGTCCAGTAAAACGGGATGAAATTAAGCAAATTTTGAATGAGATGAATGTTGGTGATCGTGTACAAGTCCCCGATGATGGACAAACACTTATTTATGAAAATTAAGATAAGATTTAATCAACATTTACTAAATGAAAGTCTTGTAATTTCATATTTTCTATTATGAATAGCGAATAACGCTATTAGTTTTTTATGTAAATGATAGAATTGCGACGGTCGGTAAGTTGTATCTATTTTGTCTAACTCATGCGCAGTCTACAAAATGTTTGAAATGAAATTTGTAGACTGCTGAACTACAAGTGAGGGTAAAGGTAGATATACCTATGCAACCATCTAGAATTTCAACCTATTGAAAATACAAAGGTTTATCACTTGCTCCCATCTCTTACAATCCAAACCAGATTAGGTGGCTTCTACTTTTTCTACTATTCCATTGTTGGCACATTCATGCCGTATTGGAATTTATATCTTCAAGATCAAGGATTTAATTATCAAGAGATAGGGGTTTTATCATCTATTGCCATTATAACGCGTTTCTTTGCGCCTTTAGTTTGGGGGTGGATTGCTGATAAATCGGGTAAACGAATGCTTTTGGTACGTCTAGCGACTTGGATGGAAGCATGTATCTGGTTAGCTATTTTTATTGTCCCTAATACGTTTCAATCTGTTGCTTTACTCATGCTTATTTTTAGCTTTTTTCAAAATGCTATTTTAGCTCAATTTGAAGGTGTAACTTTATTTTGGTTGGGTGAACAAAGGGCAAAACTCTACGGCAAGGTCCGCAAATGGGGATCGGTTGGCTTTATTGTAGGGGTGTTCACAATAGGAGCAATTTTAGAAATTATTCCAATTTCTATGCTTCCTGTCTTATTACTTATTATTGCATCACTTGCATTTATTTGGGCGTTTACGATTCGTGAACCAGAAGGGGCTCCAAATTCGCAAAAACTGTTAGAACCTTTGTTGCCTGTATTAAAACGTCCTGAAGTTGCTGCTTTTTTTATAATTGAATTTATTCTCCTTTTTTCACATGCACCCTTTTATAGTTTTTATAGTAATTTTTTAAAATCTTTAAATTACAGCACGACTGAAATTGGCTTTTTATGGGCTATGGGGGTGGTTTCTGAAATTGTGATGTTCGCGTTTGCGGCAACATTTTTTAAATATTTTTCTTGGCGAAGCCTTGTTGCTGTGTGTTTGGTTTTGACAAGTATACGCTGGTTATTGGTTGCTGTTTTTTCTCACTATTTTATTGGGCAGCTATTTGCACAGTGCTTGCATGCGTTTAGTTTTGGCTTGTTTCATCTCATTGCAATGCGAGTTATTTTCCAAAACTTTTCCTTAGGGCAACAAGGCCGAGGACAAGCTTTTTACAGTACCATGTGGGGGCTTGGTGTCGCATTTGGAAGTATTTTGGCTGGACACTACTGGAAAGTACTTACGGGTGAGCACATCTTTATGATTGCTGCTTTAGTTGTCCTTTTCGGTTTATGCTTTGTGTTTTGGTTGCCTAAAAAGATTGAACAGCCTGTTACTTAAAGCAAATATTGATAGAAAATGTTTGGATTGGGTAGTTAAAAATATAAATTGTTTGATAAGAAGTATCTATTGGTTACGGTTGAAAAATATTGTTTTTATATGGTTATGAAGCAATGTTTTTCTAAAAAAATGTGCTAACTTAAACCCATGCGTTTAATGATTAATAAATCTATGAAAAATATTTATATTATGGGATTATTATTGGCTTTTTCAGGTTTTACTATGGCTGAGACAGTGACTAAACAGCCGACTGAGCAGCCTGTTCGAACTGCAAGTAATCCTAATGCTATACGTATTGTTACGCGTCCTGAAATTATGGGATTATGGGGAATGGAGATTCCAAATAATAAAAAATGTGTAGAGTACTATAACTTCCGCAGTAGTAATGATGTGGTGATTAAAAGTGGTGAAGAATGGTCATACGGTATTTACGAATACCAACCAGCTGACGATCCTAAAGAGCAGCTATCAGCTTTAGTAATGCAGATTAAGTTTGATAATAATAATGTAGATTGCTCTGGTCAGCAGCAAGATCAAACCGGTGATATTTCTCAATATTTTGTAAAATGGAAAAATGACCATACCATTAATTTCTGTTCAACAGCCAAAGGTGAGCAATGTTTTGCGACTTTACGTCGAATGTTGCCTTAAATCTAAATAGATATAAAAAAGCCTCTTAAATAAGAGGCTTTTTTATATCTTGCATATTATGCAGTTTCAGCTTTCTTTTTTTCTTCCAATTGCTTTAACAAGTGCTTTTCAAGGTAATGGATGTCCATTGCTTGATCACAGAAGCTTTTATCTTGCAAAATGAGATCTTTGTGTAAAGGAATATTGGTTTTAATTCCTGTAAGAATCATTTCATCTAACGCTTGACGCATACGAGCAAGCGAAGTTTCACGATCCTTACCATGCGAGATCAATTTTGCAATCATTGAGTCATAGTATGGAGGAATGCTATATCCAGGATAGATATGTGAATCTAAACGGATACCAGCACCGCCTGGCGCATAGAAGTTCTCAATTTTACCTGGTGAAGGTAAGAATGTTGTTGGATCTTCTGCATTGATACGACATTCAATAGCATGACCACGAACTTCAATATCTTCTTGTTGAAGTTCTAGACCTAAACCTGCTGCAATACGTAATTGCTGCTCAATAATGTCAACACCAGTAACCATTTCAGTTACAGGGTGCTCAACTTGAACACGAGTGTTCATTTCAATGAAGAAGAACTCACCGTCTTCGAACAAGAATTCGAATGTACCAGCACCACGATATTGCATGAGCTGACATGCGTGAACACAAGCTTCTAAAATATCAGCACGTGCTTTTTCTGGTAAATTTGGAGCAGGAGCTTCTTCTAACACTTTTTGGTGACGACGTTGTAATGAACAGTCGCGATCATATAAATGAATCGCATGGCCATTACCATCACCTAAAATTTGAACTTCGACGTGGCGAGGTTTTTGTAAGAAGCGTTCCATGTATACGGTATCATCACCGAACCACATTTCTGCATCACGTTGAGCTGCCTGAACTGACTCAAGTAATGTATCTACGCGTTCAACAATACGCATACCACGACCACCACCACCAGCTGCCGCTTTAACAATAAGCGGGAAGCCGATTTCTTTAGCTTCAGCTAAAGCATTGTGGATAGTTACAGCATGGTCACAACCAGGTACGGTAGGTACACCAGCTTTTTTCATTGCAACAATTGCAGAAACCTTATTACCCATTAAACGAATATGTTCTGGGCGAGGGCCAATGAATGTGAAGCCTGAGCTTTCTACAATTTCAGCAAACTCGGCATTTTCTGAAAGGAAGCCATAGCCTGGATGAATTGCATCAGCACCAGTAATTTCTGCAGCAGTAATAATTGCTGGGATGTTTAAATAGCTGTCACTACTTGCACCCGGACCAATACATACTGCTTCATCAACAAAACGTAAATGCATCAAATCTTTATCAGCATCTGAATAGATACCGACAGTTTTGATTCCTAATGTTTTGCAAGCCCGGGTAATTCGTAAAGCGATTTCACCACGGTTTGCAATTAAAACTTTTTGCAACATAGTTGTCCCCGGGGTATTACGCGCGATAACGGAATAAAGGTTGACCGAATTGGATCACATCACCATTTTTCACTAAAATTTCTTCAATCACGCCGCTTTGAGTTGCTTCAATCGGGTTCATGATTTTCATTGCTTCGATAATACCCAAAGTCTCACCAGCAGATACAGTTTGACCTACTTTAACAAATGGTGCTTCACCTGGGCTTGGAGCAGCATAGAACACACCAACCATAGGAGAAGTTTCAACTGCTCCACGTGGGGTTTTTGCAACAGGTGCTTCAGCAACAGGAGCTGCCGGAAGTGCTACACCAGCCGCAGCAACGACAGGATTACGACGAGTTAAAGCGATTGATTGATCACCTTCTTTAACTTCAATCGCTTGCAAGTCAGACTCAATCATTAAATCGATGAGTTTTTTAATTTTGCGGATATCCATGGGCGACTATTCCTGAACTAGTTTGGGTTAGATGGTTGAATTTTTTCAATAGCGTAATCGAGTGCAAAGCTATAACCTTTTGCACCTAGACCACAAATCACGCCAATTGCTTTGTCTGATAAATAAGAGTGATGTCTAAACGCTTCACGTGCGTGAACATTTGATAAATGTACTTCAATGAAGGGAATGGCAACGCCAAGTAAGGCATCGCGTAAAGCAACCGAAGTATGGGTGAGGGCAGCAGGATTAATAATAATAAGTTTTACGCCTTCAGTTTGTGCCTGATGAATACGGTCAATAATGGCACCTTCCCAGTTGCTTTGAAAAGTATCTAGTGTAATTGAAGCTTGTTTAGCTTGAGCAATAAGTTGTTGGTTGATATTGTCCAAGGTAAGATGACCATATACTTCTGGTTCGCGTTTTCCCAGCAAATTCAAATTCGGTCCATGAATCACCAAAATGGTCGAACTCATTCAGATTGCTCCAGCTCTAAAGTTGCAAATAATCTTTGCAAGATGTCTGCAAAGTTTGCTTATTATGGCATATGTTTCTACAAGTTTTTTATAATTTCTTTTAATTGTCGCAGAAAGGGTACACCAAATTCGGCTTATATATTGTAAATTTTGCGACGAATTAGCAATGTTAAAAAATGACAAAATTTCAAGTAATTTAACGAAGCTTATTTTAAACCGAATTGACAAAAACAGTTCATGTATTTTGTGTAACGACGGTTTGAGCATCTTCAATTGTTAACATTTCATTCCAACGAGTTAGATAGTTTTTTGATCGATGACACTGTTTCATTTGCCAAGATGGATTACGTGAGTGATAGCCGACTTGTAAATAGTGACTACCAAAGCGTCTGCGTACTGTACCTAAAGTTTCCATCAATTGTTGTCTTTGATGGATGAGTTCAAGGGGTTGCCATAAGTCATCGATATGCTGCTGACGGGCATGTAGAGCACAAAATAATACTCCAATTTTTATATAATTTTTATTTTCTTTATATAAAACATCGATTTGTTGCATAGCTGCTTTTGTGAGTATGCATAAGTCATCTGTTGCATATTGAAGACCAATGGCCTGAGATGTAGCTTTTTTATAAGGGGGCTTGTCGGTTTTTTCATAAAGCATGACTTGAATACAGGCACAAAGTTGCTCTTGTTTCATTAAACGGCGGTGCGCCCGATTAAGATGAAAGATAAGCGCTTGTTTAATAATCTCAATGCTGGATAAAGCTTGAGCAAAACTTCTTGATGCTAAAATGCGTTTAGTAGGAATAGCTGGGTCATCAAGTTGAATACATGATTGGCCTTTTAGCTCACGGATAGTACGTGCCATGACCACAGAAAATGCCTTTGCCATATGATGTTCATTGGCAAAAGTTAAGTCTAGGCATGAATACACTTCATAACTTTGTAGCTGTTTGACTAATTGATAGCCAATTCCCCATATTTCTTTGACTGATGTCTGGTGCATAAGGTCTTCAAGAATTAACGGATCTAATGTAATGAAATTACATATTCCCTCAAAACTTTTAATTTTCTTTGCATAATGATTGGCAAGTTTTGCTTGGGTTTTTGAATATCCAATTCCAATACAACAAGGTAAACCTAGCCATTTGAAAAGTGTTTTTCTTACTTCATTGCAATAATCAGGAATATCAATAGATTGAAGGTAAGGAGTGAGATGAATAAAACATTCATCAATAGAGTAGGCTTCTAAATCATCAGGAGAGAAAAATTCGCCTAACACTGCAAAGAAACGACGGGACATCTCGGCATATAACGTGTAGTTGCTTGAGTATACTTCGACACCCGCTTGCACGGCATCTTTCTCAATTTGAAACCAAGGCACTCCCATTTTGATTCCTAAGAGTTTTGCTTCTTCGCTACGTGATACTACACAGCCATCGTTATTGGATAAAACAACTACTGGTTTATTAATGAGTTGAGGATTAAAAAGCCGCTCGCAGCTCACATAGCAATTATTAATATCGACCAGTGCATAAACTTCGCGGTGTGAGATTTCTCTCATTCTCTTATCCCCCAATTCATTACTTCAAACACATATTTGAATTTGTAACGTAATCAAGTTAACAAAATTATGGCTGGATATCTAGGGGAGGTTTGGTTGTTCGTCGAAATTATAAGAACAATGGGTGAAATGAATTAAATGTCAGTTATTGACATGGAATTGTCTGAAAATGATAAGTTTGGTTGGTTATGATCAAAACCATAAGAACAATGTTTAATGGATGGGTTGAGTCCTTTAAATATCGTAATGCGTATAACGCATTTGTCTTATGGGTCTTTCAAGCTGTCTTTTTATAAAAGACAGCTTTTTTTATGCTGATTTTATAAAATTAAAATGCGAAAAGTACCAGAATTATTTAGCTCTTTCATAAGCTTGAAGATTAATGCATTGATGGCTCAGTGCTGTGACTTGTGCTTGGTCTAGTTGAAGCTCATCCCACTTTTGCATTTGCTGAAATATCCAATGAAAATCTTCAGGTTGAGGAGATGCATTTTCTTTAACCAAATTTTTAACAATATTCTGAATCATATAATATTTACTGACATGTACCTCTTCGGAACAATGAAAACGTACAATTCCAAACTCCACTAACAATTGTAAGACAGGCGAAAAATCGTTTAACTCACTCAATTCTTTTTGAGCTTTCATAACTGCTGTGGTGAGTGCGATCAAAGTTTGAGGGTGCTGTTCCGCCCACTCTTGAGTTGTTGCGAGGACTTTGTCTGCCACATTAGGAATAATATGCTGACTTGAACATACAATTTTGCTTAATCCTAAAAGCTCTCCTTGAGTATTCCAAGGTTCTCCAACACAGAAACCATCAATGACATGGTTATCTAAAGCTTCGACCATATAGGGTGGTGGAAGTGTCTTAAGTTGTAGCGTTTGAGCTATTTGAAAGTCTGCTAAAGCGAGCCATTCTCTTAAACAATAATGATGAATTGAATGTTTAAATACATGGGCTAGGGCAAGAGAGTTGCCTTGTTTGAGATACTGGGTAACTTTTTGGGCTGTTACTTTTGCCTCATCATTTTCTTTAATTTCCAATTGATAGCTTAATTTTTGGCTTAAGCTAATAAAGGCACGGTTTTTACTTAAAATAAGAGGAGTTTGCAGTGCAATACCAATCTGGTCTGCACCCACAGCTGCTGCAGGTAGCATTGCAGACAAACAATGTGCAGCATCTAATAAACCAAAAGCCAGACGGTCACGTAAACTTGCCCATGAAGCTTCTTTAACTAGGGTGACATCTAACCCTTCTTTTTCAAAGAACCCTTTTTGTTTTGCCCAAAGCAATGCAACACAATCAAGTAAGGGGATATAGCCAAGTTGCAATTGAGACTTTTCTAAATGACTCATTTATTCATCCTTTAGTTGATTGTTTAATAGTTTCTGGGCATCAAGTAGACGCCGTGCCATTTCCCCAATCGTAATACGGTGACTCATCGCATTTTTTCTGAGCAGCTGAAAAGCTGTGTCCTCTGGTAAACCATGTAGTTGCATGAGTAAAACTTTGGCTTTTTCTACATCTTTACGGTCAGCCAATTTGGTTTGAGCTTCTTTTAAGTCCCCTTCGAGTTTTTTGTGTTTTTTATATTGCTCAATTGAAATCTCTAAAATGGTATGTAAGCGAGCAGGGTCGATGCCATCGACAATATAAGCAGTTACTCCCGCATCTATAGCTTGTTTAATCGTGTCTTTATCTGAGTTTTTGGTAAATAGTACCGTAGGGATATCATAGCTGGTGACGCAACTTTCAATAATGTCTCGATGAGGATGATCCATATCGAGCAAGATCACATCAGCTTGTAAGTCTGTCAGACGAAAGATATTTAAGTGGTCCAAAGTAAGGCAGGCCACCACTTCAAAGTCATTTTCAAGCAGACTCTGCTTTATATAGTCGGCTCGGGCATGATCATCGTCGATAAGAGCTATTTTGAGTTTTGGCATAAGTTCAATCAGGCTAAGAAAATGCGCCAAATCGACGCGTTTTTTGTTATCTATTTTTAAGCAAGATTAGTGCCATAGAAAAACAACTAAAAAACTATGCTTTGAGGGGGCTTTAGTACATATTTATTTAAAACTGGTCAATTGTGGTGCAAAAATACGATTCATTTTGAAGCAAGACTTATTTTTGTTTAAACCATATAAATGTGCAGTGATAGAGCATGAGAACTTAGATATTATTTTTAGTTAATATATGAGTATGATTTATCTGTATGAAAATAAATATAAAAAATTATTCGCTGGAGTTTTAAGAAGAATTGGCATGCAAAATGCTTAGTTAATAACAGGTCGAAGACGACCACAAGTTTTAAAGACGGCCAACGATGTCCGTTCTGATCGATTTTGTGAGTGCAATGGTACACACAAAGAATTTGCGTTCAGTCGGAGTGAAGGTTATGTCTTTATGTTTATTGCATAAAAAAGTTACATCTGAATCATTTAATTTTTTAGTTTCAGCGATGCGAGCCTTCTCTATGAGGGGGCTCGCTTTTTTTATGTCTTTTTATGTCTTTGCTGAGTATTGGGTGTCGTTAACGACTGAAAAAATTGGATTTCAAACAGCTACCTGCTTTGCGATGTTGATTCGGTTCTCGGTAGAACACAAGGCAAAAGAACAACGTCTATTTGAGAACGCAAGAACGCAGCTTAAAAGCAACGTGATTTGAGGAGAAACACTATGAAATTAGTAATGATTGGTCATGGTATGGTGGGCCACAAATTCATCGAAGCCATTTTAGAAAAAGCAGATGATGAACTGGAAATCACGATTCTCGCGGAAGAACCTCGTATCGCGTATGACCGTGTACATTTGACAGAATATTTTTCGGGAAAATCGGTAAAAGATCTATCTTTAGCCCGTTTTGACTTTGCTGATGCTCATGGCATTGATTTACGTCTTAATACAAAAGCAACTGCAATTGATACAGCTGCGCAAACAGTTACAACCAATCATGGCGATGTGATTAGTTATGACAAATTGGTGCTGGCGACTGGTTCATATGCCTTTGTTCCACCAATTCCGGGTAATGACCGTGAAAACTGTTTTGTTTACCGTACGATTGAAGACTTAGACGCCATTCGTGCAGCAAGTATCAATGCAAAAACAGGTGTAGTCATTGGTGGCGGTTTACTCGGTCTTGAAGCGGCCAAAGCGTTGCGCGACCTAGAGTTGGAAACACATGTTGTTGAGTTTGCACCACGTTTAATGGCAGTTCAAATTGATGACTTAGGAGGCAAAGTTTTACGCCGTAAAATTGAAGACCTTGGTGTAAAAGTTCATACCCAAAAAGCGACACAATCTATTGAGTGTGGAAACAATACTACACATGTCATGAAGTTTGCAGATGGTAGCGAGCTTGAAGCAGATGTCATTTTATTCTCTGCTGGGATCCGTCCACGTGATGAACTTGCGCGCAACAGTGGTCTCGCGATTGGTGAGCGTGGCGGTATTGTTATTAATGATTACTGCCAAACTTCAGATAACAACATTTATGCCATTGGTGAGTGTGCACTTTGGCAAAACAAGATTTATGGTTTGGTTGCGCCGGGCTATGACATGGCACGTATTGCAGCAAAACACATTTTAGATAAAGAGTGTAACTGTTTTGCTGGCGCAGACATGAGCACCAAGTTGAAATTAATGGGGGTAGACGTTGCCTCTGTAGGTGATGCTCAGGCCATGACTCCGGGCGCATTAAGCTATTTCTATGCAGATGAGCATGCGCTGGTTTATAAAAAGATTGTTGTAAATGCCGACAAAACCAAATTGCTTGGCGCGGTTTTGGTGGGTGATGCGAAAGAATACAACGACCTTTTGCAAATGATGTTAAACGGTTTGGCTTTACCGGAAGTTCCTGAAAGCTTGATTATGCCGGGCTTTGAACAATCAGCAGGTAAGTCTGGTGGTAACGGTGTAGATTTACTGCCAGACAGCGCGACTATTTGTTCATGTAACAACGTCTCAAAAGCGGACATCTGCCAAGCAATTAGCGATGGTTCGACCTCTTTAGGTGCATTAAAAAAATGCACCAAAGCAGCAACAGCATGTGGTGGTTGTGCACCATTAGTGACTCAAGTTTTAAAGTCAGAGTTACAACGTCAAGGTGTGACTGTAAATAACCACATTTGCGAACACTTCCCATACTCGCGTCAAGAGTTGTATCACTTGGTGCGTGTGAATGAAATCAAAACCTTTGATGATTTGCTTCATCAACATGGTCATGGTTTAGGATGCGACATTTGTAAACCTGCTGCGGCAAACATTTTGGCATCTTGTTGGAACGATTTTGTACTCAAGCCAAGTCATGCAGGCTTACAAGATAGTAATGACTACTATTTGGGTAACATCCAAAAAGATGGTTCTTACTCGGTTGTACCGCGTATGGCTGGCGGTGAAGTGACTCCAGATGGTTTGATTGCTATTGGTCAAATTGCGAAGAAATATAACCTATATACCAAAATTACTGGTGGTCAACGCGTTGACATGTTTGGTGCGCAAGTTCACGAGCTTCCATTCATTTGGGAAGAGTTGAATGCTGCTGGTTTTGAATCTGGTCATGCTTACGGTAAATCATTGCGTACCGTGAAATCTTGTGTAGGTAGCACATGGTGCCGTTACGGTGTAGACAACTCGGTTGGTTTAGCGATTGAACTTGAAAACCGCTATAAGGGTTTACGTTCACCGCATAAATTAAAAATGGCTGTGTCTGGCTGTACACGTGAGTGTGCAGAAGCACAAAGCAAAGACGTCGGTATTATCGCAACCGAAAAAGGCTGGAACCTTTATGTATGTGGCAATGGTGGTATGAAACCACGCCATGCTGAATTACTTGCATCTGACCTTGATAAAGCAACGCTCATTCGTTATATCGACCGTTTCTATATGTTCTACATCCAAACCGCAGATCGTTTACAACGTACCAGTGTATGGCGTGACAACATGGAAGGTGGCCTAGATTATCTTAAATCTGTGGTGGTTGATGACTCTCTAGGTTTGGCTGCCGAGCTTGAGCGCCGTATGGAACACATTATTGGTACATATCAAGACGAATGGCGTACTGCGGTAGAAAATCCTGAAGTACGTAAACGCTTCCAGACCTATATCAATGCAGATGCAAGTGAACAGGCCGATCCACACATTCAATTTACAACTGAACGTGGTCAGATCCGTCCATTAACTGAAGCTGAACGTTCAGAAGACCGTATTCCAATGGTTGAAGCATAAAGGAGAGTTTCTATGAATATTGTACAAGACAAAAATATGCTTCCTGATGATCAGTGGATTGATGTGTGTACACTCGACGATTTAACCCCAAACACTGGCGCGGGTGCGCTAGTAGGTGGTCAAGCGGTAGCAATTTTTCGGGTAGGGCATGAAAAACGTGTTTATGTGCTGAGCAATAAAGACCCATTCAGCCAAGCCAATGTTATGAGCCGTGGGATTATCGGTGACTTACAAGGCGAACGCGTCGTTGCATCTCCAATCTATAAACAACATTTTAGTTTGGCAACGGGCCGTTGTTTAGAAGATAAAGACCAAAAATTGGCGGTTTATCCGAGCAAGATTGTTGATGGACGTGTTTGGGTCAATGCAGTACCGCAAAAAACTTATATTACCAATACAGGTATATCTCAAGACAAGCTTAAACTGGTATTGATTGGAAATGGCTTGGCAGGGATGCGTTGCTTAGAAGATTTGCTCGATATGGCGCCAGATCGTTATGAAGTTACGGTGATTGGTGAAGAACCTTGGGGTAACTATAACCGCATTATGTTATCTCCGGTTTTATCGGGTGAAAAAACCATTGAAGACATTATGCTGCATCCACCAAAGTGGTATAGCGATAAAGGCATTAAATTTATTGCTGGTGATAAAGCGGTAAAAATTGATCGCCCTCGTAAAGTGGTTTACACCGAAAAAGGTCAGACAGTTGATTATGATCGTTTGATTCTGGCAACAGGTTCGGCACCATTTATTCCACCAGTTCAAGGTGTCGACTTAAAGGGCGTTTTAACTTTCCGTGATATTTATGACGTTAACACAATGATTGAATACTGCGGTTCAAAAACCAATGCAGTGGTGATTGGTGGTGGTTTACTGGGTTTAGAAGCTGCGTACGGTTTAAAACAACGTGGTATGAATGTCACAGTTCTACATTTGATGGACCGTATTATGGAGCGTCAACTCGACAGCCGTGCGAGTCAGTTACTGCGTCATAGTATTGAGCAAAAAGGTATTCATATCATTACTGAAGCGAATACAGAAGCGTTAATTGGTGATGAAAACGGCCATGTGAAGCAAATCCGTTTGAAAGATGGCACAGTTTTAGAAGCCGATCTTGTGGTGTTCGCTGTGGGCATTCGTCCGAATATTGCTTTGGCGCAAAGTGCTGGTTTACGTTGTAACCGTGGTGTGTTGGTGAATGACACCATGCAAACTTTTGACCCAAGTATTTATGCGGTGGGTGAGTGTATTGAACACCGCGGACAGACCTTTGGCTTGGTTGAACCACTTTGGGGCCAAGCATTTATTTGCGCGACCCATTTAGCAGAGCACGGCAGCTTAACTTTTAAAGCACCAACTGTGCCGACTCAGTTAAAAGTCAGTGGTGTCGATGTATTCTCGGCGGGCAATTTTGAGCCGAAAGATGATTATGAAGACATTATCTTGAACGATGAAAAACGCCAGATTTATAAACGCATTATCATTCAAAGCGATCGGGTAATTGGTGCAGTACTGTTCGGCGATACTGAAGATGGCATGTGGTATGCAGAGTTAATTGCAGATCAAACACCTGTTTCTTCATTTAGAAATAAACTGCTATTTGGTCGAGATTTTGCATTAAAAAATGCAGGTTAAATAGGGAAAGGAGCAGTTATGAATAGTATTCCAAGCGTTGAAATCGATAGCTCCGACCATGTTGCAAAAATCACCAAGACAACATGTCCATATTGTGGGGTAGGATGCGGTGTCAGTGTACACGTCCAACAAAAACCTCAAGGGCCTGTGGTTCAAGTTGAAGGGGACGCTGAGCATCCTTCTAACTTTGGACGCCTGTGTATTAAAGGTAGCCGCTTAGCGGATACTTTGGGCTTGGAAACACGTGTTTTACAACCAATGATGGGGCGAAAAGCTGATAGGACTATAACGACATGGGATGCAGCAATTAATAAAATTGCCGATAAATTTCAATCTTGTATCGATCAATATGGTCGTGACAGCATTGCATTTTATGTTTCAGGTCAGCTTTTGACTGAAGATTATTATGTAGTAAACAAGTTTGTAAAAGGCTATTTGGGTACTGCAAATATCGATACCAACTCACGGCTTTGCATGTCATCTGCGGTGGCAGGTCACAAACGTAGTTTCGGTGAAGATATTGTCCCTGCAAGTTATGAAGATTTTGAACATGCCGACATGGTGGTATTGGTCGGTTCCAATACTGCTTGGTGCCATCCTGTGCTGTATCAGCGGATTATGCAGGCTAAAAGCCAAAATCCCAATATGTTTGTGGTGGTGATTGACCCACGTTTTACCAGTACTTGTGAACAAGCAGATTTACATTTGCCGATTTTACCCGGCCAAGATGTCGCATTGTTTAATGGCTTATTTCAGTATTTATATGGAAATGGTCATGCCGATCGGGCCTTTGTGGATGCTTATACCGAAGGTTTACAAGGAGTTTTGGCAAGCAGCCAGCCAGAAACTGATATCGAGTATGTGGCTAAGCGTACAGGTATTACACTCGATAAATTACAACAGTTTTTTGAAAAATTCGCTCAAACTGAAAAAGTCATCACCCTATTTTCAATGGGTGTGAATCAATCAAGTCAGGGCGTGAATAAAGCCAACAGTATTATTAACTGTCATTTATTGACTGGGAAAATTGGTAAGCTTGGTGCTGCACCATTTTCAATGACAGGCCAGCCCAATGCGATGGGTGGACGTGAAGTCGGTGGTTTAGCCAATATGCTAGCTGCACATATGGATTTGGATAATCCACTACATCAAAAAGTCGTGCAGACTTTTTGGGACAGCCCATTTATTGCAACTCAAGCGGGTTTAAAAGCAGTTGATTTGTTCCGCGCCGTTGAAGCTGGAAAAATTAAAGCCATTTGGATTATGGCGACAAATCCAGTCGTGAGTTTGCCAGATGCCGATCAAGTGAAACGTGCATTAGAGAAGTGCGAATTGGTCGTCGTATCAGATATCTGTGCAGATACCGATACTACTGCTTATGCCGATATTTTGCTTCCAGCTTTAGGTTGGGGGGAAAAGGACGGAACCGTTACTAACTCTGAGCGCCGTATTTCACGTCAGCGCGCATTCTTACCTGCGCCAGGGGAAGCAAAAGCAGATTGGTGGTCTGTTAGCCAAGTCGCGAGAAAATTAGGCTTTAATGGTTTTGACTTTGCGAGTACCAGCGACATCTTTAATGAACATGCAGCTTTATCAGCACAAGACAATGCAGACATAGATGTACGTAAAGAGAGTACTAATTTTCGTTATTTTAACCTAAAAGGTTTAATGAACCTAAGTAATGCTGAGTATGATGCTCTACAACCAATTCAATGGCCAGTGTGGAATAAAAACCAAGATGCTAAAGCCGTTCAACAACTGTTTGGCAACGGACAGTTTAGTCATAAAAACACCAAGGCGAAATTGATTCCGACTGTTGCAATTGATCCAGTTCATCCGGTTTCAGAAGATTATCCACTCATTTTAAATACAGGCCGTATTCGTGACCAATGGCACACCATGACCCGTACTGGTTTGTCACCAAATTTGACCAGTCACCGTGCCGAACCTTTCTGCGAGATTCATCCGAGTGATGCCTTGAAGTTTGGGGTACGTGATCAAGGCTTGATAGAAGTTCGTTCGAAATGGGGCGGTTGTGTACTACGTGTGACTTTCTCATCAGGTGTGCGCCGTGGTCAAATTTTTGTGCCGATTCACTGGACTGAACAGGTCGCATCCGATGCTCGTATTGGGAAAGTTGTTAACCCTGAGGTCGATGCAATTTCAGGGGAGCCTGAGTTCAAACATACCCCTGTCTCCATTCAACCGTTCTATACCACTTGGCAGGGTGTGCTTTACGTACGTGAAGGATATGATTCGTATATTCAAGATTCCCTACATCACTGTGCATGGTGGACCAAGGTCAAAATGGTGAAAACCAACCGTTACGAACTTGCAGACCGTCAAACTTTTCATGATACTCAAAAGAATCTGAAAAGCTTTTTGCCATTTGCAGATGAAACTTTTGAATGGTTAAGCATAGAAGATATTTCGTCACAACTGAGTCATAGCGTTATTTTGAAAGATGGCATCGTAATTGCTAGTCTATATATTGCACCGCCAGATTTATTGCCAGATCGTGAGTGGGTAGCGAGTCTTTTTAAACGTGAACGTTTAAGTGCCTTGCATCGAAAGGCGTTACTGGCGGGTATGCCAATGACTGCTACAAATAATGACGGACCTTTAGTCTGTAGTTGTTTTAAAGTAGGTAAGAACAAAATTATCGACGTGATAAAAACTCAAAATATTACCCATGAAAAACAAGTGACGGCTTGTTTAAAAGCAGGTGGTAATTGCGGTTCATGTTTACCTGAAATTCGTGGCTTGATTAAAGCTTGCCAACAAGAGGTGGAAGTGTGAATAAGGGATATCCCGTAACTGATTTGGTCATTCTGGCGGGTGGACAAGCCCGCCGTATGAACGGTTTAAATAAGTTATTACAGCAGTTTGATGGTGAAACTCAACTGATTAAAATTCATCAGAAATTAAGATCATCAGTGTCTGAAATTTGGGTGAACAGTCATCGCGACTATTCAATTTATCAAAGTATTGTGCCAGACATTCGATGTTATCAAGATGATGCAGCAGGTTTTTTTGGCCCCCTTATGGGAATGAAAAGCGCGTGGTCTCATGTACAAGCAGACTATGTTTTGTTTGTTCCTTGTGATGTGACCTATATCCCTACGCAAGTCGTTGCGAAATTACATAGCGCACTTCGGAAAAATAAACAGGCTCAGGCAGCTTATGTTTCAATTAATGGAGATGCTTTGTACCCATTTTGCTTATTAAAACGTGAAAGTCTCAGCACGATAACAGTGCAAATTGAAAAGCAAAGATTAAGTTTGAAAGAGTGTTTTAAACTTTTGCATGCTCAAGTCGCTATATTTCAAAAACAAAACCTGTTTTTTCATAGCATCAATTCATTGGATGAGCTTCAGCAATACAAACAAATCAAAGCATTTAAAGAAATTTTTACAGCACATTAACTCATTATCTTAATCCCTTTTAAATTTCATTGGTCGTATGAAACAGGCTTTTAAACTTTGAGCTGTTGACTATTTATTAGTTAAGTTCTATTTTGGAACTTGTTATTTTCATTCCAGTGAACTGTATAAAAATAAAGGGAGCACACGGGTATGGTAGATGCACAACAGCAAAATAAAACAGATGTGACCGCTTGTATTTTGTGTTCTAGAAATTGCGGTCTAAGTGTCGAAATTAAAGATAATCAATTTGTCAAAATTAAAGGTAATCCTGACCATCCATTTTCTCAAGGCTACATTTGCCAAAAAGCTGCCAGATTACAACATTATCAGCAGCACGCAGACCGCTTGACTACACCTTTAAAACGCCAGCCAGATGGTTCATTTCAAGAAGTGAGCTGGGAGGTTGCCATACAAGAAATTGCTGATCGACTAGTTCAGATTCGCGATAATTTTGGCGGTACAGCTTTTGCTTCTGTTGGGGGCGGTGGTCAAGGTAACCACCTCGGTGCAGCCTATGGGCGACAACTCTTGTTGGCCATGAAAAGTTATTATGCTTACAACTCGCTTGCTCAAGAAAAAACGGGTGATTTCTGGCTCAATGGGCGTTTGTTTGGTAGTCAGGCTTGCCATACGACAGAAGATGTTGAGTATGCTGATTATGTTCTTTTTATTGGGACAAATCCTTTTCAGGCCCATGGCATTCCGAACGCGCGAGACACGCTAAAACATATTAAGAAAGACCCCAACCGAACCATGGTGGTATTTGACCCACGTGTTACCGAAACAGCCAAACAAGCAGATATTCATGTACAGCTAAAACCGGGAACAGATGCTTTTTTAATGTCGGCCATGATTGCGATCATTATTAAAGAAAAGCTCTATGATGTATCGTTTATTGATCAGCATACACACGGTTTTGAAGAAGTAAAAACAGCCTTTAGCAGTGTTCCGATTGAAGACTATATTACCAAGGCAGATGTTTCAGTTGATTTGATTTACCAAGTGGTTCGAGATTTTGCCAAGGCAAAAAGAGGCTGTGTGCGGATTGATTTAGGTATTCAGCATACTTTAAATACTACTTTAAATGGATACTTAGAAAAACTGCTGTACTTATTGACTGGAAACTTTGGAAAGCAGGGTACCAATAATTTGCATACCATGTTTATTCCAATTTTAAGCGATACAGATGAAAGAAAGCCGAAATATCGCCGTAGCGTTTACCATAAAATGTTCCCGATTTCGGGGCTTTTTCCGCCTAACATTTTACCTGATGAAATCTTGAAAGCAGGCGAAAAACGAATTCGCGCAGTGTTTGTAGATAGTTGTAATCCGCTATTAACCTATCCCGATACACCTGCCTACGAAAAAGCATTTAAAGCATTAGACTTATTAGTTGTGGTCGATGTAGCCATGACGGAAACCGCGAGATTTGCTGACTATATTTTGCCCGCACACACTCAGTTTGAAAAATGGGAGTTTACTGGCTTTAATCTTGAGTTTCCTAAAAATGGTTTTCACCTTAGACATCCTGTATTGGCTGCTCAAGCAAACACTTTACCGGAAGCCGAAATTTATACTCGATTACTTGAAGCCATGAATGCTATTCCGAAAAATTTCCCACTTTTAGAAAAAATCGCTTCAGTTGACTCTAAGAAAACAGCATATTTACCTTATCTATCGGCTTTAGGTTTAACCTTTGCCCGACATAAAAAATATATTCCTTTTGCAGCCTCAATTCTCTACCGCACTTTAGGTAAACGTTTAGAAAACTCAGCTGCTTCAGCCGCTTTTTTATTGCCACTGTCAATTCAATATGCTGTGTTACATACCAAAGCGGTACGCCGTGCAGGTTATAAAGGTAATCCTCTAACCTTGGGTGTTCGATTATTTGATCAAATTTTAAAGCAACGTTCAGGTGTGGTGTTATCACAGCATGAATATGATGAAGTCTGGAAACTGGTGGCTTATAAAGATAAGAAAATACGGCTTGCAATTCCCGAGATGTTAAGTGAACTCACAAGCTTGAAAAGCCATAACGGTAATGTTGAAGAGTTTCCTTTCATCCTTTTGTCAGGTGAGCGTCGTAGTTATAACGCCAACCAAATTTACCGTGATCCTGCTTGGCGAAAAGTAGATGCAGAAGGGGCTTTACGAATTCATCCTGAAGATGCAACACATTTAAATGTAAAAGTTGGCGATCAACTGAAATGTATTTCACAGCACGGAGAAATTCAGGTCACTGTAGATTTTGATGAAGGGATGCGAAAAGGTGTGGTGTCGCTTCCACATGGTTACGGTATGCGCTTTCAAGGGGGAGAACCAATTGGTCCACAGTTAAACCGACTAATTTCTGGTGAACATTGTGATCCTCTATCTAAAACTCCATACCATAAATATGTACCCATCCGCTTAGAAAAGTGCTAGAAATAATGTAGGGCATATCATAGATTGGCGCCGCACTAACTTTGTACAGTTTTTAAAACTCAAATAAAAATAGTACAGTGATCAATCTATCAAAAAGACCAAAAAGTTAAGGATGATCAATAGAATTGGAACAAATTTTGCATAAAGATCAAAGCACTATTGAAGAGCAATTTCGTATTTTAGTTACTCAGAAAAGGTGTCAGCAATATTTGAACTGTTCTCGACATGAGTGCAAATGATGAAACAATATCACTCTGAAACTGCACCATTTGTTCTACAAGACCAATATGGGCGTATAAAGCGAAAGTTACGGATTTCGGTAACCGATCGCTGTAATTTTAAGTGTGTATATTGCATGCCTGAGCATCCAGAATGGTTAAACAAACAAGATTTGCTAAGTTTTGAGGCGCTCTTTGAGTTTTGCCGTTTTATGGTGCAACAAGGTATTGAAAGCATCCGTATTACGGGTGGTGAACCATTAATGCGTCAGGGCATTGTTCATTTCGTTCGTGATTTACAAGCCTTAAAAGTATTAGGTTTAAAACGGATCTCAATGACTACCAATGGACATTACCTTGCTAAATACGCCCGCCAATTAAAAGATGCTGGCTTAGATGACCTAAATATTAGTTTAGATAGTCTTGATGAGATTCAATTTAAACAACTCACCAAGAAAAAATTAGAACCAGTTCTTGAGGGTATGCAAGCTGCCAAAGATGCAGGACTGCCTTTTAAAGTTAACTGCGTGTTGATGAAGAATAAAAATGACGATCAAATCTTACCCATGGTGAAATGGGCAATAGACAATCACATTCCTTTACGTTTTATTGAGTTTATGCCACTCGATGGTGATGCACTCTGGTCAAGTCAAGATGTGGTCAGTGAAGCTGAAATTTTACAGACTTTACAACTGCATTATTCGGTACAAGTGATCGAGCAGCATCACGAACCAGCACGTCAGTATCTGATTAACAATAGCTATATTTTGGGCATTATTTCTACAATTACGCATTCATTCTGTCATCAGTGTGACCGTATACGGCTTACTGCAAAAGGCGAACTATATAACTGTTTGTTTGCACCGCAAGGCTTAAATATTAAACCTCAGCTTGAAGCATTGGTAAGTAAACACGATACGCCAGAATACGATATGTATATTCAAAATTTAAAAAATTTGGTTCATCCTTATATTTGGCATAAAGCTAAAGGTTTTCATGCCTTACAACATCAACAAACCCGTAAAATCAGTATGCATATGCTTGGGGGATAAATGCAGCAATCTATCCAAATTAAAGTCGAAGCGTTTGGTGCAATTGAAAAATTGCTTCCCCAACATCTTTCATTAGTTTGTCCCAATCCTATTTTAGTTAAAGATGTTTTAGATCAGATTGTGTCATTACATCCGGAATGTACACAAGCCATGGAAAAATGTGCATGCGCTTTAGAAGATAATGTCATAACTCGACAGTCTGTTTTAAGTCAGCCTTGTACTTTGGTTTTATTGTCACCCGTTGCTGGAGGATGAATCATGAAAGAGTTCGCAAGAATACAAGAGCAGGCTTTAAGTCTAGATACTTTTGATTCTATTCAATCATTTCCTGAATGTGGTGGAATCGATATTTTTATCGGTACGGTTCGTAATCATCATGAAGGTAAAGCGGTTAAGGCATTGAAATATACCTCGTATAAACCGCTTTCTGAAAAAATGATACGTGAAATTGAACTGGAAATTGAGAAAAAGTATCAGGTATCTTATGTGCGAGTGGTTCATCGGATTGGGTATCTAGATGTTGGTGAAACAGCCATTATTGCAATTGCTTATGCAGCCCATCGCCGTGAAGCTTTTCAAGCATGTGAAGAAGCGGTTGAGCGAGTGAAGCATGAAGTACCTGTATTTAAAGAAGAGTTCTTTACTGATGGTACAAGTCACTATGTAGAAGGCTGCTGTATTCGTAAGGACGCACAGCAAGAGCATAAGCATCACCATCATGCCGGCCATGAACACTCACACTGAAATAAGCAAGACTAGGATAAATAATGAAAAACGTAGGAATGAAGCCGGAAAGTTATCGTGTTGCTGAAGCACAAGCCATTTTATATGCCCCACCGCACTGTATTGAATTATTAAGACAAGGAAATACTGAAAAAGGTGATGCATTAAAAACTGCCCGTGTTGCAGGAATTTTGGCGGCAAAACGAACTGATGAGCTGATTCCTTTATGTCATCCACTGCCGATTTATCGTGCAGATGTTGAATATGAATTAGAACATGACTTTGTAAAGATTATTACGGTAGTCGAGACCATTGGCCCGACTGGTGTGGAGATGGAAGCCTTAACCGCTGCAAGTCTTGCAGGCTTAACCATTTACGATATGTTAAAGCCACATTGTGAACCAGAAGAACTCTGGATGGATCAATGTAAACTTTTAAAGAAAAAAGGTGGAAAATCACACTTTAAGCGAGTTCTTCGTCAGCCTGTCTCGGCGGCTGTGATTGTATTATCAGATACCGTGGCAGCGGGTAGAAAGCCCGATACTGCCGGAAAATCTGTGGTAGAAACTTTAACTGAAGCTGGTTTTGATCCAATCCATTACCAAATTTTGCCAGATGAAGCAGATACTTTAAAAAACTTAGTGCTTGAGTTGAGTAAATCATATGCTTGTATTATGACCGTGGGAGGTACTGGAATTGGTAAGCGTGATATTACGGTTGATACGCTAGAGCCACTTTTAGAACGTAAGTTAGATGGCTTAATGGAAGCTGCGCGCTCATTTGGACAAAAACGCACACCATATGCGGCAATGTCGCGTGGAGTAGCAGGTTTTATTGATCGTTCATTAGTGGTGACTTTACCAGGAAGCCGTGGTGGAGCAAGCGAATCAATGGCTGCCATACTGCCAGCATTAGTCCATATTTTTGATGTTTGCCGTGATTTACCACATCCGGGAGGCTATGAATAATGTCAGGTTGTGGTGCTGAGCGTGGATTAATCAGTATAGATGAAGCGCTAGATTTAGTTATAAATAAGCCTAAAAACTTAAGTGTTATTTCACAGACTTTAACAAATAGCCTAAGTAGTTACCTTGCAGAAGATATTTACTCTGAAATTAATTTACCAAGCTTTTCTCAAAGTGCTGTAGATGGTTATGCAATTTGTAGTCGTGCAGAAGATTTAAATAATCAAAAGTTTCAGGTCACAGGTGAAATTCGTGCAGGAAGCGAGAGCCATGACATCCTAAGCGAAGGTCAGGCAATTCGTATATTTACTGGCGGTAAAACTCCTGAAGGAACGACTCATGTTGCGAGGCAAGAAATTGTATCTGTTATTTCAGCACAAGAAATTTCGTTAACTGAGCATATTCGTCCTCAAGCTGATATTCGTTTTACCGGAGAAGAAATTCAGCAGGGACAGTTGCTTGCTGAAACAGGGCAGTTTCTAAATATTGGAAGTTTGGCTGCCTTAAGTATGGCAGGTGTACAGGAACTTACGGTTTATCGCAGACCTAAAGTTGCGGTTTTAGTAACGGGCGATGAAGTTGCTCAAACGGCAGATGATTTAATCGTTGGAAAAGTCTTTGATGCAAATGGGCCTTTATTAAAAGCTTGGTTTGAAGATTATAGTTTAGATATCGAACTCATTCATGTGGCAGATGAGGCAATACAAGTCACCAATTACTTCAATCAGCTAAAAGACACTCATGATGTGATTATAACGACTGGTGGAGTTTCGGTAGGAGACTATGACTTTGTTCGACCATGTGCTTTCGAAGTTGGTTTTGAACAAATCTTTTGGAAAGTTAAGCAAAAACCGGGTAAACCGTTATTCTTTGCTGAATACCATAATTCACAAGTTTCGCATTCTTGTTATTTATTAGGCTTACCGGGCAATCCGGCTGCGGTCTATGTAGCAATGCAAGTTTATGGTAAGTCTTTGCTTGATGCGTTGCAGGGCAATAGACGTGGACCAGAATGGTTTACTGCAATTTTAGAGCATGATTTAAAAGAAGATGCGCGTGAACGTTTTCTGCGAATGCATGCTTATTTTGACAATGGACAACTTAAAGTAAAAAGTCTGGCAAAACAGCAATCACATATGCTGAGTAACCTTATGCAAGCCAATTGTTTAGTACGTATTCCTGCGGGTACAAAACTAGAGTCGGGTACTTTGCTAAAAGGGATCTTTATTTCAAATTAGCCAATAATTAAGCTGAATATGATTAATTTATACTGTTAAGTTAATCATATTTTATAAGTATTTCTATTCATTGTTATTTAGAAAATAAGCTTTATAAATATATTAAAAACTTATTTTTAGGCTGAATATTGCATATAACATATTAAGTGGTTTAGGGTATAAATAATCAGGCAAGTAGGCCAGTACGATATTGAGGTAAGCATAAAGATGAAATGGGATGACATCGGTGATCAACCTTGTTCTGTTGCCCGCATGCTATCAGTAATTGGTGATCGATGGACGATGCTAATATTACGTAATGCTTTTATGGGAATTCGCCGTTTTGATGATTTCCAAAAATCATTAGGTGTCACTCGTCATGTGCTATCTGATCGATTAAAACGTTTGGTTGAATACGAAATTTTAGTAAAAGCCCCTTATTTTGATCGTCAGGAACGCTTTGAATACCGCCTTACTGATAAAGGGTTTGAACTTTATCCAGTTATCTTATCTATGGCGAATTGGGCAGATAAATGGATGGATCAAGGTTTAGGTAAGCCGTTGGAATATCGTCATAAAGCGTGTGGTCATAAATTTGAACCAGTCATGGTATGTTCGGTCTGCCGTGAACCTTTACATGCAAAACAGGTTCAGGTTTCGGCTGGACCAGGCTATTTTGCTTATATGGAACAAAAGCAAAAACAAGCTTAATGTTCTTTCTTTGAAGACTCTTGCTGAAGTGCTTCTGTAAGAGTCTTATAAATATAATCATGATTTGACTGAGTAATATTAAAACGAATAAATTGGCCTGCCGATTTTGATTGGCTAAAGGCATTACCCGGCGCAAGAATTACTTCCTGATTCAGGCAAAACTGAGCAATCTTCGCCGCATCTATTCCTTCTGGTAGACGACACCACACAAAAATTCCAGCCTTTGGTTCAATCCACGGTTCTATTCCAATCGCTTTAAGCTTCCTTATAGTTTTCTGCATGGCTTGAGCCAAACGAACTTTTAATATATCTAAATGCTTACGGTATGAACCATCAGTTAATGCCGTATGTAATATCTTGGCTGAGAGTCCATTATGAGAAAAACTGGTGGCAATTTTTAAGTCGGTAATTTGGTCAATCCATTCTGGTTTCGCAATAATATAGCCACAGCGAATAGATGCAGAGAGGGTTTTAGAGAAACTTCCAATGAAAATCACACGTGAAAGATTATCCAAAGCTGCAAGTCGCGGAGCTAAAGTATGTTCAAAGTCTGAAAATATATCGTCTTCAATTACAATTAAATTAGACTGCTCAATGAGTTTTAATAATTGATGAGCTGTCGATAATGAGAGCGTTGCACCCGTAGGATTATGTATTCCTGAGTTCGTAATATAAAGCCGTGGGTTATAGGTCTCAATAGCTTCTTTAAATGCTTCTAAATCTGGACCATTTGGTGTGTAAGGAATACCTATAACTTTAACTTGATGAACTTTAAGTAGAGCATGGAAGTTAAAGTAGCAAGGGTCATCAATCAGAACGACATCATCTGGTTTAAGTAAAAAACGGCAAACTAGATCAATCGCTTGAGTACCCGAATCGGTTAAAAGAACTTGGTTCAAGTTTGCTTCTATACCTTTACTTTGTGCTCGTCTAGCGAGTAAATCACGTAATGCGGGTAGTCCTAAAGGTGAGGAATAGCCCATTAAGTTATCATCTTCGTTACGTGTAGCGGATCTTAACGCTTTGCGGATACTTTCAAGCGGCATCCAGTCATTTGGTAGCCAACCACAACCGGGTTTAAAAGCATCAGGTTTTGCTTCCAATGACTGGCGTGAAATCCATAACGGATCGATAGAGCGATCTAATTTAGGGCCTAATTCACTTAAGGCTAAAGGTGCAAGTGGCCCAACCACATAAAAACCGGAACCACTTCGAGATTCAATTTTACCTACGGCAATTAATCGTTCATAAGCTTCGACAATGGTCGAAACAGAAAAACCTAAATCTTTTGCCAGTTTGCGTACAGAAGGTAAACGGGAACCTGGTGTTAAAGAACGATTTTTAATTTGTTGTTCGACCTGTGAAATAACAAGCTCGATTTTTGTTTTCGTTTGGTTCACGTTAATTATCTCTAACTGTACTGCTGATTCATACATAACAGTTTTTTAAAATTGTACTGCTCTGTATCTGGTTTTAACACCATATCACAGCTTAAATTCTTCGTATAGCTGCGGAGAATAATATGCAAAAGTTTATGAATGGTTGGGTGAATGGATTTATCGGAGTTGCAATTTTTGCGGGATCACTCCCTGCTACCCGTGTTGCGGTAACGGGATTTGATCCCGGTTTCCTAACGGCGGCAAGAGCCGTTATTGCTGGTGTTTTAGGTTTAATTCTTATCTTTTTGCTTAAAGAAAAAAGACCTGCTAAGCAAGATTGGTGGCCACTCGCTATTGTTGCTTTAGGGGTTGTGGTGGGTTTCCCTTTATTTACAGCACTTGCTTTGCAATATATGAATGCAGCACATTCAATTGTATTTGTAAGTCTTTTGCCATTAGCTACAGCCATATTTGCAGTGGTAAGGGGTGGAGAAAAACCTAATCTATTTTTTTGGATATTTGCAGTTTTAGGGAGTCTGGTTGTTTTCGCTTATATGTTTTTTTTATCGGGTGAAGCTTCTTTTGGCATTGGTGATTTATATATGCTTATTGCAATTATTCTATGTGGATTTGGCTATGCAGAGGGTGGAGTACTTTCGAAAAAAATAGGTGGATGGCAGGTAATTTGTTGGGCGCTTATTTTAGCTTTACCCGTTATGCTACTTGCTACGCTTTTTTACATGCCTGTTTCTTTCCAAGATGTATCTGCATCAGCGGTAGCAGGGCTGGTTTATGTATCTTTGTTTAGTATGCTCATCGGATTCTTTTTTTGGTACAAAGGCCTTGCCCAAGGCGGAATTGCTGCAATCAGCCAGCTACAACTCTTACAACCTTTAATGGGACTCGCGATTGCTGCACTTTTATTACATGAGCATGTCAGTTGGTCGATGTTAATGGTCACGGCAGTAACCATTTTATGTGTTGCTGCCGCTAAAAAATTTGCATAAAAATTTATAAACAATTTGCCGGTTTAGGAATGCCTGCCAATCGACTGAGATGGCGAGCAACTAAACCGGTATTAAATTTTTGTTGTAAAACAGCATTATTAATATCAGGGCTTACCGTCTTCATTAAAAACTTAATTAGAGGACGTGTTGCAGGTGAATGACCAAAATGTTGATAAAATTGGCGAACTGCAGCTAAAACTTCAAAATGCCAATCTGTTAATTCAAGATCGAGAGATTTGGCGAGTTCCTGTGCTACTTCAGGATTCCAAATCGTATAGTCGACTAAATGACCATCTTGATCTAATTCTAAATTCATAAAAATGAGCCTAACTATATTATTTCAAAGAAATGCATCGATTAAATTGTAAAACCAGATCCGCAAATTGATCATAGTTCAACACATTAACGTGAGCTAAGGTTTCTGCATCAATTAAATCTTTTTCATAACATAAACAAGAAATTGAGCCGAATTGCTGACAAATACTCACCGAAAGTTGTGCGGTTGAATCACCCATAAAAACAATTTGGTCATCCTTATCAAAATAATTTGTAAGTTCTTCAATAATTTGAGGCGTATGGTGATAAGAAGCTTGCACCAGATAAAGTGTTGATTGCGTCATTAAATTTACACCTTTATCTACCAATATAAGACATGATCGAAAGATTGGATGAGTTCAGTATCTAACTGAACAAACTCTAGCTCCTGTTCGCTGTTTTGAACAAAAGGATGCTGTTTATTTTTGGTCTCAACAAGGATTGGACTCAAGTCATAAAACTCAAAGCTATCCACCATATTTGAAGCAATTTTAAAAGCATGCTGTAACTGGTCAAAGTTACGTTCATTTTGTAAGAGGCTGAGGGCTGCATCTTTTAATAATACTTTGACTGGTGAGCCAAAGGTTGCTAAAACCATAGTAGCAGCGAGGCTTTCATTGACTTGTAGGCTAGTTAGATTGGCTTGGGTCAAAATAACGAGTACAGTTTTCACACAATATACCTTTTAAAAGCAACAATCTAAGTTAATAAAGTAACTTAGAATTGAAGAAGACGAGAGGCTGACTGTACTGCATCAGCAAGTTCACCTAGTCCAACCAACTCAAAGTTGCTCGCTAGGTTATGATGACTAAGTTGATGGCGACTCGCATTTTCTGCATCGGTAATACCGCGTGCAAGAGCAGCGCTGACACAGACAGGAAGTCTGATCGCAAGCTTTTGCCATTCATGCGTTAAATTACGCTGGTCGTCAGGAACCCACTGAAAATCATTCGCAACTTGAACGCCATCTTGGTAAAAGAATACACGAAAGTCTTCATTTTTACTTTTGAGTGCCTGAGCGAGGCCCAGCGCATGCCAAGCATGGATTGAAGTAGGAGCAGAGGTTATTAGTAGTAATGTACTCATTGAGAATTCACTATGGTCATACGTCTAAATGGGCGTAGATACATTAAGATAAAGGTAAGTATACAATGATTTTAGTGACAGGTGGTTTAGGCTTTATCGGTTCACACATTGCATTGAGTCTGCTGGCTCAAGGCCAAGAAGTGGTTATTGTCGATAATTTGGCTAACTCGACCTTGCAAACGCTTGAGCGGTTAGAATACATCTCTGGGATGTACGTTCCGTTTGTTAAACTTGATGTACGTAATACGCCTGCATTGAACAAAGTATTTGAACAGTATTCAATCGATGCAGTGATTCATACGGCAGGTTTTAAATCTATTGAAGAATCTAATTTAAAACCGCTTGAATATTATAACGATAATGTCAGTTGCATCATGAGCCTATTGCGTGCGATGCAACGTACAGGTGTCCGTCATTTTATTCATTTGTCTAGCTTGGCAGTCTATGGAAAATCTGGTTTACAGTTAAGTGAAACAGAAGATTTTAACTATGCCTATCCTAATCCATATATCAAATCTCAGCAGATGATTGAAGAAATCATTCGTGATACTTATAAAATTGATCATGAGTGGAAGATTGCGATCTTGCGCTTATCCAATATTGTAGGTGCGTTTGAACATGGTGTATTAGGTGAATATGTTGCACAGCTTCCTAAAAATATTGTACCGCTTGCACTACAAGTTGCGGCAATGCAGCGCGATTTAATTGAATTGCAAGATCAAGTTGAAACGTCTGATCATACAACTGAACGAAGCTTTCTACATGTTTTAGATGTATGTGAGGCTGTCAGCGCGAGTTTACATTGGTTGCGTGATCAAACCCACTGTTGTGAAGCTTTTAATATTGCGCATGACCAAGTACATTCAATTCGTCAATTATTAGATGAAATTTCACAGGTTACCCAAGCTGAAATTCCAACACAAGCTGCAATTTATAAGCATGAAGAGTTGGCCCAACTTGGTGCAAATATTGGAAAAGCAAAAACTTTATTACAATGGGACCCGAAACGAACTTTAAAGCAAATGATTGAAGATGAGTGGAGATTCTATCAAAATACATTAAATGGAAGATAAGATAATGATTCTTATTTACAATAATGAAATGCTTGAGTACGATATTAAAATTAACTAGCCAAAGCAAAAATTGCTTCAGCCCGTGAGTTCTTTAACCAGATAACCGAGGTTTCTATGCAAACACGAATTGAACATGACACTATGGGTGAGATTGAAGTTCCAAATGAAGCATTATGGGGGGCGCAAACCCAACGTAGCTTACAGAACTTTAAAATCGGGCAAGAGCGCTTACCCCGTGCCATGATTCGAGCAATGGGTTTGGTAAAAAAAGCGGCAGCTATTACCAATGCAGAGTTAGGGCAGTTACCACAAGACTTAAGTCAATACATTGTGGGTGCAGCCGAAGAAGTGATTGCAGGGAAATGGGATTCACAATTCCCACTCGTTGTTTGGCAAACAGGTTCTGGTACGCAAAGTAACATGAACTGTAATGAAGTGATTGCTAATATTGCCAACCAAAAATTAGGTCAAGCATTGGGTGCGCAAAAACCAGTACATCCAAATGATCATGTCAACCGTGCACAGTCTACCAACGATTCATTTCCAACGGCTATTCATGTGGCGGCAAGTTTGCAAATCAATGAACTACTCATTCCTGCTGTAGAGCAGCTTAAAGCGACTTTGCAAAAAAAATCTGATGAGTTTCAATCTATTGTTAAAATTGGGCGTACTCATTTACAAGATGCGACTCCATTAACATTAGGTCAAGAATTTAGTGGGTATGTATCTCAGCTTGAACATGGTTTAGTCCGTCTACAACAAGCTTTAACAGGTTTGTATGAGCTGCCATTAGGTGGGACAGCAGTAGGAACAGGGTTAAATGCTCATCCTGACTATGCTGTAAAAGCCGCAGCTCAGCTTGCTACGTTAACTGGTTTACCATTTATTACTGCACCTAATAAATTTGAAGCATTAGCAGGGCGTGACGCTGCTGTTTTTGCATCAGGTGCATTAAAAACTTTAGCTGTAAGCCTAAATAAAATTGCTAATGATATTCGTTGGTTGGCAAGTGGCCCACGTTGTGGTTTTGGTGAAATACGAATTCCTGAAAATGAACCTGGTTCAAGTATTATGCCGGGTAAGGTGAATCCAACCCAGAGCGAAGCAATGACTATGGTGGTTGCACAAGTGCTTGGCAATGATACAACTATTAATGTAGCTGGAGCTTCGGGTAACTTTGAGTTAAATGTGTTTATGCCAGTGATTGCTTATAACTTATTGCAATCTATTCAGCTACTTGGTGATGCTTGTAATAGTTTTAATGATCATTGTGCGGTTGGAATTGAACCAAATCGCGATAAAATCGATCATTTTTTACATAACTCTCTCATGTTGGTGACTGCATTAAACCCAGTTATTGGTTATGAGAACTCAGCAAAAGTTGCGAAAACAGCTTATAAAGAGAATAAAACTTTAAAACAAGTGGCTGTTGAGCTCGGTTTAGTTACACCAGAACAATTTGATGAAGTGGTTAAGCCTGAAAATATGGTTTCCCCAAATAGTAAATAAGCGATCTATATAGCCATCAGCAGTATAATTCGTACTGAATGTACGGTTAAATTACTGATGGCTATTATGCTTACACCTTAAATGTAGAGCATTATATGTACTCTAATTGATGAACTTAAAATAAAAACTACGCTAATAGATCTTCTATATATTCCCAACCATTTGCTTTCATCTCTGTAAACTTTCTTTTTAATTCTTCTTTTGTATATTCATGTGAGTCTTTTGCTAACAGTACATGATACGAGTTGGAAGCTGGATCTATAGTGACGTCTGTAATTTCTACAGGTTGAATCACACCATTTTCAGTCAAACCAAGATCTGTAAAACACATCTCTTTGACTGGAATAACGCTACATTCAAACTCTTTTGAGATAAAGTAGTGATTTGAGTAAGTTGAATAAGTACGTGAAGCTCTAATCTTCATTGATCTCTCCTTTTTTGTGTAGAGAAGATCTGAATAGTCTGGTGTGTTTTAAAAGTTAAAACTGTTTAATTTTTATTGTTGGTTTACTATGAATGTTTGTTATTTAAAGTTTTTTTACAATCTATATTAAAATTATTATAGAAATTCCCCATCAAAAGACGGTTTTATAACTTATAAAGACTCATCTTAAAGTTTTGTAAACTTTATCTTTATATTCATCATCAGAAATGATGTCCTTCTAATTAGTGTTGAATAAGCTGTCATAATTGTTAAAATGCCCACCTCATCCTGTTTTTGTATTGTTTTTAATTTGCATTTATTTTGCGATATAGAAATTAAACACATAATAAACAGTTGTTTAGCTAAGGATTTTTTGAATGCTCTCGATTTATTTAACAGATACTCAACAACATGTGCAATTTAATGATTACCCAAGTGATCAGCCTGTTAAATTTCTGTTAAATCTTAAAAAGATTTTTCCAAGTACGGGTGATTTATTGTTACCTGTTTTGCCGGAAGATAACGATCTGGAAAACGTAACTTGGGAATCAACCACAGAAGACTTTGAAATTTTTAAAAAATTATTAGCAGGCTGGGGTGTTATTGAGCTTCGTTTAAATGCTATTACGGCATACAAAGATAAAACTTTTGCAAATGAACTCATTAAACAAGCCCAAGTGAAGCGTAAGAAAGTAGCACAAAAAAACCATCAGCTATCTTTGGTCGCACTTGATTATATTTTTATGCACGAAATTCATGCATTGATTGATGCTGAGTTGGTCACAATTGGTGAGAAATTTTATTTACCAACCTTGCGAGAACAGTGGAAAGGTAGTGTCTCAGACCAAGTGCTTAATGGAAAACTCTAATGAAAGACAAAAGGTGAATTTTAATAATTCACCTTTTTTTATAATTAAATCAATTGCTTTTTTGGTTTTTTATTTACCTGTACAAAAGTTTACAAGAAAAGAATGCGTTTTTTTAAAAGTGGCAGATACATTGCTTATATAAATACAAAATTATTGCGGGAGAGAGGTTCTTTAGAACCCGCCGAAGGAGCAACAAGCCCGGAAACTCTCAGGCAAAAGGGACTGTAATAATTAAAAAATCTGGAGAGAAGCTTAAGATTTATAAGATGAATAATAAAAACTTATAAGTCATAAACTCACCGAAGGGGAAGATCGAAATACTAAAAGGTAGTATTTAGGTCGAAACTCTCAGGTACAAATGACAGATGGGCTGTACTGATGAAATGTTTTTGCATTTCAGAGGAGTCTGTTATGCCACATGTTATTGTGATTGGTGCAGGAATCACCGGGGTTACTTCAGCCTATGAATTATCTCAATTGGGTTACCAAGTCACAGTGATCGATCGCCACCTATATCCAGCTATGGAAACATCATTTGCAAATGGAGGGCAATTATCTGCTTGTAATGCAGAAGTCTGGAACCAGAAAGCGACCGTTATTAAAGGTTTTAAATGGATGAGGCAAAAAGATGCTCCTCTATTACTTAACCCTTCTTTTAGCTTGCATAAATATAGTTGGTTAGTTGAGTTTCTTTCTCATATTAAAAATTATGAAGAGAATACGATAGAGACTGTTCGTTTAGCATTACTGGCCCGTAAGCGCTTGTTTGAAGTTGCTGAAAAAGAGCAGCTCCAATTCGATTTGGAGAAACGTGGCATTCTTCATATGTACCATAGCAAAGCTGATTATGACGTTGCTAAACAAGTCAATGATGTTTTGAATAAGGGTACTTTGGAGCGCTATTCAGTTTCACCGGACGAGATGAAAACAATCGAGCCATCTTTAACTGGTGATTACTTTGGCGGTTATTACACACCAAGTGATGCAACGGGAGATATCCATAAGTATTCAACTTCTTTGGCTGAAAAAACTAAACAGTATGGAGTTCAATATAAATTTGGTCTGGATGTCACCGATATTAAGTGTCATACCGATAAAGTAGTAGTGAATTGTCAGCCAAGTGCAGAACACCCTTATCTTTCTTCAACAGATAACTTTGAACTAGAAGGTGATATTCTGGTTGTCTGTGGTGGTGTAGGAAGTTATCAGTTAGCTGATATGATTGGTGAACGTGTCAATGTTTATCCGGTCAAAGGTTATTCTATTACTGTGCAGTTAAAAGACGAGAAAAGCATTAAAAATGCACCATGGGTCAGTTTGCTTGATGAGAGTGCAAAAATTGTTACTTCTCGCTTAGGTCAGGACCGTCTACGTATTGCAGGTACAGCTGAGTTTAACGGTTATAATCGAGATATACGGGCTGATCGTATTCAACCTTTAGTCAATTGGGTGAATCGTAATTTTGATATCTCAACTGAGCATGTCGTGCCTTGGGCGGGTTTAAGACCAATGATGCCTAATATGTTGCCTGTAGTGAAACAGTCTAAGCAGTCACGAGTTTTTTATAATACTGGACATGGCCATTTAGGGTGGACTTTATCAGCAGCGACAGCTGTTTTAGTGAGTCAGGATATTCTACAAAAGTATCCAGCTTAAAAAGAAAAGCCAGTGTAGATGCACTGGCTTTTTTATTTTATATCAATTAATCGTATAGGCGATAAACACCAGAAAATCTTTCACAGCCCTTTTGTTGAGTTTTTACGATGAGTAAGGCTTTTTGAAAATCGAACTTATATTTACAGTTATGTTCGTTATCTAAAATCTCACTTTTCTGTTCAGGGGAACTGTAGGCCATGAGTGAGATAGTTTGGCTTTCTTTCCGGTTATTTGGATTGCGATATGCTAAGCCTTCAATTTTAATTTTATCTTTAGCAAGTTGATGGATTTGTAAATGAACAGGCTGTGCTGCAATATGCCCATTTTCAAACTTAAGGTAATGTTGAGTTAGGGTTTGTTTAAGTGAAGCATAAAAGTTTAAATCATCCCCACGTACATCAAATTGCTGTTGAATACATGAATTGGTTTTACATTGTTGTGTATGTCTAAACCATAATGTCTGTGTATCTTGTAAGAGTTGTAAGGGTGCATCTGTGACTAAGTATGCAGAAAGATATTTATTGCTGAGTTGCTTACGTGCTTCACTAAAGGTTTTTGAACAGATTTTGAGCTCAGATTTGGAATTTGAGCAGTCGATAGATTCCGCAAAAACAAGCGATGAGCATAAACAACTCAATGTCACGACAAAACTTAATCTTTTCAATTGATTCATATCAGTATTCGACGGCATGATCGCTTATACTTTCAGTCTACTTTGCTAAGTGTACTATAGCGAAACACGACGGCTGAATACAAGATTTCTTAAGTTTTTATAGAAGGGAAGAGTTTATATGGTTGCTCAAATTCGTATCGGACAGGGAATGGATGTACATGCCTTTGAAGAGGGTAACTTCGTAACCTTAGCTGGCATCCAGATTCCGTATACGCATGGTTTAAAAGCGCATTCAGATGGTGATGTGGTACTTCATGCGCTGTGTGATGCCTTACTTGGTGCATTAGCACTTGGAGATATTGGTCAGCATTTTCCGGATACTGATCCTGAATTTAAAGGTGCAGACAGCCGTGTATTGCTAAAGCATGTTTATCAACTAATATTAGACCGTGGTTATCATTTGAATAATGCTGATATTACGGTAGCTTGTGAGCGTCCTAAGTTGGCGAAACATAATTTAGAAATGCGACAAAGTATTGCAGATGTTTTGAATGTTGATTTAAATCAAATTAGTATTAAAGCGACCACTACCGAAAAACTTGGATTTACAGGTCGCCAAGAAGGAATTTTAGCTACAGCAACGGTACTGATATCTAATTAAACTAAATTATCAGCTTGTTGCAAAGACTGTTGAAGCTCTAGGGTAGCCTTACGGCCTTGAAGCTGTAAGGTAATACTATGGATTAGTCCGGTCCATGTTTCATTCGGTTCCCAAATTTCATGAAGTAGGGTTTGAGAAGTCGGCATGTCCATGTTCATATAAAATTGTCTATAGACATACATAAGGCAACTTGAACGATCATTTTTGGCACAATGTACCCAAACAATCTCATTTTGAACTAAATGATCAATCAAATCTAAAACCAATAAGCATTGGTCAGAAGAAGGTGTTTCCCAGTCAATTGGAATATGAATATAATTTAAACCATACTCAAGACAGATCTGATCTTCATTTTCAATACAGTGTGGTGTATTGGTTAAAGCTAAGTTAATAACAGTGCTACAGCCATACTCTTTAATAAGTTTGAGCTGTTCAACAGAAGGTTGTGCTGAACTAAATAGATGTTCATGAATAATTGAAAATGCAGGGATTTGAGCTAGTGATTCTTCAAGGGTTGTCATAATCGCACTCTACAAGAGTAGGCTTGGCTTATTGTGTAGAATGTTATACACGATTCTAGGTCATTGTTGAAATATAGGCTGGTTATATATTCATCAACTTGGTGGAATTTTTTAAATAATGAATAATAAAAATAAGAGTTTTATAAAAATAAAAAAAACAGCATCATCAAGATGCTGTTTTTAAATAAAGATTAAGCTTTTTTCAAATTTTCATTGAGTAAAAATTCCATTAAAGCTTTTTGTGCATGTAGGCGATTTTCAGCCTCATCCCATACAACAGAGTTTTTATGGTCAAGCATTGTTTCTGAAATTTCTTCACCACGATGGGCTGGTAAACAATGCATAAATAAACAATCTGGGTGTGCAAGACTCATCAATTTTTCATTGACCTGAAAAGCTGAAAAAGCATTTCTACGTAATTTTTGTTCTTCTTCTTGTCCCATGCTTGCCCATACATCTGTAACAATCAGATCGGCATTTACAGCTGCATCTTCAGCATTATCAAAAAGTTCAACACAATGTCCAAACTCTGCCAAAAATTCAGGTTTGGGCTCAAAGCCTTTTGGCGAAGCAATTTTTAATTTAAAACCCATTAAATGTGCAGCTTCAATATATGAATTACACATATTATTGCCATCACCAATCCAGGCTACAGTTTTACCTTCGATGCTGCCACGATGCTCAATATAAGTTTGTAAATCTGCAAGTAGCTGACAAGGGTGATGATCATCAGTCAGGCCATTAATGACAGGAACTTTTGAATAAGATGCAAAACGTTCAACAATGTCATGACCAAAGGTACGAATCATCACGATATCAAGCATGCTTGAAATAACACGTGCTGAATCTTCAATAGGTTCACCACGGCCTAGTTGTGTATCACGAGGTGATAAAAAGATAGCGCTACCACCAAACTGATTAATACCGGCTTCAAAAGAAATACGAGTGCGTGTGCTCGATTTTTCAAAAATCATTCCCAATACTTTACCAACAAAAGGTTGAAATACCTCATGGCTTTGTTGCATTTTTTTTAGTTCGCTTGCGCGTTGTAAGACGCGGTTGAGTTCTAATGTAGATAGGTCACGTAAAGTTAGGAAATGTCTTAAAGCCATGTAGCTACTCCATAATAATTGTCTTTGAAATACAACAATTATCTGTTGTTGGCTGGGTGGATGTGGGGAAAAAAGAAGTCTACTATACTATAAGCATTTCAAAATGCAAAAGAATTAGACTTTATGATGGCCTTTTAAGAAAATGTCTACACAATATTCAATATAATCAAATGCTTCCTTCTCATCTGGTAGGGCGGGCATACCCATAATCATACGCCATTCAATATCACGTAAAATTCCAAAATACATGAGTGAAGAATGATAAGGAGAAGTGCATGTAATTTCTCCTGATTTATCTGCAAATTCTAATGCTTGAGTCAGTGTATTCTGTAAATTGTGTACCCATTTGTCATATAGATATTGTATGAGGACTGTATTACATTCGGTTTGTTCAATAATAAGTCGTAAAAACGCAATATGTTCAGGTCGAATGATGTGAAGATAAACGCGATTGAGCGTTTGAATCAGATACTCTCTTAAAGTGCTTTTCTCTGGTTGAAATGGAATACAAACATCTTTAAAAAACATTTCACGTTTATAGTCACAAATAGCGGTGAAAAGCCCTTCTTTATTACCAAAGTATTTATAAATAGAAGCTTTAGAACCACCTGCATGATTTACGATATCGTCAAGAGATACGGCATCGTATCCTTTTTCCAAAAACAGCTCGGTTGCGCTTAGCAATAAAGCTAAACGGCGCTCTATACCGCGGCGTGTTTGGGGTTTGTCACATATAGGATGATGTGACTCAAGGACTGGATCATGCATAAATTTTAATAACAACGGCTAATACTGCTCGTCTAGTATAGCAAAACTATCTTTGACGATGGACATTGCTATATTTTTAGGTTATCTCATAGACAATAGTTTAACGCCAAACAGGAATGAAATTATTACAATATAATGACTTATGTTGGGTTTTTGAGGTTTTTAATGATGTAACTGTATGTTCATATTTGAATTTAACGAATGATTTACATATAAATCAAAATAAATAAAAAAGCGGCTAAAAGTGAATTAGCCGCTTTTTGATATGCTTGTTAATGTTAGGCTTCAGATAAAGTAACTTTGTGTTCGTCCTCATCATCATCGTCTGCCGAATCCATTCCCAACTCTTTTAACTTGCGAGTAAGAGTATTACGCCCCCAGCCTAATAATTCTGCTGCATGACGTTTACGTCCGCGAGTTTGTTGTAGGGCGGCATTAATTAAAGTGCGCTCAAACATGGGTGTTGCAATATCCAAAATTTTCATTTCACCATTCTTAAGCTTTTGAATCGCCCATTGGTTTAGCAATTCATCCCAATGATGTAACGAAATACGTTCAAATGAAGGTGCAGGTTGGCTAGCTTCACTATTTTTTTGAAGTGGAACCTGTTTGAGTTCAGAAGGTAAGTCTTCAGGGTAAACTTCACGACCAGTGATCATGACAGTTAACCAGCGGCAAGTATTTTCAAGCTGGCGAACGTTACCAGGCCATGGTAACTGTTGCATATAGTCTGTTGTCTCTGTACGTAAAATCTTAGGACTCACGCCAAGTTCTTTACCTGCACGAGCTAAGAAGTGCTGAGCCAGCATCGGTATATCTTCACTACGGTGAGCAAGTTTCGGAATGTGAATACGAATCACATTTAACCGGTGATATAAATCTTCACGGAAGCGGCCTTCATTTACAAGTTTTTCTAAATCTTGGTGTGTGGCTGCTACGATTCGAACATCAACTTTAACTGGAATGTGTCCGCCTACACGATAAAACTCACCATCAGCGAGTACGCGCAGTAGTCGAGTTTGTGTTTCAAATGGCATGTCACCAATTTCATCTAGAAACAGTGTTCCACCATTAGCTTGCTCAAAGCGACCTTGGTGTTGCGTATTGGCACCAGTAAATGCGCCTTTTTCATGGCCAAATAATTCCGTTTCGATTAGATCTTTAGGAATTGCTGCCATGTTTAGAGCAATAAAGGGCTTAGCACGGCGTGGTGAGTGCTTGTGTAGTGCATGTGCAACCAACTCTTTACCTGTTCCTGACTCACCATTAATTAGGACGGTAATATGTGACTGTGATAAACGGCCAATTGCTCGGAAAACCTCTTGCATAGCAGGAGATTCGCCAATTATTTCTGTTGATTGTAGTGGGGAGGCGGTTTTTGTGGCTTCTTGCTGCTGCAATTTATTAATATGCAAAATAGCTCGATTAACTAAAGCTAAAGCCTCATCAATATCAAATGGTTTTGGTAAATACTCAAATGCACCAGTTTGGTAGCTTGAAACAGCTGACTCTAAGTCAGAATGCGCTGTCATAATAATGACAGGCAAATCGGGGTGAGAATTTTTTACTTTAGATAAGAAAGTTAACCCGTCAATACCTGGCATGCGAATGTCCGTTAAGATGACATCAGGCGCATCATGGTGTAAACGTTCGAGTGCTGTTTGAGCTTCTTCAAAATTAGTGACGTCAAATCCTTCTTCTTTAAAGGTCTTTTCAAGTACCCATCGCATGGCGCGATCGTCATCAATAACCCATATTTTATTTCGCGACACGGTCTGACTCCCAAGGTAAATATAAGCTAAACATTGTTTTTCCAGGAACTGATTGGCATTCAATCATTCCGTTATGTTGATGCATAATGTTCTGTGCAATACTCAGGCCAAGCCCTGTACCTTTTGCTCGTCCTGTAACCAAAGGATAAAACACAGACTCTAAAATGCTTTCTGGAATACCTGGTCCATTGTCTTCAATATCGACTCGTACAGCTGAGCGATTGAGTACACCATTAATTGTGACAAGACGTTGGATTCGGGTACGTAAAATTAATTCTGGCTCTTGATCTGTAAAAAATGATTTATTCTCTGTAATCGCTTGAATCGCATTGACACTAATATTCAGCATGACTTGGATGAGTTGATCTCGATCAGCTTTTACATCAGGTAAGGACAAATCATAGTCACGCGTGATTTTGATTTTTTTCTTAGTTTGATTTGCGATTAAAGAACGTACACGCTCTAAAGGCTCATGTACATTCACATTCTCATAACTCGGCAGTTGTCTTGAACCCAACATGGTGTCAGCCAAGTTGGTGAGACGATCTACCTCGTTAATGATGACATCTGTAAATTCTGCATAACTTTCATCATTTAAGCTACGAGCAAGTAATTGGGTTGCACCTCGTATACCCGCAAGTGGGTTTTTAATTTCATGGGCAACTCCTCGAACTAACTGCCTAGCCACTTGATGTTGTTGAATTAAGTTTTCTTCTTTAGAAATTTTCAACATACGATCAATTGGATTAAGTTCAATAAGTAGAAGCGGATGATAGCTTTTACCTGCATTTAATTGAGAAACCGTATAATCAACATGTAGATCTTTAAAGTTGACATTAATAACAGCCTCACGACGTGTATAAGGCTGTCCTGTTTTTAAGGTATTAAGTAAAGCTTCCTGTGTATTAAAAGTATCATCAGGCGCATGAAGTAAATTAAAAACCGGTTGTCCGGATGCTCGAAGCAAACTAATGTCAAAAAGTGCTTCACAAGCTGAATTCAAATAAAAAATATTAAAGTTACTATCGATTAATAAAATCGCAGTAGTTAAATTGTCTACCAATAGGCGATAGTCGATAGGTGTGTGTTGATCCATTAGCGAATCGTTCCTGTCTTAAAATAGCGCAATGGCATCTTCATTGGTTAGCGGTTTTCACCGTTATAGAACATGAATGATGCAAAATGTACGCCAACTTTGTTTATGGATTATTTTAAGGTTTTAAGCGGATTTAAAGCGCTCTAAAATCGTTCTTTATATCTTTTGATCAAAAAATAGCAGCTTATTTACTTATAATATCATGTTCCAACTTGGTGCAATATTGAGTTTTGGTGCAAATATTGGTTGTATTTTGGTGCATTACACAAAGAGTGGGGTTTCCACCTATGCTTGAGACAAGAAAAGACATACAATACGCGCATTCAAGTGGAGCGCAGATTCATGAAGACCCCCAAAGTCGGTTTTGTTTCTTTAGGTTGTCCTAAGGCATTGGTAGATTCTGAACGAATTTTAACTCAGTTAAAGACTGAAGGTTATCAAGTTGCATCAGATTATGATGGTGCTGATTTAGTTGTTGTTAATACCTGTGGTTTTATTGAATCTGCAGTACAAGAATCTTTAGATGCAATTGGCGAAGCCATGAGTGAAAATGGCCGAGTTATTGTTACGGGTTGCTTAGGTAAAGACGAAGATAAAATCCGTCAAATGCACCCGAATGTCTTAAAGGTTACTGGTGCAGCAGCTTATCAGGATGTTATGGAAGCTGTACATGAATATGTACCAGCGCCGCCTAAACACAATCCGTTTATTGACCTTGTTCCTGAACAGGGTATCCGTTTGACACCGAAGCATTATGCTTATTTAAAAATATCTGAAGGCTGTAACCATCGTTGTACCTTCTGTATTATCCCAAGCATGCGCGGTGATTTAGTATCACGTCCAGTTGGTAGCGTATTAGAAGAAGCTGCTGCTTTAAAACGTGCAGGCGTGAAAGAAATCTTAGTCATTTCTCAAGATACTTCAGCTTATGGTGTAGATACCAAATACAAGCTTGATTTCTGGAATGGTCAACCTGTAAAGACCAAATTCTTTGACATGTGTGAAGCACTCGGCCAACTTGGTATCTGGGTTCGCTTACATTATGTATATCCATATCCGCATGTTGATGCAGTTATCGATTTGATGGCTCAAGGGAAAATCCTGCCATATCTTGATATTCCTTTCCAGCATGCAAGCCCACGTGTTCTTAAGTTAATGAAACGTCCGGCGCATAGTGAAAATACATTAGAAAAAATTAAATTATGGCGTGAGAAATGCCCGGATCTTGTTATCCGTTCTACTTTTGTGGTTGGTTTTCCTGGCGAAACTGAAGAAGACTTCCAGATTTTGTTAGATTGGTTGGTTGAAGCTCAACTTGATCGTGTAGGCTGCTTTACCTATTCACCAGTAGAAGGTGCTACGGCAAATGATTTACCCGATCATGTGCCAGAAGAAATTAAGCAAGAGCGTTACGAGCGCTTTATGCAAGTGCAGCAGCAAATATCTGCTGCCAAATTACAAAAACGTATTGGTCAAACGATGACTGTATTAGTCGATGGTTTGGAAGATGAATATCCTGTTGCTGTTGCACGTTCTTATGCCGATGCTCCGGAAATTGACGGTAATGTCTTTGTAGAAGATATCGATAAGAGCACTATTCAACCAGGCGATATGTTGGAAGTCGAAATTACCGATGCGGATGAATACGATTTATTTGCAAAGTTAATTAAAATTAAATCGGTCTAATCGAAACACGATTCAAAAAGCATTCAGTTTAAGAGGTTTTGGAGCAAAATCATGGCGGAAACAATCAGCCCCCGTTATTCACGAATTTTATTAAAATTATCTGGTGAAGCTTTATCAGGTAATAAAGATATGGGTATTGATGCTCAAGTTTTAGATCAAATGTCGTTGTCAATTGCACATTTGGTTGGCTTGGGTGTGCAAGTAGGTATCGTTGTGGGTGGCGGTAACTTATATCGCGGTAGCCAGTTACAAAAAGATGGTTTGGTTGGCCGCGTAACAGGTGACCAGATGGGTATGCTTGCAACTGTTATGAATGGCTTGGCAATGCGCGATGCATTGGTACGTCGTAACATCAGAACTCGTCTTATGTCAGCATTGCCAATTGGTACTGTTGTGGAGTCATATTCAAGTCGTGATGCGATTCGCCATTTAAGCCAAGGCGAAGTGTGTGTATTCGTTGCAGGCACAGGCAATCCATTCTTTACAACTGATACAGCAGCATGTTTACGTGGTATCGAAATTGAAGCAAATTTAATTTTGAAAGCAACCAAAGTAGATGGTGTTTATAATAAAGATCCAAGCAAATACGAAGATGCGGTGAAATACGATCATTTGACATTTGACCAGGTGTTAGATGAGAAGTTGGGTGTTATGGATTTAACGGCAATTTGCTTATGTCGTGACCATAATGTGCCATTACAAGTATTTGATATGAATAAATCTGGTGCGCTATTGTCAGTTGTAATGGGTGAAAAAGAGGGTACACGCGTTACTAAATAATGTACGTGTGCCGTAAAGCTCTTTATACTAGCGCTAAATTAAATTTGTTAAATACATCCTTGAATAAATAAGTAAGGAAGATCATATGATTAACGATCTGAAAAAAGACAGCGAACAGCGTATGTTAAAAACTCTTGATTCTTTGGAACAAGGTTTTGCTAAAGTTCGTACCGGCCGTGCACACCCATCAATTTTAAATGGGGTAATGGTTCCTTACTATGGTTCTGATGTGCCTTTAAACCAAGTGGCAAACGTTGGTGTTGAAGATTCGCGTACGCTTATTGTTCAACCATTTGAACGTACTATGGTTGCTGCAATTGATAAGGCAATTCGTGAAAGTGATCTTGGTTTAAATCCGATTACTGCTGACTCAATTCGTGTACCTTTACCAGCTTTGACTGAAGAAACACGCCGTGATATGCAGAAAGTTGCACGCAGTGAAGCTGAAAATGCAAAAGTTGCGATTCGTAATATTCGTCGTGATGTATTAGGTGATATCAAAGCATTGTTAAAAGAGAAAGAAATTTCTGAAGATGATGAGCGTCGTGCAGGCGATGATATCCAAAAAATTACTGATAAATATGTTGCAGAAGTAGATAAGCGTCTTGCAGCGAAAGAAGCAGAATTGATGAAGGTCTAATTTTATGACCGAAACAGAAGAGTATCATCTTCCTCAGCATGTTGCCATCATCATGGATGGCAACAATCGCTTTGCAAAGAAAAATCAAATGCAAAAAGGTGATGGACATCGAGAGGGTAAAAATATTCTTGACCCTATCGTTGAGCATTGTATAGAAACTAGCGTCCGTGCTTTAACTGTTTTTGCATTTTCGAGTGAAAATTGGAATCGACCACAATATGAAGTCGATCTGCTTATGAAGCTTCTTGAAGAAACAATTCATGAGCAAATACCTCGCATGAAAAAATTCAATATTGCTTTGCGTTTTATAGGGGATCGTTCCAGATTACCTTCACATTTAGTTGCCTTAATGGAAGATGCAGAGCAACAAACAGTACATCATGACACTATGACACTCACCATCGCGATTAGCTATGGTGGTATGTGGGATATTGCAAACGCAGCTAAACAGGTTGCTCAAGCAGTTTCACGTGGTGAAATTGACGCTGATCAAATAAATGTTGATTTGTTCGAAAAATATGTCAGTCTAAACGATCTGCCAGCTGTGGACTTGTTGATCCGTACAGGTGGAGATTTCCGTATATCTAATTTCTTGTTATGGCAAGCAGCTTATGCGGAACTGTATTTCACGGATACTTTGTGGCCGGAATTTACAGTCGAAGAATTCGATCATGCATTGAATGTTTTTTCAGGGCGTGAACGTCGTTTCGGTAAAACATCTGAACAAATTCAGCAAGAGAAAATCGAGAAATTATAATGTTAGAGCGGATTGTTACCGCATTGGTACTTGTTGCAGTTGTTTTAGGCTGTATGTTTGCTACGCAATCACATTATCCAATGTTGGTACTTATGATTGTTGCAGCAGGGGTTGCGGGCTATGAATGGTATAAGTTAATGCCTCGCGAAGCTGGTGCTGTAGTAAAACCTAAAGCATGGTGTTACGGTTTACTAGTTGCTTTTGTTTCTGGTGTTGCTTTATTTTTCCATGATATTGCTTTGCTGTTATGGTCTGCTTCAATTTTAACTTGGCTCGTTAGTGTTTATTGGGTTAAGTCATTTCCTGAATTTGATGGGTGGTATAACGCCACTTTATATGTCATTGGTTTAATTCTTATCTGTGCAGCAGTGACTGCAATCTTTGTAGTATGGCAAAGCTCACCATGGTGGTTGATGTATTTGTTCTTGCTAGTATGGGGTGCAGATAGTGGAGCTTACTTTGTTGGTCGTAAATTCGGTAAAAGGAAACTAGCGCCTACAGTAAGCCCTAATAAATCAGTAGAAGGTTTGTATGGTGGTATTATCACCACAATCATTGTAATGCTAGTGGTGCAATATCAATATTTAAACCTCACTTGGGTTCAACAGCTTTTATTCCTGATCTTGTCTTTAATTACAGTGTTTGGTTCAGTATTAGGTGATCTATTTGAATCAATGATCAAACGTCGTGCTGGTATTAAAGATTCTGGCCGTGTATTGCCAGGTCATGGTGGTGTATTGGACCGTATTGATTCTTTACTCGCAGCAGCCCCGATTTTTGCAACGGGAATGTATATATTAAAGCTTATTGGTGTAGATTTATAGATGACACAATCTGTTTGCATATTGGGTGTAACCGGTTCTATTGGGCAAAGTACCTTAAAAATTTTAAGTCAACATCCAGATAAGTATTCAGTCTTTGCGATTTCGGCGCATAGTCGAATTTCTGAGCTTGTTGAAATCTGCAAACAGTTTCGACCTAAAGTCGTGGTTGTTCCTGAACAAAAAGTAGTTGATTTAAAAACATTATTTGCTCAACAAAATATACATGATATTGATATTTTAGTTGGGCAAGACGGTTTGGTAGATATCGCATCGCATGCAGATGTTGATGTTGTGATGGCGGCGATTGTAGGCGCAGCTGGGTTGTTGCCAACATTGGCAGCTGTTAAAGCCGGTAAGCGGGTATTACTAGCAAATAAAGAAGCACTGGTCATGTCTGGTGAGATCATGATGCAAGCTGCTCGTGATCATCAAGCTTTATTGTTACCCGTCGATTCAGAACATAATGCAATTTTCCAATCATTACCTCATAACTATTTGCAAGTAGATAGAACTGGGCAACCTCAATTGGGTGTTTCCAGAATATTACTCACTGCATCAGGTGGTCCTTTTTTAAACCATTCTTTAGAGCAGCTGGAACATGTAACACCGCAGCAGGCATGTAAACATCCAAACTGGTCAATGGGACAAAAAATTTCTGTCGACTCCGCTACTCTGATGAATAAAGGTTTGGAGCTGATAGAAGCTTGCCATTTGTTTTCAATATCTGAACATTTTGTTACAGTTGTTGTTCACCCACAAAGTATTATTCACTCTATGGTGCAATATGTTGATGGTTCAACATTAGCACAAATGGGTAACCCTGATATGTGTACGCCAATTGCGCATGCATTAGCATGGCCTGAGCGTTTACAAACAAGTGTTCCTGCTTTAGATTTATTTGAGTATTCTCAACTTAATTTTCAAGCGCCAGATACCCAAAAATTTCCTGCACTCGATTTAGCAAGACAAGCGATGCGTGCAGGAGGTTTAGCTCCTACCATTTTGAATGCAGCAAATGAGATTGCTGTCGAAGCATTCTTAAAGGAAAGGATTGGATTTATAAATATTCCACAAGTTGTAGAGCATACTTTGCAAGTGTTGGATAATGCGGGTGCTGAGAGTATTGAGTGCATTTTAGATAAAGATAAAGTGGCTCGATCTGTAGCTCAGCAGTATATTTCAAGTATTGGAGGCTGAAATGAATGCACTTTTTATGATTGCAGCGGCAGCTCTTTTACTTGGGCCTTTAATTGCAATCCATGAGTTTGGGCATTACTGGGTCGCACGAAAACTAGGTGTTAAAGTTTTAGTCTATTCGATTGGTTTTGGACCAACTTTACTAAAATGGACTTCTAAAAAGTCTGGCATTAAATATCAACTTTCTGCCTTGCCTTTAGGTGGATACGTTAAAATGTTAGACGAGCGCGAAGGTAATGTAGCAGAACAAGATCTGCCATATGCTTTTAATCGTCAAAAACCTTGGAAACGTATAGCTATTGTTGCTGCAGGACCATTAATTAACTTACTTTTTGCGGTACTTCTTTTTTGGATTTTATTTTTACCTGCCCAAGAACAGTTAAATACTAAAATTGGCAAAATTATTCCAAATTCTCCAGCTGCAACTGCCCAGTTACATATTGGTGATAAAATTATTGCCATTGATGGGAAAGAGACCGCGACTTGGGAAAAGCTAAATTTTGCTTTAATTGATCGTGTGGGTGAAACAGGTACTGTAAATGTAGATGTAGATCGTGCCGGCACCGAGAAAAATTTTGTATTACCCGTAAAAGATTTCTTAAAAAACCAAAATGAGTCTGCACTTGATATATTAGGCTTTTTGCCTTATCGCCCTGTGATTCCTGCTGTTGTAACAGATTTAACTGCAGATGGTGCCGCGATTCGTCAAGGAATGAAAGTAGGTGATCGCATTGTTGCGATTGATGGTCAAACTATGAAAGATTGGTTTGATGTTGTTGAGGTTGTTCAACATTCTCCAGAAAAATTACTTAATATTGATGTGTTGCGTCATGAACAATTGGTGCATTTACAAGTAATGCCACAAGGAAAGCGCGATAACATGGGACAAGTAAATGGTGTCCTTGGTGTAAAAAGTGATGCTGGAAAAATTACAATTCCTGACGAATATAAGCAAACAATTCAATATACTCCAATACAAGCTTTTGAAATGGCGCTGGATAAAACTGGCCAGATCTCTAGCATGATTTTGAATTCAATAGTGAAAATGGTAAAAGGATTAATTGGATTAGAAAATCTTTCTGGGCCTATCACTATTGCAAAAGTAGCTGGACAAAGTGCAGAAATGGGATGGGAAACTTTTATCTCTTTCATGGCATTAATGAGTGTAAGTCTTGGAATTTTAAACTTATTACCAATTCCAATGTTAGATGGTGGCCATCTAGTGTATTACATCATTGAAGCTATTCGGGGAAAACCTGTTTCTGAACAAATACAAATGTTTGGTCTAAAAATTGGTATGGTACTGCTCGGTAGTATGATGCTTTTAGCTTTATTTAATGACTTTATGCGTTTGTAAACGTATATGGATTTATAACTTACTGGAAAAAACTGGCATGCGGCACACACATTTTTTAATGCCTTTGGCACTTGTTAGCGCTATGGCAGCGGTACAACAAGCATATGCAGCTGATGATTTCGTTGTTAGAGATATTCGTGTAAACGGTTTGGTCCGTCTTACTCCTGCAAATGTTTATACCATGTTGCCAATCAACAGTGGCGATCGCGTTAATGAACCGATGATCGCCGAAGCAATTCGAACATTGTATGCCACTGGACTTTTTGATGATATTAAAGCATCGAAAGAAAACGATACTTTGGTTTTTAATGTTATTGAACGCCCAATTATTTCAAAACTTGAATTTAAGGGTAATAAACTTATTCCTAAAGAGGCATTAGAACAAGGCCTTAAAAAAATGGGTATTGCTGAAGGTGAGGTTTTTAAGAAATCTGCTTTGCAAACCATTCAGACAGAATTAGAGCAACAATATACTCAACAAGGTCGTTACGATGCTAGCGTTACAGTTGATACAGTTGCTCGACCAAATAACCGTGTTGAATTAAAACTTAATTTTAATGAAGGCACGCCAGCAAAAGTTTTTGATATCAATGTGATTGGTAATACTGTTTTTAAAGACAGTGAAATCAAGCAAGCATTTGCTGTTAAAGAAAGTGGTTGGGCTTCAGTAGTCACACGTAATGACCGCTATGCACGTGAAAAAATGGCAGCAAGCCTTGAAGCATTACGTGCAATGTACCTTAATAAAGGCTATATTAATTTCAATATTAATAATTCTCAGCTGAATATTAGTGAAGATAAGAAACACATCTTTATTGAAGTTGCTGTAGATGAAGGCAGCCAGTTTAAATTTGGCCAAACTAAATTTTTAGGTGACGCGCTTTATAAACCTGAAGAATTACAAGCATTAAAAATTTATAAAGATGGCGATACTTATTCGCAAGAAAAAGTAAATGCTGTTAAGCAGTTACTTTTACGTAAGTATGGTAATGCAGGTTATTATTTTGCTGACGTAAATATCGTTCCACAAATTAATAATGAAACTGGTGTAGTTGACTTAAATTACTATGTGAATCCGGGTCAGCAAGTCACTGTACGTCGCATTAACTTTACTGGTAATAGCAAAACTTCTGATGAAGTATTACGTCGTGAAATGCGTCAGATGGAAGGCGCTTTAGCAAGTAATGAAAAAATTGACTTATCAAAAGTTCGTTTAGAGCGTACAGGTTTCTTTAAAACTGTTGATATTAAACCAGCTCGTATTCCAAACTCTCCAGACCAAGTCGATTTGAATGTGAATGTTGAAGAGCAACATTCAGGTACGACAACATTAGCTGTGGGTTATTCGCAAAGTGGTGGTATTACGTTCCAAGCAGGACTTAGCCAAACTAACTTTATGGGTACAGGTAACCGAGTTGCAATTGATTTGTCTCGTTCGGAAACTCAAGACTATTATAACTTAAGTGTTACTGATCCGTACTTTACGATTGATGGGGTAAGCCGTGGTTATAACGTCTATTATCGTAAAACCAAGCTAAATGATAATTACAACGTTAATAACTATGTAACAGATAGTTTTGGCGGTAGTTTAAGTTTTGGTTATCCAATTGATGAAAATCAAAGTTTAAGTGCATCTTTAGGTATTGATAATACTAAAGTCACAACAGGAGCATACGTTTCAACTTATGTACGTGACTACTTGTTGGCAAATGGTGGTAAAGCGACCAGTAAGGGTTCATATTGTCCACTAGATGCGAATGGTAATTCTCAATATGACTCTACAAAAGGTGAGTGTAAAGTTCCAGAAGAAATCTATGATAATGCGTTTGAAGGTGAATTCTTTACTTATAACTTGAATTTAGGTTGGTCATATAACACTTTAAATAGACCAATTTTCCCAACATCAGGTATGTCTCACCGTGTAGGGCTTGAAATTGGTTTACCAGGTAGTGATGTTGATTATCAGAAATTAACATACGACACTCAAGCATTCTTACCAATTGGTAAATCGGGCTTTGTACTGCGTGGTTATGGTAAGCTTGGTTATGGTAATGATTTACCATTCTATAAAAACTTCTATGCAGGTGGTTATGGTTCTGTTCGAGGGTATGACAATAGTACTTTGGGACCTAAATATGCCAGCGTAAACTTGCAAGAAAGTAAACAGAATGATCCTTCACCTGAAAATGTGGGTGGTAATGCTCTGGTCCAATTTGGTACTGAGTTGGCATTACCTATGCCTTTTAAAGGTGATTGGGCTCGTCAGGTACGTCCTGTATTGTTTGCTGAAGGTGGTCAGGTCTTTGATACCAAGTGTAATATTGATAACACTGTTTATGGTAAGAAGGGCATGATTATTAATGGCCAATCAATCTCAGATGTTAAGAAATATTGTGAAGATAACTATGGCTTCGACTTAGGAAACTTACGTTACAGTGTAGGTGTAGGTGTAACCTGGATTACTATGATTGGACCATTGTCACTTAGCTATGCATTCCCGTTAAATGATAAACCGGGTGATGAAACTAAAGAAATCCAGTTTGAAATCGGTCGTACTTTCTAAGTACGGCCTTATTGAATAATGAATAAAGGAAAGAGATTTACATGAAAAAATTAAATACATTAATGTTAGGGTTAAGCTTAACGGTGGCTTCTGTAGCAGCTAATGCTGCTGGTTATGGTGTGATTGATTTAGCTAAAGTTGTTGAAAACAGTACTTATTTGAAGCAACAAAATGCGAGCTTAAATCAGTCAGTGAAACCGACAACTGCTAAACTTGAGCAATTGGGTAAAGAGTTAGAAGGTCTTCAACGTCAAGCACAAACTCAAGGCCAAAAAATGAAGGAAGATGAGATTAAAAAGCTTCAATCTCAATATCAATCAAAATTAAATGAATTTAATTCAACGCAGCAAGGCCTACAGTCACGAGTTCAAACAAGCTTGCAAAGTATGAATACGACTTTTGAGAGTAGAGTTAAGCAATCTGCTGAGCAGTTACGAAAAGAAAATAATCTTGACTTTATTTTGAATAAAAATTCAACTGTTGCCTATGACGCTAAATATGATTTAACTGATAAAATGATACAAAAGGTTAATTCAATGAAATAAATTAATGAAAGTGCAACAATATCGTTTAGATGAATTAGCTCGCCTAGTACAAGGCGAGCTAATTGGTGAAGGTAATCTTCAATTTTCAAATTTAGCAAGTTTAGAAAATGCTAATTCAAACCATATTACTTTCGTAAATGGTGAGAAATACCTGGAACAAGCCAAAGCTAGTCAAGCTGGTGCTTTTATTGTTACCGCTGTCTTAAAAGAACATCTTCCTGAAAAAGATAATTTCGTTATTGTTGATAACCCTTATCTAGCATTTGCAATCCTTACTCATGTTTTCGATAAAAAGGTTACTTCAACAGGTATAGAAAGTACTGCCCAAATTCATCCTTCTGCTATAGTTTCTGAAACTGCATATATTGGACACTATGTTGTTATTGGTCAGAACTGCGTAGTGGGTGATCATACGGTTATTCAATCGCATACAAAGCTTGATGATTACGTAGAAGTTGGAAAAAACTGTTTTATTGACTCTCATGTCACTATTACTGGTGGTTCTAAATTGCAAGATCGTGTGCGTGTTCATTCTAGCACTGTAATTGGCGGTGAAGGTTTTGGCTTTGCTCCATATCAAGGTAAATGGCACCGTATTGCTCAATTAGGTTCAGTTTTAATCGGAAATGATGTCCGAATTGGATCGAATTGTAGTATTGATAGAGGTGCACTTGATAATACAGTTCTGGAAGATGGAGTAATTATTGATAACCTTGTGCAAATTGCACATAACGTTCATATTGGTTCAAATACTGCTATTGCAGCTAAGTGTGGTATTGCTGGAAGTACAAAAATTGGCAAAAACTGTGTTCTAGGTGGCGCCTGTGGCGTATCAGGACACCTTTCAATTACCGATAATGTTACTTTAACTGCAATGTCAATGGTCACAAAAAATATTTCTGTACCGGGGACATATTCTTCTGGAATTGGATTATTTGAAAATAGTCATTGGAAAAAGACAGTTGTACGCTTGCGACAATTAGCAGATGTGCCATTGACCCAAATCACCAAACGACTTGATCATATACAAGCTCAAATAGAGTCTCTTGAATCAACTTTTAATTTGCGTAAATAGAATATTATGACCGAGTCAACTACACCTAAATTTGCCATCCCTGAATTACCAATGCAGATTCAAACGATTCGTCAATATTTGCCGCATCGTTATCCATTCTTATTGGTTGATCGTGTGACTGAAGTTACTGACAATAGTATTGTTGGTTATAAAAATGTCTCTATCAATGAAGAGTTCCTGCAAGGACACTTCCCAGAATATCCAATTATGCCTGGAGTTCTAATTGTGGAAGCACTAGCTCAAGTTTCAGGCGTTCTTGGTTTTATTATGAACAATGAAACACCAAAACCAGGATCTTTGTTCCTGTTTGCTGGTGCAGAAAGGGTTAGATTTAAAAAACAAGTAGTTGCAGGTGATCAACTTGTATTAAAATCCGAGTTGGTAATGCAAAAGCGCGGTATTTACAAATATAATTGTACAGCTAGCGTTGATGGCATTGTAGCAGCAACCGCTGAGATTATGATTTCACACCAAAAAACAGAGCAGGCATGAGCAATCACGATTTAATCCATTCTACCGCCATTATTGATCCATCTGCAGTGATTGCTGCGGATGTTCAAATAGGACCTTACTGTGTCATTGGTCCTCAAGTGACTATAGGTGCTGGTACTAAATTACATTCTCATGTGGTAGTAGGTGGTTTTACCAGAATTGGCCAAAATAATGAGATCTTTCAATTTGCAAGTGTTGGTGAGATATGCCAAGACTTGAAATACAAAGGTGAAGAAACTTGGCTTGAGATTGGTAACAATAATTTAATTCGCGAACATTGCAGCTTACATAGAGGTACAGTGCAAGATAATGCATTAACTAAAATAGGTAGTCATAACCTATTGATGGTCAATACGCATATTGCACATGACTGTATTGTAGGTGATCACAATATCTTTGCTAATAATGTGGGTGTCGCTGGACATGTACATATTGGTGATCATGTGATTGTAGGTGGAAATTCTGGAATCCATCAATTCTGTAAGATTGATTCTTACAGTATGATTGGTGGAGCATCACTGATTCTTAAAGATGTTCCAGCTTATGTTATGGCTTCGGGCAATCCTGCACATGCTTTTGGTATAAATATTGAAGGTATGCGAAGAAAAGGTTGGTCTAAAAATACGATTCAAGGCCTAAGAGAAGCCTATAAATTGATTTTTAAATCTGGTTTAACCTCTGTTCAAGCTGTTGAGCAAATTAAAAGTGAAATTTTACCATCTGTTCCAGAAGCTCAATTATTAATTGACTCTCTTGAGCAATCAGATCGTGGAATTGTACGATAATTAATAAAATATAAAAAAGACACTGTTTTGGCAGTGTCTTTTTTTATGCTTAATTTATTTTTTAAAGAATTTAGCTTCTTCTGATTTAGGATATTGAGTAAGTAATTTACTCTTATATTGGTTCGCTGAAACGGTATTCTTGTCTACATCTTTTGCAATACTGTAGAGTTGGTACAAAGCTCGTGGTGCCTTACTTGAGTTTGAGTATTGATTGGCAACAATATTATAATTTTTCTTCGCCTCGTTATAGTTTACTGGGTCTGTAGCCAAATGAAACTCTGCTAGCCAAAAATAAGCATTACCTGTGTAAATACTATTAGGATGGTTCTTAATAAAGTTTTGCATTGGCGCAATTGCTTTTTTCGCACCACCTTGTTTGTAGGCATCTAAAGCTACTGTGTAAGCAGCTTTTTCTAACTCAAGAGGATTTGACTGGTTTTGTGCCGCGGCGACTGGCTGAGCATTAGTTGCTGGCGTGGCAGGCTGCTGTGTAGAGGTTGGAGTTGTTGGAGATGCTTTATTGCTATCTGTTGGTTGAGCTGCAGCAGATGGGCTAGGAGTGTTGGTATTATCTGTACTTGTATTTGATGTGTCTTCTTGTGATGCACTGTCAGGATCAACTTTTTGATGTAATAACTCTAAACGCTGATCTAAATCTGTATAACGATTTGCTAAATCTTTCTTTAGTTGTTCAATATCGTTAGATTGTTCTTCTAGCTGACCTCTTAGGGTGCGGACATCATTTTCTAATTGTTGATTTTTTTGCATCAATTCCCAGTTTAAATTTGTAGGAACAGAAACATTATTTGAAGAAGAATTAGATGCACTGCCATCATTTTGACTTAAACCACGAGACTCAATAGGAATATTTGCGTACAGAGAAGTGGTGCTCATTAAGGCAATAAATAATAAAGAATGCTTCTTCATTTGCATGTGTATAAATCCATAATTTTATATAAAAACCACCTTGATACAGGAATATAAAAAACAATTCTCTAAATATCTAAGGTTTTTCATTGATCAATGCAATTAAAGCAGCTAACAATTTAAATGCAAGGATAGTTTACAATCTTCAAGCATATTTTATGCAAAATGAGAAAAGAGCATAAGCTCATAAAATTACATTTTTAAAGTTTTAAACGTTTTTTGCTGATGAATTAATCAATCGAAACAAAAACTTGCTGAAAACAGCAGAGAAGGGTTGCAACTCTTTTAAAAATCTCTATACTTTGTTTTGCAATGGTAGCCCCGCTGGTGGCTTCGCAATTGTACTCTGTGAACCCCGCCAGGACCGGAAGGTAGCAACGGTAGCAGATCTATGATGTGCCGAAGTTTTGCTAGTGGGGTTGCCACCATTCTTTTTAATCCATTCTTCTTTGGATTGCTTTCATAATTACATCTAAATCGAATCCTCTATATTGTAAAAATCGGATCTGTTTTGCTTTAAGCTTTGGATCTTTTTCTACATCCTCACCAAATTTCTTGACTTTAAGTTGATAAGCTTGTTCTGCCCAATCAATTTCATGAAGTTCTTCTGCAATTAAATCACTTTCAAGTTGTTTAGTTTTTAAAGCTTGTTTAATACGTTTGGGCCCTTTACCTTTACGAATCTGGCTTGCGAGCATTTGTTCAGCAACACGTTGGTCACTTTGGTAATTTTGTTCAGATAACTCTTCAACTAGCTGGTTAACTTCTTGTAAATTTTGTGCATAACGAGCTAATTTCTCGATGAGTTCTGCTTTAGAGTAATCTCGTCGGGTGAGTAAAGCAAAAGCATATGAGCGTAAACGCTGGCCCGTGAGAGGTGGAAGTTGTTGAGATTGCTCATTATTTTTTTTGAACATATAAATTTCCTTGTAAAAAACGCCCCGAAGGGCGTTTTATGACTTATGTGTAATTAAGATTCTAATAAAAGATCTGGTTCTTCTTCATCTTCAATTTGAACTGCACCATTAGTGCCGGTTGTTAGCAGTTGTTCACGGATAACTTTTTCAATCTCTCCTGCCATTTGAGGATTTTCTTCAAAGTGGCGGATAACATTATTTTTACCTTGACCAATTTTATTGCCTTGATACGAATACCAAGCACCTGCTTTTTGCACGATATCTTGTTGTACAGCCAAATCTACAAGTTCACCTAGCTGGTTTGTACCTTTACCATATAGGATTTGGAAAATAGCTTCTTTGAAAGGAGGAGCCATTTTGTTTTTCACTACTTTAACTCGAGTTTCAGAACCAACAATCTCGTCGCCTTCTTTTACTTGGCCAATACGACGAATATCTAAACGTACCGAAGCGTAGAACTTCAATGCATTACCACCAGTCGTAGTTTCAGGGCTACCAAACATAACACCAATCTTCATACGGATCTGGTTAATGAAGATAACCATACAGTTTGAGCGTTTAGCGTTACCTGTAATTTTACGTAGGGCCTGACTCATAAGACGTGCTTGTAGACCCATGTGAGAGTCGCCCATTTCGCCTTCAATTTCTGCCTTAGGTGTAAGTGCAGCTACAGAGTCGACAACGATTAAGTCAATTGCACCAGAGCGAACTAGCATGTCCGCAATTTCGAGTGCTTGTTCTCCATTGTCAGGCTGCGATACAAGTAAGTTATCAATGTCTACACCAAGCTTACGTGCATATTGAGGGTCTAATGCGTGCTCAGCATCGATAAATGCACAAGTACCACCAGCTTTTTGACATTGCGCAATTGCTTGTAATGTCATTGTAGTTTTACCAGAAGATTCAGGGCCATAAATCTCAACAATACGACCTTTTGGTAAACCACCAATCCCCAATGCGATATCTAAAGTTAAAGAACCTGTAGATACGGCTTCAACTGCTTGAACAGTGTTATCGCCGAGACGCATAACCGTATTTTTGCCAAATTGTTTTTCAATTTGACTCAAAGCGGCTTGTAATGCTTTGCTTTTATTCTCATCCATCTCAAAAACCTCAATACTCTATGTTCATCACGTTTAACCCAAGTGGATGCATTGAATCTCAACTTGTTTCACAGGGCTAATAGTGACAGATTTTTTCTTTAGCTTCTATATCTTGTATACGTGAGTGCGACACAACTCGACGTTTTTTATTCATCATCATAAGACCAATGGTCTTCATAATGTTGATCGTTATCCTGTTTAAACCGATTGATTTGTCGCCGATCTTTCTTGCTTGGTCTATGGTCAGGTCGAGCTAGATTATGCAATTTTCGTTGGGATGCAATCAACTCCCGTCTTGCAATACTTACTTCGGTTTCTTCATAAAGTTGTTGGGCAACAGGAGCAGGTCCTCGGGTGTTGGAAAGAGCTTTGACAACAACCGTTTTTTTGTTGAAACCTTGTTGAATAATGAGTTCCATTCCAACACGAATTTCTTTAGAAACTTTTACACGTTCATTATTGTGATGTACTTTTCCCCCTTCGATTGCAGCTTTAGCAATAGAACGGGTTTTAAAAAAACGTGCTGCCCATAGCCATTTGTCAACGCGCATGGTTTCTACAGCATCGTCTTCACGCAATTTTGACATCATTATCCTTTCTATCAATTTGGTTCAAAAGAGACAGTAGCTCGGTAAGCTGATCTAGGGCTTCATACTCTAGTTCTTGTGGCTGTCTTATACCCATTAGAGTTGAGGGCTGTAAGATAGTAAACAAGTGTCTTATACCAAATTTTTCTGCAGTTCTTAAAACGGGAAGTGTGTCATCTAAAAAAATGGTCTCATCTGGAACAAAGTGGTGTAATTGTTGTAACGTTTGCCAAAATTGAATGTCTTCTTTTGCATGACCAATTTGTTCGCTAGAGACAATCACATCAAAAAAATCTTTAATAGGAATGTTATCGAGCTTTAATTGTAAACTTGCACAATCGGCGTTGGTGACTAACCAGCATTGATAATCTTGTTTTTTTAGAGCAGTGAGAAGTTCGATACAACCTGATCGTGCTTTAATTTTATGTTGGAACTCCTGCTGAAGCTTTAAAACGTCTACTCCAGTAGTTTTTGTCCAATGCTTTGATGAGTACCAGGCAAGGGTATGTTTGTAGCTGTGATAAAACTGATTTAATATTTTTTTGCTTTCGATCAAAGATAGTTGATGGGTTTGAGAATGTCGTTCAGGTAAACACTCATTCCAGATAAAATCATCAAAAGCCAAATCTAGCAGAGTTCCATCCATGTCAAATAGTACAGTTTTACTCATATGTTGGAAGCTCCAGTTTTATGATACATGGAAAAGTAGCCTAGGATTATAAGCATTAAACTCTATAAAAATGATCAATATCTTGTTATCTCATTATTTAATTTTCTAAAAATATTTCAATTTAATAATTTATAGTAATTAGTGTATTAAAAAATTCTAACTTGTTAGTTGATTTTATAGGCCGTGCATTAGGTTTGGCTTAGTAAAGCTAGACCGGAAGTTCTTGCCCTAAAGCAGTTTTTGTTTATGATAAATATATTTGTGATGCTTCTAAAGTGCTCACTATTGACTTGGGGGCAGAAGCGAAGAGAACTATGCCATAGCATGAGTTATGAGTCTGTTTTTACTTTTTTTAATAAACTATTTTATGATAAAACTACCAAATTATTGTTATTTGAATCAAGTTTTTTGAAAACGGTTATAGAGTGGGAGAGATGGAACGTAACTTAAAATGTTTTTTAAAATAAATACTTATATATACTGAAGGCTAAATTTTTTATGGGATTTTTGCTTTTATAGTGTTTATATGGAATTATCATTATTTAAATATTATTAAAAGTTGGAATAAGTGTGGGATTGTATACAATTAGATACGGGTATCGTAACAACAGTTTTTTTATAGCTTCAAACGCAGCTGGGCAATTTATTGTAATTGATGCATTAGGGGCGGAATTTCAGATTGGGCATCAAATTTCTTATGAGAATTCTAGAATAATTAATGAAACTTTAAATGATGAAACGGATGCAATCGTTCATTTGGAGAGTAGTGAAAAAGAAGCATATGAATATTTACGGGCTATGAAATAAAAAAACTCGTTATTTTGATTTACATAGAATACGTAATGGCAAACATTTTATAAATTGAACCTTACCTGTTTAAAGTTATATTAAAAATTGTCCGAATAACAATTTAGAGCAGGCAATGAAAATTGGATTTATTGGAGGAGCCAACGATGGCATAGTAATTAATGCTGCCAATGGGCTTGATACTTACAAACTAGAATGGCATTACAAGGCAGAAAAGCACTGTGAAGAGCAGCCATCTTTAGGTCTGAATGGTCCTGAATATGATTATTACAATTTATTGATTTTGAGAAAAAATAAAGAAGCTAAGCTTTTCTATGTCTTAACCACTATGGATAAAGAAGCTATTGCAGATAAAATTAATGAATATTGGGAGCATTCCACTTCTGTAGGTTATGACTTCGATGAATAAGTCTTATTTTTAATTGATAGGAATGCTTGAAATATATCAATATTTTCTATAATCCTAACTTAAATTTCGGATTATAAATTTCATAAAGAACATGTTTTTGTAGGGCATGTCCATCGGGAAGCTTGGGGTGATTGAAGTTTTTAACTTTTTGCATTCCAAGTCTTTTCATCACAGCTTGAGATGGCTTATTCACCGTTGCTGTAAATGAAACCACTTTATCTTTATTTAGAGTATTAAAGGCATAGTCCAATGCTGCTTTTGCTCCTTCAGTGGCATAACCTTGTTTCCAAAATTTTGTAGCAATCCTCCAGCCAATTTCAATGCAGGGAGAAAAATCAAATTGTTCGGGTTGATTATGTAGTCCAATAAAACCGATAAACTCATGAGTTTCTTTTAATTCTACAGCCCAAAATCCCCAGCCATTTTCATTAATGAGAGATGAAATTCTTTGAATTAAATTTGTACTTTCAGTCGCAGATAAAATATTTGGAAAAAAATGCATAACCTCTTTATCTAAGCCCATTTTGATAAAAGGATCAGCATCGAGTTCTTTCCATTGTCTTAAGATTAAACGTTCAGTTTCGATCATAGTAAAAGCTCTTTAACTAGAAATCTTTAATTTAACCACATGCTCTACAGTGGCTTTTGTATAATTTTCTGTAAGATAATCTTAGAATTAATGCTTATCACTCCTTTAATTTTATTGAGTGTATTAATAACAAAATGAGAAAAAGAATTTAGATCTTTAGTGGCCACATGCAGTACATAGTTACATTCGCCTGTAATGATATAGGCATTAATCACCTCATCAAAATTCTTGATTTGGCTTAAGAAAAAGTTGTGGTCATTTTCGGTGAGTTGGGCAAGTTTTATTTCAACTATTGCCTCAATTTTTATGCCTAATTTTTCATAATTAACTTTCGCTTGATATTTTTCAATGATTCCATTGGTCTCTAAAATTTTGACGCGTCTATGACAAGCCGATGCTGAAAGATTAACAAGATCAGCAAGTTCTTGATTACTTAAGCGGGCGTTATCTTGTAAATACTTTAAAATTTTTAAATCAATTGCATCTACATTCATTTTCGAATTTCATCCAGTTTTTTGGGTTTTAATTAAAATTATATACGAAAATAGGAGTTTTTAATCAAATATTATCGAATAAATAGAAAGAATTGGCGTGATAAAATTCAAAAACCAAGGAAATGTTTAAAATAGGTGAAATAACAAATGATTACTCAGGAACAATGTCTCTATTGGGATCAGGAAGATGAACTTAAAAAATTTAAAGACGAATTTGCATTGCCAGAAGATGTCATTTATTTAGACGGTAACTCTTTAGGTGCTAGACCAAAGAAATCTTTGTCTGTTGCTCAGCATATTATTTCTCAAGAGTGGGGAGAAGATTTGATCAATAGCTGGAATAAGGCTGATTGGTGGGGTTTACCAATAAGACTGGGTGACAAAGTAGCCAAACTGATCGGTGCCGATCAAGGTGAAGTTGTTATTTCAGATTCAACTACGCTGAACTTATTTAAAGTTTTATCGGCTGCAGTAAAAATTCAAGCTGACAAATTTCCTGAACGTAAAATCATTGTTGCGGAAAAAGATGCTTTTCCAACAGACATTTATATTATTGAAGGTTTTATTGATTTAATTCAAGAAGGCTATCAAGTTGAATTAATTGATGGTGTAGAAGACTTAGCTCGGGTTTTAGAGAAAGATGTTGCTGTAGTCGTTCTTTCTCACGTGAATTACCGTACTGGGTATTTCTACGATATGGCATCTATTAATGAGCAGATTCACTCTAAAGATGCTTTGGTCATTTGGGATTTATGCCACTCTGTTGGTGCTGTACCAATGGATTTGAATCAAAGTGGTAGTGATTTCGCGATTGGTTGTACCTATAAATATTTAAACGGGGGACCTGGCTCACCAGCATTGTTATGGGTGAATAAAAAGCATCGTGATCAGTTCTGGCAGCCTTTATCAGGATGGTGGAGTCACAAAAAACCGTTTGATATGGCACAGCATTATGAGCCAGCGAATAGTATTCGCCGCTATTTATGTGGGACTCAGCCTATTATTTCTATGAGTCTTATTGAATGTGGTGTCGATATTTTCTTACATGCTGATATGAAAAAAATTCGTGAGAAATCTCTGAAATTAACTGATTTATTTATTCAACTCGTACAGCAAGAATGCTCTCAATTTGGTTTTGAGTTGATTACACCATTAGATCATAAACATCGTGGTAGTCATGTTAGTTATCGCCATGAGTTTGGCTATGAAATTATTCAGGCACTCATTGCACGTGGAGTCATTGGTGACTATCGGGAACCTGCCGTCTTAAGATTTGGAATTACTCCGTTATATCTGGGTTTTGAAGACATTTGGAACGCAGTGCAGCATTTAAAAGAAACCATGCTGAATAATGAGTGGGCCAATAAACGCTATTTGGTTCGGGGTGAAGTGACCTGATCTTTAGGATCAAAATAAAAAATGGCTAGGAGGGCCTATGAGTAGTTTTGATGAAATACAAAATAGAGAAGCTGGACTGCATAAAAAGTTATCTGCAAAACAGATGGGGATGATTGCTATTGGCGGAGCTATCGGAACTGGATTGTTTATGGGGAGCAAATTTGCGATTAGTTTTGCGGGACCTGCGGTCATAGTCAGTTATGCCATTGGTGGTTTAATCGCATTTGCGCTTATGGCTTGTTTAGCTGAAATGACAGTTCAGCATCCGACCTCAGGTTCATTTGGTGCATATGCAGAACATTATATGAGTCCATTGGCTGGCTTTTTGGTCCGTTACTGTTATTGGGCGTGTATCGTGTTGGCTGTGGGCACCGAGATTACCGCTGTAGCTGACTATATGAAGCTTTGGTTTCCACATGTAGGCTCTTGGGTCTGGATTGGATTTTTTTCATTAACTTTGCTTATTGTAAATGCTTATAGTGTCAAAGCTTTTGGATTAGTGGAATATTGGTTTTCTACTATAAAAGTCTTTGCCATTATCGTATTTATTCTTTTATCTATTGGTATCTTGACCCAAAGTAAAGGGGGTGCAAATCAAGTTGTTACTCATTTGGTAGGGCATGGAGGCTTTTTCCCAAATGGTTTTAGTGGGGTGTGGATTGGGGTCATTATTTCAATATTCAGTTACTTGAGTATAGAAATGATTGCTGTTGCGGCTGGTGAAGCTAAAGACCCTGAACAAGCAGTTAAAAAAGCATTCAAAAGTACCGCACTCAGGCTGATTTTGTTTTATTTATTATCATTATTTCTCATCGTCGCTTTAGTGCCATGGACTGTCTTAATTGGAGCTGATGCAACAAGCCCTTTTGTTATGGTGATGAAGATAGTAGGCATTCCATATGCGGACAGTATTTTAAACTTTATCGTGATTGTTGCTGCCTTATCTGCGATGAATAGCATGCTTTATATTTCAACTCGTATGTTGTTTAGCTTGTCGCGGGCGGGTGATGCACCAAAAATTTTCGGTCGAATTAGTCGTAATGGTGTGCCAGTAAATGCATTGTTATTATCTGCAGTTGGAATTGGTATTGCGAGCATTGTTTACACGATTAATCCCACTTCTGCGTTTCCAATCATGATTGCACTATCAATGTTTGGTGCGTTGTTCACTTGGGGGAGTATCTTTGTAACACATATGTTTTTTAGAAAGCATATGGCTCAACAAAAGATACAGCTAAAATTCAAAGTTCCGGCTAGTCGATTCATTTCACTATTCGGTTTTATTGCAATTTTGAGTATTACTGTAACAACTTGGTTTACGAGTGAGTTTAAGTCTACCTTGCAATTTGGCGTACCTTTAGTACTTGTTTTGATATTTTGCTTTTACTTAAAACGTTCAACTTTAAAAGTAAATCTCAACTCTAGTGAAGAGACATTGAAGTAATCGCTATATGAGACAATATGACAATGCTACAACGGTAGCAAATGAAGGTGAAATATTAGCAAGCTTTCAATATAGAAGCTTGCTGAGCTATCAAACCTACCATCATATAAAAGATATACCATATAGTTTGCAGCTCCGATCAACAATTGACTTTTATCCTTTAGAGCACGCCAATAAAACCGTGATTTTTATACATGGTGGATATTGGCAGTGGTGTGATAAATCGGACTTTGCCTTTATAGCGCCGTATATACTGGCAAAAGGCGCACAATGTGTACTTGTAGAATATGACTTGGCTCCTCAAAGTCATATTTCAGAAATAGTGGCTCAAACGCAAAAAGCTCTCGATTTTATTGCACAACAGAATTGGATAACGGATGAAGTTTTATTAGTGGGCCATTCAGCAGGTGCGCATCTTGGAGCATTATGTTTAAGCCATCCTTTATTATCTGAAGCAGTTTTATTAAGTGGTATTTATGATTTAGCACCTATACAAGAAACTCATCTAAATCATGCATTAAATTTGTCACAGTCAGATGTTATGAAATATAGCCCTATTTATAGGCAAGAAACTGTTGATACTCCTTGTACTATTTTGTGTGGAAGTCTTGAATTAGATGAGTTGAAATGGCAAAGTGAAACTTATTTTAAATATAGGCGTAGTCAAGGGCAGGGATTGGCCTCATTTGATATTTTGCCTGAGATTAATCATTACTCTATTCTAGATTACTATTTTAAATCTATATTTAAGTAGGGTGAGAAATCATGATTGTTATAAGAGGATGGGTCGAGCTAAGGTTGAGCAATATCATGTATAGCAAAATAGTACTCATAACAGAAGGTTTTAAACAATAGATTGAATAATATGTTTTTTATTTAAATATAATTTGTTAAATTAACAATATCTGAGTGTGAATGTAAGTTACATCACATTTATTTGGTTTTTTATTACGTTTTAATAATTGGAGTTGACCGCAGTCAATATCTCAACTAGATTAAAAAGATAGTGTTTTCTCTCTAATCGACAAACTGTTTAGCTGTTGCTTAGATGAGTTTTATAGTCCGTAGCTTCCCAAGAGACGGACTTTTTTATTTTTATATCCAATTATTAACTGAGTTTTGCATATTAAATCGGCATTTAATGACTCACATATGCTTAATTTAACTGAAAAAATTAAAGAGGTATTGTAAATATATCTTTAAAGGTATATATTTAGTACTGCATATACTGCGTCTGTAAAGTTGTTTATTTTTAATACCCTCATGTTTTTTTAACTATGAGGGTATTTTTTATTAAAAAATAAAGTCTTAAGTTAGTTATAAATTCGAAAGAATTAAAATTTTTAAAAAGAAAAAATAATAGTAAATTTAATATACAAAAGTATGGACTTCTAAATTTCTGTATATCACTGAAAAAACTAAAAGTATTGTTACTTGAAGTGGTTTTTTAATGTTTTATGACTATTTACGTACTAGTTTTCTTACTAGTTACTAGATTAACTCATAACTAAGATAAGCTGGAATCGCTAAATCTTATATGAAGAAAGTAAACTTTTTGATATGAGTAGTTAAGAGATTTTAGGATTACTGAGCGGTAAAATAAGTTGTCTATAAGAAAAATTTAAAATTAATTTCATCATTAATATATTTATACATTTATTGTACGAATAAAGGATAGTTAAAAAAAATGTAAATTTCTTTTGATTGATAGATTTATAAAATTTTTCAATAATTTGTAGAGGTCGGTTTTTTTATATAATTTTATGGATATTTTAAAGTTTTTAAAAAGTTTTAATACAATTGGCACTTATCTAGCAATCATGCTTATATTCTTAATCGTCATGGTTTTATATTTCTATGTGATTGAACCACAATAAAAAATTGTATTAAAAAAGGTCCCGAAGGACCTTGGTTAGATTTTGGCATGTGTACCATACTTATCAATCATGATTGAACTGGCTTCATTTAAACCACGTACAGTAACTTTTACACCATTCTTTTGAAATTTTTCTATTGCTGAATCCAGCATGGCCACTGAAGTGACATCCCAAATATGTGAGTGTGTGAGATCAATAATAACTTCTTTTAAATCTTCCTTAAAATTAAAACCTTGCATAAATTTTTCAGAAGAACTAAAAAACATTTGTCCTTTTAAATCATACAAACGCGCATTTCCTTCCAATGAAGAGATGATATGAATATCATTTTCTAGCTTGTTCGCTAGAAAGAGTGCGGAAAGTAATACACCCGTCAAGACACCTAATGCCAGATTATGAGTCGCTACGACGACGATAACAGTTGCTAGCATAACAATATTGCTGCTTCTGGGATTAGTTTTAAAGCGGGTAAGTGAACTCCACTCAAAAGTGCTGATGGATACCATAATCATGACAGCAACAAGCGCTGCCATAGGAATAACCTTTAACCAATCACTTAAAAACACAACTAAAATGAGTAAGAATATACCTGCGCAAAAGGTAGATAAACGTGTCCGGCCACCTGATTTAACATTAATCATTGATTGTCCAATCATGGCACATCCAGCCATTCCGCCCATAAAACCTGAGGCAATATTGGCAAAACCTTGGCCTTTACATTCCTGAAATTTATTGCTTGGAGTATCCGTCATTTCATCAACTATGGTTGCTGTCATCATCGACTCAAGTAAGCCAACTGCAGCAAGAGCCAATGAATAAGGAAGAATAATAAAAAGGGTATCTAAATTAAGAGGGATATCAGGAATTAAAAATATAGGTAAAGTATTTGGTAGAGCTCCCATATCACCTACTGTTCGAACGTTAAAACCTAAAAAAATAGTAAATAATGTGACGGCAACAATACAAATGAGGGGAGATGGGAAAATTTTTCCAAGCTTGGGTATGTAGGGAAATAGATAAATAATAGCTAACCCAACTGCTACCAAGATATATACATGCCAAGTTACATTAATCAACTCTGGTAGCTGGGCCATAAAAATGAGTATGGCGAGAGCATTCACGAAGCCAATTACCACAGATTTAGAAACAAAACGCATGAGTTTAGCAAGTTTAAGGTAACCCGCCAGAATTTGTATAACCCCTGTCAAAATTGTGGCTGCAAATAGATATTGAAGACCATGTTCCTTTACAAGTGTTGTCATGACTAAAGCCATAGCACCTGTTGCTGCCGAGATCATGGCAGGGCGACCACCGACAAAAGAAATAATGACTGCTATACAAAAAGATGCATATAAACCAATTTGGGGATCTACACCGGCAATAATTGAAAAAGCAATAGCTTCTGGTATTAATGCAAGACCAACAACAAGACCAGAAAGAATATCTGCACGGATATTAGAGAACCATTGTTCTTGGACATTCGTTAACATGGAAATAGCCTATGATTATAAATTTTAAAAAGGCTAGTGATGTGGTATACCAACACACAAGCGACTACACCACATCACTAGACAGTGATGAGTTATTTACGATTAAGAAGGGTAAATAAACTTAAGGTGGCGTAAGTGTCATGAATATAAAGAAGTGGGGCTTTAAAAGAGCAGTAAGAATAGCATAAGTTTTAAGAGGGAGTCATTTAGGCTTGGCAAATCTCTAGTATAAAGTGCTTAACCATTATTTTTTCATATCTGCTTTAGGCATATCCATAAACTCATTTGATGGCATATCCAAGAAAAAATCACGGGCTTCACTATGTTTGCAGTTTAACCAATCATTTCTAAGATCATCAGGTATCACAATAATTGAACGTTTTTCATCATTTGGTTTATGAAATTGTTTCATAAAAGGATGATTGTCGGCATTGATTGTTAATAGTGACATTGTCTTAACTTTCTGCTCATCAATTACGCTTTCTTCGTAGATTGCCGCAAGCGTAAAAGGTTTACCATCTTGACGGAATATGCCATACCAATGTGCTTTTCCATTGATATATTTAGGCTCATAAATAGCTTCAACTGGTATAAGCCCAAATTGATCATTTGACCATGCATGCTTAAAAGAACGTTTTTGTGCAACTGTTTCAGTTCTTGCATTATAGGTTGCATATTTAAAAGAGATTTCTTTTGCATAGGGAGGCAACATTCCAAATATAACTTTTCGCCATTCTTGTTCATTTTGATGAGATAAAATAAGTGGACAGTTATCACTGGGGTAGACGTCAGATTTATAATCGAAAGTTGGTTCAAATAGGTTTAATTGATGAGCATGCTCTCTTTTAAGAGGCTTAAAATTTGCACACATGATAGACCCTTACTTATAACGTTAACCTGAAACTATAGGGTGAATGTTTTAGCTTTTTATTTTGTATGGTTTTATCGTTTGAATTGTCTGTTTGAGTATTAATCTTTACTGATCATTTACTTTATAAAAATTTGTTTTTTGATATAAAAACTAGAGATGATATCAGTTAGTTATTAGATCTTTTGGAGCAAACAATTGTTTGAATAGCTACTTTTATGCAACAGAGCCTTTCAGTAATTTGGATTCTAATAAAACGGTTATTCATCATAATACAAAAATATCGAGAACGTATATAAACCAATAGTTCTTGCGGTTTACATCAGTCTTTAAAAATTTATAAGGTGGAATTATGAATAAACATTTATTAGCAAAAATCACTTTGTTAGGTGTTGCACAACTATTTACTCTTAACACTGCATTTGCGGATGTTCCTCTTACGCCGGCCCAATTTGCGAAAGCGAAAACAGAAAATTTTGATAAAAAAGTTATTCTGTCTAACTTAAATAAACCACACGCTTTGTTATGGGGACCAGATAATCAGATTTGGTTAACTGAACGCGCAACTGGTAAAATTTTAAGAGTAAATCCTGAATCTGTTAGTGTAAAAACAGTTTTTCAGGTTCCTGAAATTGTAAATGATGCTGATGGACAAAATGGTTTGTTAGGTTTTGCTTTTCATCCTGACTTTAAACATAACCCTTATATCTATATTTCAGGTACTTTTAAAAATCCAAAATCTACAGATAAAGAACTACCTAACCAAACAATTATTCGTCGGTATACCTATAACAAAACGACAGATACATTTGAAAAACCTGTCGATTTGATTGCAGGTTTACCTTCATCGAAAGATCATCAGTCCGGTCGCCTTGTTATTGGGCCAGACCAAAAAATTTACTATACGATTGGTGACCAAGGTCGTAACCAGTTGGCTTATTTATTTTTACCAAATCAGGCGCAGCACACCCCAACTCAACAAGAGCTGAATAGCAAAGATTATCATACATATATGGGCAAGGTATTACGCTTAAATCTTGATGGAAGTATTCCTAAAGACAACCCAAGCTTTAACGGTGTGGTTAGTCATATTTACACATTAGGACACCGTAATCCACAAGGTCTGGCCTTTGCTCCTAATGGAAAGCTTTTGCAGTCTGAGCAAGGTCCAAATTCTGATGATGAAATTAATCTCATTTTAAAAGGTGGGAACTATGGTTGGCCAAATGTAGCCGGATATAAAGATGAGAGTGGCTATGCCTATGCCAATTATTCGGCTGCAACCAACAAATCACAAATTAAAGATTTAGGCCAAAATGGTGTAAAAGTAGCGGCTGGTGTACCTGTTACTAAAGAGTCTGAATGGACAGGCAAAAACTTTGTACCACCTTTAAAAACGCTATATACCGTGCAAGATACATATAACTATAACGATCCAACGTGTGGTGATATGACTTATGTTTGTTGGCCAACAGTTGCACCATCATCGGCATATGTATACACGGGTGGTAAAAAAGCGATTCAAGGATGGGAAAATACATTATTGGTACCATCTTTAAAACGCGGTGTTATTTTCCGTATTAAGCTAGATCCAACGTATAGTACAACCTTAGATGATGCGATCCCAATGTTTAAAAGCAATAATCGCTACCGTGACGTCATTGCAAGTCCAGAGGGTAATGTCTTATATGTATTGACTGATACGTCTGGGAATGTACAAAAAGATGACGGCACTGTAACTAACACTTTAGAAAATCTGGGTTCTTTAATTAAATTTACCTATAAAGCCAAGTAATTTATTTGAAAAACCCAGCTATATGAGCTGGGTTTTTATTCAATTTAAGATTTACTCATTAACGACTAATACAGGAATATGGATTTCTCCTAACAGCGCTTGAGTCACACTTCCCAAGAAGAACTTTTTAAAGCCTTTTCGCCCATGAGAACCAATCACTAATAAATCAGCTTTTAGTTCAGTTGCTGCTTTGATGATTTCTGTATGAATTGTTTGACCTTCAACAATTTTTGTTTCGACAGAAATTCCGTGTTGGCTAAATTGTTCTTTGGCTTGGTCTAAAATGCCCTGAATCGAAGCTCTCGCTTTATTAAAGTAATCTTGTGCAATTTCTGTACTATCAATAATTTCAACCGATATAAAAGGATCAATAGTGAGCGCATAAACTAAAGTGACTTTACTATTAAAAGCTTTAGCAAGGCTTGCAGCATGATTAACAGCAATAAGTGAAGTAGGAGAACCATCGACTGGAACTAAAATATGGTGGTAACTCATATATTGCTCCTTATTGTCTTTTGACAATATTTATAGGTAAAAAGCTAAGTTTGTTATCGTTATGATTATATTATCGCCAATTTTAATAATTTATATTGTGCTTTTAGTGTGAAAAATTGAACAGCTATTTGAGTTAAATATTCTGATTAACTCATAGAATAATGACTTTCGAAATAGGCTTGGCCTTGTTTAAGAATAGACATCACCTGATTTGCATCAATAGCTGGTTCAAACAAAAAGCCTTGTCCTACATTATATCCAAATTGGAGTAGTAACTCTTCTTGTTCTGGCGTTTCAATACCTTCTGCGATAAGTCCTAGCGATAAATTTGGAGCAAGTAAACCAATGGCCTGAACAATTGCATAAATTGATGGGTCATGTTGCATTTTTTGTATAAAGCTACAATCGACTTTTAAGCAATCAATAGGATAATCACGTATATGCGTTAAAGAAGAGAATCCTGTTCCAAAATCATCTAAAGCAATCCGTACACCATGTTGCTTGAGTTTAGTCAGTGCACGTATAACATATTCGGAACCACGGTCTCCAAGCATATGCTCAGTGACTTCTATTTCAATTAAATGTGTAGGAATTTCAAGTTGATTGATCTTTTTTAATAGACGTTCAGCATAGTTATCTCTTAAAAACTCAACAGGCGCAGCATTTAAAGAAACAGGAAGTGGGTTAAAGCCTAACTTTATCCACTTAGCAATATCATGCAACACTTGCTGCTGCATAATTTCACCAATTTTACTTGCTAAATCATAATCTTTAAAAGCCTCAGCAATTTGAGAGGGTAATCCTCTTTGGGCTGAAGTTGTGTGCCAACGAAGTAATGCTTCGAAGCCCACTACTGCATGAGTTTTTAAATCAACTTTAGGCTGATAGTAGGGTTGAATGGTGTGGTGGCGAATAAGTTGACGAGCAATATTAAGTTGAGAGGCAATTGCTTCCGTTAACTGCATCATACTTGGGTTATACATACGTATACCGCCACGTCCTCGAGCTTTTAAGTCATGTAGAGCCATATCCGCACAGCTTAATAAGCTGGATTGATCAACTGCATCTTGAGGGTAAATGGCAGACCCAATGCTCATGCCGCCATTTAACACATTTCCTGCATATGTAATCGGCTGATTGAGCTGTTGAAGTAATACTTCTGCAAGACCTTGAACATCACTTTCATTTTTTAAATGGCTAACAATAACTGCAAATTCATCGCCACCTAGTCTAGCAACAGAGCATCGTTCATGGTCTACGCACTGATTAAAACGTTTAGACAGGATTTTTAATAAGTGGTCACCAGCGCTATGGCCTATGGTGTCATTAATATGCTTAAAATGATCTAAATCAATTAAAAGTAAGCCAACACTTGTTTGAGTTTCTCTGGAGTAGGCTAGGGTACGTTTTAGTTGAAGCTTAAATGAGCGTCTATTAAATAATCCGGTAAGTTCATCTCTTTCACTAATATCTCTTAGTCGGTTTTCAGTGAGATATTGTTGAGTGACATTTCGAGAAACACACAATATTTGAATAATTTCGCCGTTTGTGTGTTGAATTGGGGTCAGCATATTATCCCAATATTCAGGATCTTGGTTTGGTAAACAACTCATGCCAGCGAATCGGGCTACTTTGCCTTGTAAGGCTTTTTTTAAGGCAATTCTTCCACGTTTACGTATATGAGCTGGTAAAAGATCTAACCATCTCATGCCGAAATTTTTTTCATTTACAGGGACACCTAAAGCAAGACATCCGGATTTATTCATATGTGATACTGTGCCATCTGTATTTAATACCTTAATACAGTCGACACTAATATCGAGCATTTGATTCTGTATATCGATATCTTTGCGTAAACTTTGTTGTTCTTGAATATCTTGGTCAATATCTAAAAAGCTAATGAACCATTCATTTTCTTGGGAAGATTCATGATATTTCGATAGTTGAATAGAAAGTTTGCACCATCGATAGTATAGGCCTTTATGTAAAAGACGGCATTTAATTTCAACTCTTGATTGAATACGTATTGCATCTAACCATTTATTTTTGACTTCTTCTAAATCAGCAGGGTGCACGAAATCTAACCATTGTTGAAACAATGGAGGGGATGTATCGCGCCAGTATTTTGTACACTCCATATTGCAATATAAAATTAAGCCTTTTTCGTCACTGACCCACGTCGGTAGAGGAATCTGCTCAACAATAAAGTGCTTTTGGGTAGTGTTCGACATTGAAGTCATAACATGCCTAAAAATTGCTGAAGAGTTAAACTATTTATAATCTGTATTGTAATAGTTGTGTAGTAAGTGCAAAAGCTATAAAAATTTAATATTTGATTATTTTTTAGACTCAAATAAAGGAATTACGAAAATAAAATTTCTATTACTCATCTATGCATATGTTATTTATTAACTTTTAATTTAATGAAGATTAAAAAAAATAGAGTTTTAACTTAAAAAAATTATGCTTATTTTTGTAAAAAACTTGTTAAAACAGTTGTTTATAATTTGAAAATAGAAGGATTAAGCGCAAATAAAATATTTTAACAGGTCAAAAATAAATTGTTTTAAATATTTTTCTTAGAAAAATTTATATAAAGAATCAATTTAAATTATTAAGTGTTAATACAATAACTACTATTAACTTTACAAAAGTAATATAAAATAAGGGCTTAGGTTGTCGTAAAATTATTTTCGTCAAAAAGGATATATATTTCCTTTTTGTGCATTTTATAGCCTACATTTTCCCCAAGATGTAGGTTTTTTTTATGGCAAAATTTTATTATTTTAATTTTAAGTAATTTATTGAATTATAAATAAAAAAAGCCGTGAAGGCTTTTTATGTGGTTTCCGGTTTTTTTAACTGCTGCTGAATATAGAGATTCATATAGTATTGCTCTATATAATCATCTGCATAATTATTAGCTAAGGTTTTTGTAGCGACCTGTTCATGTTTAGAATAGCGATGAGTTTCTAAATCTTTTTCAAGTACCCACCATTGGCGGTTAATACGACGTACCTGAAACTTATCACTTTTATATTTTCTTTTAGCCATTTTTTCCTAAAATTACAATGTAGACATGAAAAGAAAGTTTCTACTGGAGTTGGGAGGACAAGTCAACAAGCTTAGTGTTCAATTGACTACTTTCTGAGGACTATATTTTTACTTATGCGTAGTAAATAAAAAAGCTCTCATAGAGAGCTTGAGATTTAAACATATTTGAAAAAAGATACGATAGTTACCGAGATAGATTTTTTAAAAGCATTTTTAAGCTTTCCATCATTTTTTCTAGTTGTAGAGGAGTGATCCCCTCAAATGATTGCTCAAGTACGACACTTGTTAAGTCGTTAATTTTAGCAATCATTTCTGTACCACGCTCAGTAAGATATACACGTGTAATCCGGCCATCGCTTTGACAAGAGTATGTTTCTACTAGGCCTTCATCTTTTAAACGGTAAACAATCTTAGTTGTAGTCGACATCTTTGAAATAATCATGTCGGATAATTCAGATACACTAGCATGGGGTTTACTGCTTAGCGCAAGCATAATGCGTCGACGAGAATTATCTAAGCCATATTTTTTAAGAGCATTATCAATATTTTGAACATATTGAGCATGGACTTGGGTAATCCAATAATAAGGAAAATCTTCAAGAGTGAAAGATTCTGTTGTTGGTAAAAAACGCGCATACTTCTTTGTCATTGACTTTTCCCCATACCTTGGTGGATCGCATTTTATGAAACTCATTTTAATAGTTGAAAAATATAGTTTCACTAAGCAAGTTATATCAGGACTTTAAGTCATGAGCAAAATTTATATCGTTTGATTTAATAAGAACAAACTATAAATTTTACTATTCTGATAAAACTTATTTCTTACCGTTTATTTGAACTTGGCTGCTCGCTTGTTCGTAAAATGAACGATACCTCTTTGCATGAGAATCCTAGAAAAAAAAACATGTTTTGAATGTGACATTTCTATAAAAATTTTTTGTCTACAAAGTCATAACTATAAAAAATAAATCCATTTTATGTGAAAATATTTATTTTAATCAATATTTTACGCTATTTTTGAAAAGTGGAAATTTACCATACATTTAACATGATTGATGAACTATTTATCAAATTAAATGAATTAACTTTCTTAAGGTATTGATTTTTATATATTAATATATGTTATAATAAGTGAGTTATTTTCAAATTATATTTGAAAAACCTAAATATAGTTTAAGTGAATGTATTACCAAACCAACTTTTACTTTGCAATTAGCTTAGAACAAGTTATAGCGCGTGCGATTCAAATTAATAAATAATCTAAGAAATAAAAAAGGGAGAATATTAATTCTCCCTTTTATAAGCTATGTATTCGGTAATAACTTTTCTTCTTGGTTCTTCTTAATGATGGCATAACTTACACCAGTTACTATGCTGCCTGCAGCAATAGCTGCAAGATACAACCATGCATGATTGATTGCATTCGGAATCAGAAGTACGAATACACCGCCGTGTGGTGTAACAAGTTCACAGTGAAATAAAGCCACCAATGCACCAGTAACTGCACCACCTAAAATACAAGTTGGAATAACACGCATAGGATCTTTTGCTGCAAATGGAATTGCACCTTCTGAGATAAAGCATAAACCGAGCACAAAAGCTGCTTTACCTGCATCTTTCTCACCTGTGCTAAATTTATTTCTAGCAAGGAAGGTCGCAATCGCCATACCAATAGCAGGGACCATACCACCCGCCATGGTGGCTGCCATTGGCATGTAAGTATTGGTTGTAAGTAAACCGACTGTAAAAGCATAAGCGGCTTTATTAATTGGACCACCTAAATCAATACACATCATACTTGCTAAAATAATTCCCATTAATACGGCGTTTGTAGTGCCCATGTTGTTGAGGAAATCTTTCATTAACTCAAAGATATGTGCTACTGGTTGTCCAACTATGTAGAACATAATGAGACCAACAGATAATGTTCCGAGTAATGGAATAATCAAAATAGGTTTAAGTGCCTCTAAGCTGGTTGGTAATTTAACTTTTTTGGCAATAAATAACGCGATATAACCAGCAAGAAAGCCAGAAACAATGCCTCCTAAAAATCCTGCCTGTAGTTGTGCTGCCAATAACCCACCAATTAAACCAGGTGCAAGGCCAGGGCGATCTGCAATGGAATATGCAATGTAACCTGATAGCATTGGTACCATTAGTGTAAATGCTGCTGCACCAATCTGTTTTAATATGGCTGGCAAGCTACCAGCTTGTTCGGCTGCATTCAGACCAAAACATAAAGAAAGAGCAATTAACAAACCACCGGCAACAACCATAGGCAGCATATAAGAAACACCGGTTAATAAGTGTTTATACACACCAACTTTTTCAGTTTTATCTTTATTTTCCGTAGTAGCTTGCTGTTTACCTTGTTCTAAAACTTGAGCATTCGCAATTGCCTCTGCAAATGCCTTGTCGGTTTGTTTTAAGGCAAAGCCAGTACTGCATCGATAAACACGTTTGCCTACAAAACGGTCTGTGTTCACTTCAATGTCAGTAGCTAAAATAACAATATCGGCATCAGCAATGGCTTGAGCTGATAAAATATTTTTTGCACCCACAGAACCTTGAGTTTCTACATCAATTTGATAGCCAAGTTTTTCTGCACCTTGCTGTAACGCTTCAGCTGCCATAAAAGTATGAGCAACCCCAGTTGGACAAGCAGTAATTGCAACAAAGTGAGTCGCTGTATTAGATGTTTGTTTAGGTTTTTGATCCCATTCATTTGCAGGTTTCGAATGTTCAAGCGCTGTTAAAAGTGCATGATCTGCATCATGTTTAATATCTTCAATAGATACTAAAGATAAAGCGCTTTGCCCAAAAATATTTAGGTTTTTAGGCTGTTGTCCAATAATAACAACATGATCAAAGTTATCACTTGATTCAAATTCATCGAGTGAAATAACGCTATTTTTATATCCACGCTGTGTTGCGACTAAAGCAAGTTTACGAGCTAAAATCAAAGCATTGATTTGCTGTTGCGGACTATTAGTGACAAATAATAAATGTTTAGCGGTTTGCATCAGATTCACTCAATGAATTGATAGTAGTTTGTGCTTTTAATTGGTCTAGAACCTCGGGAGTAGGGATTCGAAAACCAATTTGCGTTACAGCATGGCTTGCAATTGCTGTTGCAGTTTTTAAAGTTTCTTCAGGAGAAAGTTGGCTTATAAGTCCGTGGATCATGCCTGCTAAGAGGGAGTCACCAGCACCGACTGTACTTTTTACAATAACTTTTGGTGCCTGAGCATGTAAGGGGTGAGCATCATGCAGCCAATTTACGCCATCTTCACCCATTGAAATCACTACATGCTCAATGTCGGCTAAGCTGTCAAAAAGTTTTCTTTGTTCGGCATAGCTTGTTGCAGAACACTGATAACTTTCTACTAGCTCATCAGTATTAGGTTTAATCATCCAAGGTTGACTTGCAATTGCAGCAACCAATGCTTTACCACTTGTATCTAGTGCAACTTTTTTATTTTGCTTTTTTATAATTTGAATAAGCTGTTGTAGCTCATCAATACTAAAACCCTGAGGTAGGCTACCAGCTATTGCAACCACCTCAACTTGTGGTAAAAGAGCTTCGATCTTATTAAAAAGACTTTGTTTGTCTACTTCAGAAACAAAGAAACCCTTACCGTTTAAATCGGTCATCCGCCCAGAGTGCTCAGCAATCTTTATATTTTGGCGTGTTTCGCCATCAATATAAATGAACTCGGGTTGAAATTGAGCTTGGGTAAAGTGTGTATCGAAAATTTGTCGATTATGCTCACCTAAAAAACCAGTTACGATTACATCATGTCCTAGGTCTTTTAATACCTGAGCAACATTAAGACCTTTCCCCGCTGCATGAATTTCTACCCATTCTTGCCGATTTACTTCACCTACCTGTAACTCATTTAGTTGTATCGTTACATCAATTGCAGGGTTTAAAGTAACTGTTAAAATTTTAGCCATCACTATTCCCAATTTATAAGTCTTGTTCAGATAGTTGACGTACAGCAGGAGCGCTATCACACGCTAAAGCTTGTTGCGCAAGTTTTTGAGCATGGCTGTAGTTTAGTGTACGAATTTGAGCTTTTACCAATGGAATGCTATTTGGTGACATGCTGAGCTCATCTACGCCTAATCCCATGAGAATAGGTACGGCTTTTGGATCTGCTGCAAGCTCACCACAGATTCCTACCCATTTACCGTGTTTGTGTGCAGCCTTCACAGTTTGATCAATCAAATTGAGGATACTTGGGTGCAATCCGTCTGCTTCAGCTGAGAGGATTGGGTGACCTCGGTCAATTGCTAAAGTATATTGGGTCAGATCATTTGTACCGATACTGAAAAAGTCGACTTCTTGTGCAAGAATTGGTGCAAGTAAAGCAGCAGAAGGAACTTCAATCATAATGCCGACTTGTAAATTGTCACATGGATGTTGAGCTTTTACTTCATCAAGAATTGCTTTTGCAGCACGCCATTCTTCAACACGTCCAATCATAGGAAACATGATTCGTAATGGACGATTATCAGATGCTTTTAATAAAGCAGTTAATTGCTGTTTTAAAAGCTCAGGACGTCTTAAGGTTAAACGAATTCCCCTTAATCCTAAGAATGGGTTTTCTTCTTCAGCAATTGGTAGATAAGGCAAAGGTTTATCACCACCTACGTCTAATGTGCGTACCACAAGTGGACGGCCTGCAAGTGCATCTAGTACCACTCGGTAGTCAGCTTCTTGAACAGTCTCATTTGGTGCACTGCTATGAGACATAAATACAAGTTCAGTTCGTAATAACCCAATCGCTTCTGCACCATATTCTACTGCTTGTGCTGTTGCTTGAACTTTACCTAAATTTGCAGCAATTTCGATCTGATGTTGATCTAACGTAATGGCAGGCTCTTGGCTATGACGTTCAGCTTCTTCACGAATTTGACGTTGTTGTTCACACTCTTGCTTTGCTTGTTCGATTTGCGCCGTATCTGGATTTAAAACAAAAGTCCCCGTGTCACCATTAATGAGTAGGGTGCTTTTATGATCAATTTCCAAGACTTGTTCACCAGCACCAACAATAGCTGGAATTCCTAAAGCACGTGCCACAATCGCACTATGTGCACTTGCCCCGCCTATAGCAGTCAAAATGCCCGCAACACGGTCTTTGTTGAGACGAGCGACATCGCTTGGCCCAACATCATGCATGATTAAAATATAAGGCTCTTTAGGCTCTTCAATAACTACTTCACCACATAGTTGTGTTAAGACTCGGTCACCAATATCACGTAAGTCTGTTGCACGTTCAGCGAGTAAGCGGTCTGGTAGAGCTTCTTGTGCTTTAGCAGCAGCTTCAATATGCTCATGCCAAGCGGCTGGTGCTGATAAATTCTGATTAATTTTTAGATATACACCGTTAATCAAATCAGGGTCATCGAGCATCTCTAAGTGGGCTTGAAAGATTTGTTTAATTTCAGAAGCTTCAGCTTTAGCAATAACTTGGTGAATATTGTTTTTTACAGCATGTAATGCAATATCTAAATTTTCTTTCTCAGCTTTTACACTTAAACCCATACGTTCATATTGATAAACCTTGGGTTTAATGACATGTACTGGCCCAAAAGCTAAACCGCTAGATGCAGCGATTCCTGTATTGTTACCAAATGCTGTAGCATGAGACATTATAGTTTGTGCAGGGGGTTGCTCAGGTACTTCGCTAGTTACTGGTATTGCCTCAACTTCCTCACCCAAGCCTTGCTGTACTGCAAAAACCACTTTATCTAGGCCATTCACTGCATCAGTTTCTGGCTCTGCAATAAAACGTAGAGTTTGGCCACGTTTACAGCCTAAAGCTAAAAGGCGAGTCAAACTTTTCGCAGAAACAAAACTACCATCATCGACAGCAACCTGAATGTCGCCTTGAAAGGTTTTGGTGAGATTGACTAAATGTGTAGCTGGTCGAGCATGTAAGCCGTGTGCATTTGCTAATACAACTGAGCGTTGAGGCCAGTCTGGAATAACATCAGCACCAATAATTTTTGCAATTTCATTTGGAGTTTGAGTCTTGTCTAGCTCGGCAACTTGCTCTGGATTGAACAAAATATCAATTAAACGATTAAATCTTTCATTATCGAGCTGGTCATTTGCTGCAATACAAACCAGAGTATTCAGCTTTTTACCATTTAGCTCTAAAGTCTTTGAGGGCTTAGTAATACTAATAGCAGGTTGCTGAACAAAGTGATGACTTGAAATAGACCAAATTTGATCCTGTAATTGAATGGCTTGTTCTGGATCAAGTGAGCTTAAGAAACCACATTTTACAAAACTATGTTTTTTGAGCGTTTGAGAAGCTGCCCAAAATAAGTCTTCGATATCTTGCGCATCGATTTCGGTTTGAATGAGATTTTCATGAAGGGCTAAAGATAATGGCTGAGCTTGTAGTAATTCTATAATTTGTTCGGGCTTTGAAGCATTTTTGACTTGTTCACTCACATCATGCATTAATGCACGAGTAAGAATTTGCAATACTTGTAAATGTTCATCAGATTTTGCTGCAATCACGACAGCTAAATAGATTTTATTTTCTCCATCCCAAATTACGCCTTCCGGGAAATGAGCTAAGCGAATACCCGTTTTTAAAATATATTCACGTGATTGAGGAGTACCGTGGGGAATAGCAATACCTTGGCCTAAATAAGTCGCACTTTGTTGCTCACGATTGACAAGTCCTGTTATATATTCAGGTGTAACTAACCCATCTTTTTCTAATATATCGACTAGACACTTTAATGCATGTGTTTTATCAACAGCATGTTGATTCATATGAATATGTTGAGGCTCTAGTGCTAGCATAATTATCCTTGAACAATTTCTTTGGCTTAGCTAAAACAGAAAAAAAGAAGCTGTTTGCATTAAACAAGTATATATACCTATTTTTTGACAACAGCTTCAGATGAATTACCTTATCAGAACTTTAAATGTATATCGACGCATTTAAGTAAAAAGCTGCTCGTTTTTAATACAAAAAAACCTCTAAGCAGGATTACTGACTTAGAGGTGAAAATAAAAGCAGTGATTAATAATTAATTTCTTGTTCTAAAATAGACCAAAGTTTTTGATGTGATTTTTTAAATAACAGCATATGGCCAATTGATTTATATCCTAAATTTTTTGGATTAAGTTCAATCATTTTTTTATCTGCATTGGGATATAAACTTAATAATTCATTTACGTTGCGTTTGGTTGCAATCTCATCATCATCGGCCCAAATAGCAGTAATTGAACACTTAATATCTGAATGAAAGTCATGAAAAATAGTCTTGCCTATAGCATTTTTCACATAACCGGGACGGCTGCAAAACTCTCGCCATTGTTGAGCAACTTTTTTAGGTAAGTTTTCTCCCATACCTATGAATTGAGTTGCACCATAACCTTTAATAGCACTAGAAATAGGAAAGATAAAATTGAACATAACTGGTGCTAAAAACTTGGTTTTTCCTTTCAGACCCTTAACATGTCCTGTTGAACCTGCAACGGTTACTACTTTTGCGACTTTATTATAGTTAGGCACGACTCCTAACAATTGTCCACCAGCGCTGTGCCCAATAAGAATAACTTGATCTGCTTTGGTTTTTATTAATAAAGAATCGATTGCACAGGGAATATCAAGTGTTCCCCAATCTGTAATACTTGCATTACTTTGTTTTAATGCACCATGTAATGACTCACCAATACCACGGAAATCAAAACTCAACACATCATGGCCTTGTTGACTTAACCATGTTGCAAAAGAGTGATAAAAGTTTTTGGTAATACCTGTTGCTGGGCAAATAACAACTGGGTATTGAGCTTTTTTTGATACAGCAGGATAAAATTGTGCTGCAAGTTGATAGCCATCTTTACAGGTAATCCAAAAAGATTCAAAAGTCTTATCCATAGATTTTAAGCTAACTGTCTAATCATTTGTCTTAATGTACATGAGTTCCGAAAAGAAACTTGATTAAAATATGACTTTAAAGTCAAGAATTATGATATATAGCTCATCAAATTTTAATAAAACAAATAAAGGGAAATTATGGATTTATCAAAAGCTGTACAACTTGCAATTGTTTTTAGTGGCGTCTTTTTATGATTAGGAGTGTTGACAGGAGTGTGGAAATATTGGCAGATACGCCGTTCAGAATTAAGTCGTGCACATTATTATGTCGATATTGCCCATCGAAGCAGCTTGCTGTATGCCGCGGCAACAATCATTCTAGCTGTACTCAGCTATTTCACAGTTTTAAGTGAAGATATTGCTTTATGGTGTGTATTGGCAAACATCTTGTTTTTTAGTCTTTCAATATTTGTCTATATCATTCATGGGTATTTACAGGACACAACAAATCAGTTTAAACAGCCGCATAGGTTAGGGCGCTTCAGTCTGCCAGCATGGTTAGTATCTTTTATGATGATTGCTTTAATTATTACCGAGTTGTTAGCAACAGCTATTTTAGTGATGGGGACTATTTTATTATTTTTAGGGTAATAAAAAATGGATGATTACTCATCCATTTTTTGAATTCTATTATTTCTGTCGACTCATTCGTTTTTTAGCTAATTTTCGCATTTTGTGATCGACAAAGGCCCATACACAAAACACAAAAGAAACAACCGTAGCATATACAAAGTACTCGGGTTTCAGATTCCCTTTAATCATACCTTGAAACAGTAAAGTGAGCATAAGAGCAAGCGTAGTTACTCCATACACAACTGAATCTTTACTGTTCAGAGTGTTAATGAAGACTTGTTTGTTGAAATGTAATGATAACATCTCCATCCCTCCTTGTGGTTGCGCTAAAACCGAATGTTTTAGTCAAGAATAAGTTTAATGTTGTACTGGTATTTTTAGTTTAATTCAATAGTCAATAGAAAGTTTTTTGAACAGTTTTATAAAAACTTCTATATTTATAAATAGTTAAGGTATTAAAAAAGTAAATATTAAATATTTTCGTATAAAATACTTATTTTTTTAGAAAAGAGAAATTTTTAAGTGAAAAGTGTAATAATTTCTCTTTTCTTCTCATTTACTTTAGTTGCTTTGTTTTTTTAAAAAGGCATCAATGGCATGTTGAGCAATTTCAGCATCTTCAAAAGATTGTACGCCTGAAACACCAATCGCACCTAAAATATGATCTTCATAAATAATAGCTTTGCCACCTTCTAGCATTCCTTTGGCATTTGGCATGCTTAAAAAACCAAGACGACCATTTTGAAGAAGTTCTTCGTAGAATTTTGAAGGACGACCGCTCATTGATGAGCATTTAGCTTTTTCCAGACACAGATGTGTAGTGAGAGGAGAAGCGCCATCTAGACGTTTCATAAGTAATAAAGAGCTTGTTTCATCAACAATCGCTATACTAACTTTAAAGTTGTGTTCAATTGCATATTTTTGAGCTTCTTCCATTAAAAACTCTGCATCTGCTAATGTTAGATAATATTTACTTTTCATTTATGCTCTTCTTTCCTGAGTAAGCTAAAAATTATTTTAGTGTAATATTACAGTAAAAATTAATTATATCTATAGTTGAATTGTCACTAAATACTGGTGTTTGAAATAAAATGCTGGTTGGGTAAACGCAGCATTTTATTTGATATATAAAATCATGTTTGGGTAAAACTCGATTTCAAAAAAACACCAGATTAAATGTTTTTATGTTTAACTTTGTCGATAAGGGTAGTAACCACAAGAACAACTAAAGATGGGATCAACCATGCCAAGTTTTGTTCATTTAATGGTAAATGTTGAAGGAAGTTAGGAAGGTTGTCTCCAAAACCTGCAACTTTCAGCCCATCAATAATACCGAAAATTAAAGCAACGCTCGTTACTGAACCGACAATAAAAGATGGTTTATGCCAAAATTTCCAGAAGAAACTAAGCATAATCACCACAATTGCAGGTGGGTAAATCGCACTTAAAACTGGTACTGATACAGCAATTAGTTTAGTTAATCCAAGATTAGAAATAATGAAAGAAAAACCAACTAAAATGAAAACTAAAAGCTTATATGGCAACTTGGTGAGCTGAGCAAAATATTCACCACATGCACAAGTTAAACCAATTGCAGTAACCATACAGGCCAATGAAATAAGAGCAGTTAAGAATAGTGAACCCATATTTCCAAAAGCATGTTGAACATATGCATGTAAGATTACAGCACCGTTCGCGGCATTTGGCGCGACTTCATGGCTACCTAAACCTAATTTAAATAAGCTTAAATAAACCAAAGTAAGACCTACACCTGAAATAAGGCTGGCAATAATTGCATACTTAGTTACTAGCTTATTATCAGTAACACCACGTGAATAAATCGCTTGAATAATTACGATACCAAATACTAAGGCACCTAAAGTGTCCATCGTAAGATAGCCATTTACGAAACCTTCTGAAACAGGAGAGTTGACGTAATGGTTAATTGGTGCAGGAACATATCCCGCAGGAATCATAACTGCTGCAATACCTAAAATTGCTAAAGCAATAATTTTTAGAGGTGCAAGAACATGTCCAACAGTATCTAAAAGCTTGTTTGGATACAAAGAAACGATAGTTACAAATGCAAAATAAATAGCACTGTAAATTAGAAGGCTACTGCTTGATGTTCCAAAATAAGAAGAAAAGCCAATTTCATATGAAACAGTTGCAGTACGCGGTGTAGCAAATAAAGGACCAACTGATAAATAACACACTACAGTTAGAATTAGACTTGCTACTCGGCCTAAAGGCGAACTAATGATTTCAATGGAACCCTTCATACGAGAGAGTGCCATAATCGTAATTACGGGTAAGCCAACTGCAGTAATCAAAAAGCCTATGGCAGCTAGCCATACATGATCACCGGCTTGTTGAGCGACAATGGGAGGAAAGATAATATTGCCGGCCCCAATAAAAAGAGCGAAGGTCATAAAACCTAAGGCAATAATATCCCCAGTACGAAGTTGTTGCATAAATTAAATTTAACGAAAAAGAAAGAATTTTAGAGTAAAAGAGAGCATGATCAAGCGCTATTTTACGTGAAAAAGAGTTTTTTCAGGTTTTATAAATCATTCATAGATGTGAAAAATATCAACTGGTTAAGTTATGTGGTTGAAAAACCATTGAAAGAAATAAAGAAAACATTTTTTATGTCTGACTTTTCTTAAGAATTATGTAAAAATAAAAAATATCAATTTCTATTATGAATGTTGAATATTTGGGCATTTAAAGCTTCCAGCCTATCCTATATCCATTCTAAAATATTCTAAATTAACTTACATTTTTGTAGGCAGTGTAAAAGCGGTGCCTACGAGGATAAAATTGAATGAGAGCTTCTACTGTTACAATTAAAACTGAACAAGATTTAGAAAAGTTACGAGTTTCTGGGCGTTTGGCTGCACAAGTTTTAGAAATGATAGGGAAGTATATTAAGCCCGGTGTAACGACTGAATATTTAGATAATATTTGTAATGACTACATCGTAAATACTTTAAAAGTGATCCCTGCAAATGTGGGTTATCATGGATTCACAAAAACAATATGTACCTCGGTAAATGAGGTGGTTTGTCATGGTATTCCTTCGCCGAATAAAATTTTAAAAGATGGTGACATTATTAATATTGATGTCGCGATTATTAAAGATGGTTATTTTGGTGATACAAGCCGAATGTACTATGTAGGTAACGTAAACCCGCATGCAAAAAAATTAGTTGAAACAACTTATGAAGCAATGGTAGCTGGTATTCATACTGTTAAACCTGGAGCAACTTTGGGTGATATTGGATATGCTATTCAATCCGTTGCTCATCGAGAAGGTTATAGTATCGTCCGTGAGTATTGTGGGCATGGCATTGGTAAGGTATACCATGAGCAACCTAATATTTTGCACTACGGGCAACGCGGCCAAGGATTGGTTTTGAAAAAAGGTATGGTCTTTACGATTGAACCTATGGTGAACGCTGGTAAACCACAAGTGAAAGAGTTAAACGATGGGTGGACAGTAATTACCCAAGATCTTTCTTTATCTGCACAGTGGGAACATATGGTTGCTGTTACAGATACAGGTTTTGAACTGTTAACATCATGGCCAGAAGGTGTAGGAAGTTACTCAAAAATTTAATGGTTATAAAATAAAAAAGTTCGATAATTTATCGAACTTTTTTTATAGCTTTTAACTTATGGATGGTCTGATAGATGTTCTACAAGATAATCAATAAATACACGTACTGCCGGTAGTAAGCCTCTACGAGATGGATAAACAGCATGGAATACACCATGATCTGCTTTCCACTCGGGCAAAATTTGTATGAGTTGCCCTGATTTTACAAAATCTTCTGCTGCTGTGTCAGGTAGTAAAGCAATACCACAATTCTGGCTTGCAAGCTGAGCAAGCATATAAAGATTTGTTCCCATTACGATAGGGCTGACCTTCACTTTTTTCAGCTGATTGTCTGGACCATGTAATGTAAATTGTTGATCTAGATGCTCTTCAGATAAGCTTAAAATTCGATGTTCGCTTAATTGTTCAGGTGTCTTGATATTGCCAAATTCATTTAAGTAGGCCTGACTCGCAAAGAGACTTTGTTCTATAAGTGAAAATTGTCTTAAGACAAGGCTTGGATCATCATCTAGTTTTGATCTTACGCGTAGTGCAACATCAATGCCTTCATTAATTACATCAACGCGGCGGTTACTCACAATAAGTTGTAAACGAATTTCAGGATATTTTTTTAAAAATGCGGGTAAAATTTTAGGCAATTGATTTTGTGCAATATCTACCGGCACACTTACTTTTACCACGCCTCTAGGTTGAATGCTTAAGTGATCTACCAAATCGTGGGCTGCTTGTGCTGCATTCATCATTACTTGGGCATGTCTATAGATATCCATCCCAATATCAGTTACCGCGAAATGACGAGAACTGCGTTGAATTAAACGAACCCCCAAATTTTCTTCTAAATTATAAACACGACGACTTAATTTTGATTTTGGTATATCCGTAACACGTTCGGCAGCACTAAAACCACCATGCTCAACAACAAGGGCGAAACAATAAAAATCATCGAGATCTGTGAGCATTAAAATATCCTATTTATGCAACACTCAAGATTTTACATTAATACTTTTGCAACGATAAAGTTAGATTTTAATTTTTTGTAAAAAGCTCATCTATATGCTCAAGAAAAGAGTGTTTTAGAAGGAAGTTTGATTTTGAAATTTTATTGTAATTACATTGGTGTGATTTTGTAATTAATTTTCTAAAAATATTAAGCAAATATAGCGCTTATGTTTTAATTTTCATAAAATATATTTTTCTCGATTTTTTAAAAAAGTATGTCTTACCAGCTAGTTGAATTAGAGAATGCGGCAGCAAATATTCTTTGCCCAATTTGTAAGCTTGCAGTTGTCGATTGGACACAAGAACAATATGTTCAACCGTGTGAACATACATTATTTATTGCAATGGATTTAGGGTTTGAGTTTGTGGCTGACCGTTTTGAAGAAAGTATGACTCAAAATGTGGATGAACTACATGAAAATCCAGATATGAATATTTTTGAAGCCATCACGACAACAGCCTATAAAAATTTAACTATATTAAAAGCAGATTTGGGTGTTGATGGTTTATTTCGTTATATCGGTATAAGTGATTGTTAATTTCATAAGTATAAAAAAGCCAATCTTTCGATTGGCTTTTTTATTATTAAGCTTCAGGAGCTGCACTGTATTGTTCGACTAATGGTTTTAATTCGCCATTTTGGAACATTTCAAGCATGATATCACTACCACCGATAAGCTCGCCGTTTACCCATAATTGTGGGAAAGTAGGCCAGTTAGCAATTTTTGGTAAAGTTGCACGAATATCAGGGTTTTCTAAGATGTTCACATATGCAAATGGACGACCAATTTGACTGAGCGCCTCTACTGCACGTGCAGAGAAACCACATTGTGGAAACTGTGGAGTGCCTTTCATGTAAAGTAAAACGGGATGCTTCGCAATTTGATCGCGAATTAACGCTTCAGTATCACGTGCTTGTTCAGTCATAAGTAGATCCTCAACTAATCTTGCAGCATTATAGGGGGTGTTTACATCGCTTTGCAAACAGCCTTGCTCTCTAAAGTTGCATAGAATATTCAATATTTTATTGTATAAACCGAAGTGATCGTAAAAAGCTGACGAAATTTTAGATAAATGAGTGATGAGACTTTTCATCAGGGCAAGTTTTTGTTTATATAAACTCTTCTTAAAACCTCATACAGACAGAGTTCGTGATGACTGATATTACCCTAGCTCCAGTACAACCTGATCAACCTACACACTTAATGGCTACTTACGGTCGCCAAGCGATCAGTTTTGTCCGAGGCCGAGGGGCATATCTTTATACACAAGACGGTACAGAATATTTAGATGCGTTAACTGGTATCGCTGTATGCGGTTTGGGACATGCCCATCCTGCCATTGCAGAGGCTATTGCAGAGCAAGCCGCTACTCTTGTGCATACAAGTAATTTATTTGAAATTCCTTGGCAAACTGCGGCAGCTCAAAAGCTTGCTGAAGTTTCGGGTATGGAAGAAATTTTCTTTTCGAACAGTGGTGCTGAGTCAAACGAAGGGGCTATTAAAATCGCCCGTAAATTTGGTACACAACAAGGTATACGCTTGCCGAAAATTATTGTTGCCGAGCAATCATTTCATGGTCGTACATTGGCGACGCTTTCTGCAACTGGCAACAAAAAAGTACAAGACGGCTTTGCACCTTTGGTAGAAGGTTTCATTCGCGTACCATTTGGCGATATTGAAGCGATTCAAGAGGCAGCCCTACAACATCCGGATATTGTTGCTATTTTGATTGAACCTATTCAAGGTGAAGGTGGTATTAATACGGCACCACAAGGCTTTAGCTATTTAGAAGAAGTTCGCCATATCTGTAATCAGCACAACTGGTTGATGATGCTAGATGAAATTCAGACTGGTAATGGGCGTACAGGTAAATATTTTGCATATCAGCATACCAATATTATTCCAGATGTTTTAACCACTGCAAAAGGTTTGGGTAATGGTTTCCCAGTGGGTGCTGTAATGACTCAAGGTAAAGCTGTGGGATTGTTAGGCCCTGGCAGTCATGGCTCTACTTATGGTGGTACTGTGTTAGGTTCACGTGTGGTTTATACGGTAATCGATACGATCCAAAAGGAAAATGCAGTAGAAAATGCGGCAGTCGTTGGTAACTATATCGTTGAACAATTACGTGCCAAATTGGCTAGCAAAAGCGTACAAGTACGTGGTTTTGGTATGATGATTGGTATTCAATTGCCGAAAGAATGTGCTGAACTTGTCGCGATTGCTCGTGATGAATATAAACTTATTATTAATGTTACCGCAGGAACAGTAGTTCGTTTATTGCCACCTATCAACATGACGCAAGCTCAAGCTGATATTTTGTTAGAGCGTTTAGTTGCCTTAATTACTAATTATCTTTAAGTTTAAAAACTATAAAAAATGGGCGCTTACCGCCCATTTTTATTTGTCTATTTAACCTGAAATATATTGCTTTAATTGTTCGATTAAAACTTTTTGGTCTTCCATAGCCGCTTTAACCAAGTCACCAATTGAAATAAAACCTACCAGTTTTTCATTATCTAATACTGGTAAATGACGTAAATGACGATCGGTCATGAGCTGTAAGCATTCTTCAACTGTATTATTTAGACCTACTGTAATCACTTTTGCTGTCATAATTTCGGCAACTGTTGTGCTATAAGACGAGCGTTCCATAAGAGTGACTTTACGGGTGTAATCGCGTTCAGATAATATTCCGACAACCTTTTCACCATCTGCGACAACTAAAGCACCAATTCCTTTATCAGCCATAATGGTAATTGCTTCAAGGACAGTTGCTTCGGGTGAAATTGTAAAAATAGCTTGTTGTGATTTGTTCTTGATTACTTGTGCAACGATAGTCATTTCTTCTGTCCTGTTGTTTTATCATTTTGATTTAAATTAGCTCGATTTTTGGAAATTGCAAAGACTTGATAGTCATTCAAATACAAGTTTTATGCTCAAGCGTTCAAAAAGCATTCTATATTGATAGCTTAAAAATAAATTTAAGCTACTTGCCATTGAGGATGATTAAAAAAGAAATGATGCATTTGTTGTGTAGATAACTTTAACTTACGATGAGATGAGTTAAATAAAGCAGGGGTAACTTTTAAACGCGTTAACGTAGGCAGTAAAGATTCATGGAAGTCTTTTGGGGTAATTTTTCTTGGCTTATAATTGGGCCAGTGAGTTTTTGCATATCGATGTGCCTGAACACCATTTAGCCAAAACGGGAAAATAAAATCTTCCTGATCTGATTTAATAGCCCAGCCTTCATCAAATAGTCCCCAAAGAACCCCACAGTACATCATGGTTCTTAAAATATAAATCTTGATCATCAAGTCTTTAGAAACCGGTTGTAGATTGCTTAACTTATTCATTTTCAATTTAAAGGTTTTTAACTTGTCTTGCTTATTATAAGAAAACCACATGACATTTCAGTTTAAACAGGTGTCAAATCGTAAACAAATATTGATGACTAGAAATGTCTATAAAGATCAATGCTAAATAGCAAGTACTATCGGAGAGAGACAAAGCGACTAAAGCTTTGGTGGAGCGCAAGAAAAATAACAGATGAATGTATCTTTATCGAATTTTTTACAGGCATAAAAAAACGTCACCTGAGCCACGACTAAAGAGGCGAAGTAAGGCTTTTAATAAATTGATAACTTTTGTTTTAATAGACGTAAAAAAAAACGCCACCTAAGTGACGTTTCTTTATGCTTGCATCGTGGCTAACTTCTGCCAATATTGTGCTTTCATGGAATCACGCTCAACACGGAAACCTTGATAGTATAATTCTGCTAAGAATAGTGCAGCTTTGCCGTGGCCAGCACGAGCAACTTCTTCTAACTGTGCAACCGCATCTTGGAAATTCATTTGAGAGTGAATTGTGTTAACTGCAGTTGCGTATACATGTTCTAAATCATGATGAGAGATACGTTGAATCATATAAAACTCCTTATTGTAATTATGATTACTTTTTCTAAAGGCCACTGCCTTTAAACTAATTTAACTTAGAATTGTTAAACTAATATTACAAATTGATTGATTTGTCAACCATTCATGGACATTAATTAGTTCACTATTAGGATACATGATTAAACATTATTCACAAATAATTTTGAGTAAAATCAATATGAGAATAAAAGACAAGGAGAATAACTATGACAAATACTATCGATGGCTTTGTTTTTGATACTCCTCCTAGAGAGGAACAAATCATAGAGCTTGCTCATTACCATCGTAAATTATTAGATGAAGCAATTTTCCATCAAGAAATACATTTAGGTGATTATTGTTTGGCACAAAGGAAACGCGTTTTTGATTATGCTGGTCGATTGGAACCTAATCAAAAAGCTCGGTTCTATCAGATTTATGATGGTGAGCTTAGAAAAATTGCAGATGAAGATGAATTGCACCCAGCAGATGCAGAAGAGGGTTTGAGCATTTTTGCTATGTTTTTGGTTTTAGTGATTATTGCTGCAATTCTCTATTTCTCTGTAATTCGATCTCTAATAAGCTAGGGCTTGCAATCCAGTAAGGATAAAGAATACTGGCCTTACTGGATTTTGACCTTGTGCTGAAGTGCATTGAACCCTACACTACATCAATTAGAGGTAGGTCATGCTCACATTCAAACAAAATTTTCTTAAATTAAAGTCTGAGTTAAAGGCAGACCAATGTTTTAATCTGGTAGTGATTATTATCATTGGCTGTATTTTTATGCTGTCTTATTTAGCATTACTTCGTCCTGTCAACTCAGAACAGTACCAAAGAATTGTACAACTTTCTCGACAGGCCACTTATCCAAGAACCCAAGATATGGCTGAGTTGATTATGGCTCAATCCGAAATTCATCGAGCAGAGTATTTAAAGTTAATGCATGCTTATCAGTTTGAACATGATCATATCAAGGAATATCCTGCGTTAGCGCAAGAAGATACTCAATAAGTTTTGCTTTGTTTCAAAAAGGTTTTGCACGCTATTGAAGCAGGCAAAAACTTGAATTTATGCTAAACTTTCTGTTTTTTAACACGCTGCTTTTCAAGGAATCGGCATGCAACAACAATCGAATATGCAAAATAAATTCTTGATAGATGCTGAGATCGGGGATGACGATGTCACATTGCCTAATTTACCTGCTATCGATGTTCCTATCGTTGAATCACCTGTTAAGCAAGAAGTAAAAGTTGAAGAAGTAGTTGAAATTGCATCTTCTAAAGAGCCAGAGCAACCAAAAACGGGTTTCTTTGGGCGAATGAAAGATGGTTTAACTAAAACTCGTCGTAATTTCACTGATGGTATGGTCAATATCCTAATTGGTGGAAAAGAAATTGATGATGAGTTACTTGAAGAAGTTGAAGAGCAATTATTAGTTGCTGATATTGGTGTTGAAGCCACCAAAACGATTATTACCAATTTAACTGAGCGTACAGCCCGTGGTGATTTGATTTATTCACATTCACTTTATAAAGCTCTACAAGAAGAATTGGTTGCTTTACTTGCTCCACGTGTGAAGCCATTACATATTGATCCTAATAAATCACCATATGTGATTTTAATGGTAGGGGTGAATGGTGTTGGTAAAACAACGACCATTGGTAAACTGGCTAAGCGTCTACAAGGTGAAGGTAAAAAAGTAATGCTAGCAGCGGGCGATACATTCCGTGCAGCTGCTACTGAACAGTTACAGATCTGGGGTGAGCGCAATGACATTTCAGTTGTTGCTCAAGGCCACGGAGCTGATAGTGCTTCGGTTATTTTTGATGCTTTTGAAAGTGCACGTGCTAAAGGTATTGATGTATTGATTGCAGATACAGCAGGTCGTTTGCATAACAAAAGCAATTTGATGGAAGAGCTTAAGAAAGTTAAGCGTGTGATGCAAAAAATTGATGCAACAGCACCTCATGAAATTATGTTGGTGGTCGATGCAGGTACTGGGCAAAATGCAATTAACCAAGTACAAGAATTTGACCAAGCTGTAGGTCTAACAGGTATTACTATTACTAAGTTAGATGGTACAGCGAAAGGTGGCGTACTCTTTAATATTGCTAGTCGTACTCATGTACCGATCCGTTTCATTGGGGTAGGTGAAAAAATTGATGATTTGAGACCATTCTCAGCGAAATCATTTGTTGCAGCATTATTTGAGACTGACAAATAATTGCATGTGGATTGCTTAAAAAGCCTTACTTCATCGTGAGGCTTTTTTATATCAATATCTTTTTTTATTGTTGCGAAAATAAAACGAACTGTCATATTTTTAATGCTGATTATAAGAAATGAGTTTCATAGACTATATTCATTCCCAAACAACGGCCAATGGTCAATCAAATAGATAGGAAATAACAAAATGTCTACTTTCTTAGATAAAATTAAAAACCGTCGTACTATTTATGCAATTGGTAAAAATGTTGCATTAGATCGCACTAAAATTGAAGAAACAATTCGTGAAGCGGTTAAACATAGTCCATCGTCATTCAACTCACAATCTTCACGTGTAGTTACTCTTTATGGTGAATCACATGCTAAATTCTGGAATTTAGTTCGTGAAGCATTACGTAAAATTGTTCCTGCAGATTCTTTTGCTGGTACAAATGCTAAGATTGATAGCTTTGTAGCAGGTGTTGGTACTGTACTGTTTTATGAAGATCAAGCAGTTATTAAAAGCTTACAAGAGCAATTTGAATTGTATGCAGATAACTTCCCAGTTTGGTCTGAACATTCAACAGCAATTGCTCAGTTCGCGACCTGGACAGCACTTTCAGAGTTGGGTTTAGGGGCTTCTTTGCAGCACTATAACCCAATTGTTGATGCCGATGCTGCACAAGCATTTGATATACCAGCAAATTGGAAATTACGTGCTCAGTTGGTATTTGGTTCTGTTGAAGCACCAGCTGGTGAAAAAGCATTTATTAGCGATGAAGATCGTTTCAAAACATTCAACTAATGATAGTTGATAAAAAGAGCACCTCAAAAGGTGCTCTTTTTTTATGTTCTTGAAATGAGTTAAGGTTTAGTTATTGAAAATAGATATTTATTAGAATTCAATAATATATTTTTAATGCTTTAAGTCTGAATTAGCCGACAATAAGTTTGTCATAAAATCGTCATAATCATATTGCATATTGCTCATGATTTTAGAAACTATTAAATATTATAGAGACGTGAACAGATGACTTTAAGATTAGGTGTTGCTGCAATTGGTTTATTACTAAGCGGTTCAGTATTTTCAGCAGTTACAATTATAGCACCAGAAGAGATTGTAATCCTTGCGGTGAATGGTCAAGAAGTCAACTCTGGATTATTCCGTTTTTCTAAAAATAATTACAAAGTTGATGCAGGCGAAACGAACCTAAGTGTGCGTTACCAAGAATATTTTGAACACTTAAATGGCGAGCACGATATTGTTAAGTCAGGTGTGGTTACTATTCAAACCCCAACGTTAAAAGATGGGCAAACTTATAAGCTTGCTATGGTTGGTGTACCAAAAGAGTATGAGCAAGCTAAGAAATATGCTGAGCAGCCAACAGTCGCTTTATATAACTCAAATAACGAGCTAATTGTACAACAGACGGGTGCAAATAATGAAGCAAGACCTTGGTTTGCAACGGGTTTGTTGGGTAAAGTAGCGGACTTTACGACAAAACCATCTAAACAACAGCCTGAGGCAGTTTATGCTACTGCAAAACCAACTACAGCCCAAGTTGCGGCACCTGTTGTAGCAACGGTACCTGCGGCAGGCGTTACCCAAACTAATGATCAGCGCTTAGTTGAACTTTGGCAGAAATCTTCTAAAGCTGAGCGCCAAAAGTTTATGGCTTGGTTAGCTGAAAAATCAAATTAATCAATTGCTATTCAAAATAAAGCCGATTTAATATCGGTTTTATTTTTAGTAATTTATAAATAGCCTAAGCATAATTATGATGAATTTAACTTTCCGTTTAGCTGAATTAAGTGATATTTCATCACTTGTAGATTTGATTAATCAATCTTATAGAGAACAACAAGGTAGAAGCTCGACAACAGAAGCGGGATTTGTAAAAGGGCAACGTATTAGTCAAGAGCAATTGAAACAGCAATTACAAATGTCTAATTCAATATTATTAGTTGCAGAAATGGATTCATCAAAACTTGTCGCATGTATAGGTCTTACGTTTCAAAAAAATACTGTGGAGATAGGAACATTTTGTACAGATCCACATATTCAGAATATGAAAGTAGGCCGCCATGTTTTGGAGTATGCTGAACAGTTTGGTTTGCAAAAAGTCCCAGAATTGGACAGTGCGATCATGTATGTTTTAGATGTACGTTCAGAACTAATTGCTTATTATGAAAGACGTGGATATATAAAAACAGGCAATCAAGAGCCATATCCATATGAAGCAGATGTTGGAGTCCCACTTGTACCTATTAAACTGATTGAAATGAAGAAGGACCTCAAATGAGGTCCTTTGGGTTTAGGTTAGAAACCAGATGTAATAGCCTAAAAGCATGAGAGGCCAAGCTATACATGGGCTAAATAACCATTTCCATAACCAGAAGTGGGGTACAAAACCAACACCATAAATAAAGCCTCCGGAAATCCCCATCATAACCAACATAAGTTGGCTATGATTGTAGTGTCCGTTTGCATCTAACATTAGTGAAGGATGGACCAGTAAAATTGCAGCAAGCGGCAATGCCAACAGAAATGAAATGGCCATTGCAAATGCTTGAGCTTTTCGTTGATTTGATGCTGTCATTGCGTTTGCCATGATTTATTCCTCATCTAAATTTTGATGATGCTCGATATAAAGTGCGCTTAATACACCTGCAAAACATGCCATCAAAATTCCAAGAATCCATGCGAAATACCACATTTACTTCTCCTTATTAGTACAAACTATGCGAGTTTGACTCGATATGTTTATTGGTAATCACGCCCCACATTTTGTAATACGACCAAGTTGTGTAAATCAAAATGATTGGAACAAAAATACATGCAGCAACTGTCATAACGCCTAAAGTACGATGACTTGATACAGCATCCCACATGGTCAAACTAGAGTTTGGGCTAACACTAGAAGGTAATAAAAATGGGAATAGAGCAAAGCCTGCAGTTAAAATTGCGCCTACAATCATTAAGCTTGTACCAGTAAAACTTAAACCTGCTTTTGCTTTTGATGCTGTAAAGAACGCAAGAATTGCACCTAAAATTGCGAGAACTGGAGCAACCTTGGTAATTGGGTAGCTGGTGTAGTTGTTCATCCAACCAGGGTTATTATTTGTGACCACTTCTTTAGCCAATGGATTAAGAGCAGCGTTTGGATTAATTGCTGCAGCGTAGCTATAACCTGGTATTTGGCCGAAGTACAACCATGCTCCAATCACAAGGAAACATAACAAAAATACTGCTGCCATAATTTGGGTAGCTTTAGCAGAGCGCTGTTTTAAGGCACCATCTGTACGTAGCATGAGCCAAGCACCGCCATGGGCACAGAGCATAGAAAGACTGACAATACCGCAAACTAAGGCAAATGGGTTAAGAAGAGCAAAGAAGCTACCAGCGTATTCAGAGCGTAATGTGCTATCTAAACTAAAAGGGATACCTAAGAATAGATTACCGAATGCCACACCAAAAACCAGAGCTGGTACAGCACCACCAATACAAAGTCCCCAGTCCCATGAGTTACGCCACTTCGTATTTTCTAGTTTAGAACGATAGTCGAAACCTACAGGGCGTAAGAATAGGGCAAATAGCACAAGTAATAATGCCCAATACATTCCTGAGAATGCAACTGCGTAAACCATTGGCCATGCCGCAAATAATGCACCACCTGCGGTAATAAACCAGACTTGATTACCATCCCAGTGCGGTGCAATGGTATTGATGGCCGCACGGCGTTCGTTATCAGTTTTACCAACAAATGGCATAAGTGCCATTGAGCCCATGTCGAAACCATCGGTTAAGGCAAACCCGATGAGTAAGACACCAACTAACACCCACCATATGATTTTATGAGTTCGTACTCAATCATGATAAGGCCTCCCCATTAACAGATGCTTTCGCTTCTTGCTTTTCAAAATGATATTTACCAGTGTGAAGTGAGCTTGGTCCTAAGCGAGCGAATTTAATCATTAAATACATTTCAATAATTAAAAGTACGGTGTAGAACGCTGCTAACGCGAGGATTGAACCCCATACATCGCCAGTACTTAAACTCGAAGTCGATAAGTGAGTTGGTAAAATTTCACCAATAGACCAAGGTTGACGGCCACCTTCAGCAACAAACCAGCCTGTTTGAGCTGCAATCCACGGAAGTGGGAGCGCAAACAATGCATATTTAAGTAGCCAAGGTTTATTTTCAGCATTTCTTTTTGCTACAGCCCAAGTCGCTAAAACGAAAAGAAGTAGCATTAGGAAACCAGAGGCAACCATTGCGCGGAATGAGAAAAATAGAGCAGTCACGTTCGGAATGGTGTCTTTGACAGCCGCTTGAATATTTTGCTCGCTTGCATCTACGACATTTGGTGCGTATTTCTTAAGAAGTAGGCCATAACCTAAATCTTTTTGGTTTTTCTCAAATGAAGCTAATAACTCTGGTGAACGATCTCCGGCACGTAGTTTTTCAAGTTCAGCATAAGCCAGCATACCGTTACGGATACGGACTTCATGCTGTTGCATTAAGTCTTTTAGACCAGTAACTTCTTTGGTTGTTGAGCGAGTTGCAATTAGACCTAATGCATAAGGAATTTTAACTGCATAGTCTGTTCGCATTTCTTCATGGTTTGGTACACCAAATAAAGTAAATGGAGCTGGAGCAGGATGAGTATCCCATTCGGCTTCAATTGCAGCGAGTTTAGTTTTTTGTACATCACCTAGTTCATAACCAGACTCATCACCAAGCAAAATCACTGAAAGTGTGGAAGCAAGACCGAAAATAGCAGCAATTGCAAATGAACGGCGGGCAAAGGGTAGATCACGTTTTTTAAGCAAGTAGTAGCTTGAAATCGCGAGTACGAAAATTGCACCTGTTACATATCCGGCAGAAACAGTATGTACAAATTTTACTTGTGCAACAGGGTTAAAAATAAGAGCACCAAAGTCCACAAGCTCCATACGCATTGTTTCAAAGTTAAATGCCGCACCGACTGGGTTTTGCATCCAACCATTCGCAACTAAAATCCAGAGTGCTGACATGTTAGAGCCAAGAGCTACCAACCAGGTTACACCTAAATGCTGAACTTTGCTTAAACGATCCCACCCAAAAAAGAATAGACCAATAAATGTTGATTCAAGGAAGAATGCCATTAGGCCTTCAATTGCTAATGGTGCACCGAAAATATCACCTACATAATGTGAGTAATAAGCCCAGTTAGTCCCAAATTGGAACTCCATAGTTAAGCCTGTAGTTACACCTAAGGCAAAGTTAATACCAAACAATTTTCCCCAAAACTTAGTCATATCCTTGTAAATTTCTTTACCGGATATCACGTAAGTTGTTTCCATAATAGCCAGAATAAACGCAAGGCCTAGGGTTAAAGGTACGAAAAGAAAGTGATACATGGCGGTCATGGCAAATTGGAACCGCGAAAGATCAACCACGCTTTCAGAAATCATCAACGTGTCTCCTTAATGTGGGAAGCGTTATCGCCAGCGATATGCTCGGCGACTTGATTGTCAAAATTTTTGGGGATAGTGGGAGCATCAAACCAAATATGTTTGATGGTTAAGAGAAGCACGACTTTGATTATTAGAATAATCGTAATTTCTCTAATTAATTTGGCATTAATATCTGGAGTTTTAAGGCTCATAAAATAAACCTCGATACATATTAATTTTATTATTAATCAAAATATATTAAAAATAAACAATAAATATATTTTAAATAAAAACTTAATTATTTTTATTATGAAAAACAATGTCTTGTATTTTTAAATAATTCTAAATAAAATAACCAACTAAAATGGTTTGAATTTATTATTAAATCCAACTAAAACACTTGTATATAATAATTATATAATCATACTAAAATGATTGGTTATTTTTTATTCTTACTATTTTGGTGGGTTTTAAAATAAAAAACCGAATGTTAGTAAAAAAGGAGCGTGATGGAGCTTAAGGATGAATATCCTTGAGAGGAATAATTATTTTAGGTGAATAAAATAGAATTTAAAAATTAATCTGGAGCAAATAAGTCGTTAGCCATTGAAATCTTTTTTGCAAGATAATGGCTTTTTTGAACTCTCACTAATATGACTTGTGAATATAGTTCTAGCTCGCCATATTCAGGTTCAACCTGAACATAGTGCAATTGGCCGAACTCATCACGTACACGTGCTTGAGCTGAAAAACCAGGTCTGGCGCTACCACTTGAAATTGTTGCGAGGCGTCCTAACAGGTTGTAATTGGTATGCGTAAGCTTTGGTTTAATCACTTGATCAAGGCAATGGATCATAAACACTGTAAAAAAGATTGCGATAACCAGTGCAGGAATAATTAAGTAAAAAGGGATGATGAAGTAATGTTGGATAGCAAAGAAAGAAAGCTGTAAGAAGTAACCAGCAAAACTGAAATTGATAAGTAAAAAAACAAAGATTAGAGCTTTAGAAAATTTAACATTAAATAGAGGAGAGTTGGTAAGCCAATCTGGTGCAATTTTTTTTAAAAGTTGGCTTGGCCGTAACCCAATATACATACCAATGGTTTCTACCACGCTGAGTAATATCAAAGCCACAACACTTAAATGAAAAGGCATAAGATAATAATTAAAAAAGAAATCAGCCATGGTAGAAACTCTAATGTTGATGATTTCAGTCTACGATATAAATACCGCCATCTGAATGCACTTTAATCTCAACTTTATTTAAAAAATCACCTAAACAAGGACCAGAAATACATTCGCCAGTTTCCACGTTAAATAAAGCGCCGTGGGTAGAACATTGGATATATTCTTGGTCTTGATCTAGAAATTGATTTTCTAGATATTCAAGTTCAGTTTGCAAATGAGGGCATAAATTCTGATAGGCATAGAATGAGCCATCACGCTGTGTAATGAAAATAGTAGTTCCTTGTAAAGTGTCAAAAGCTCTAGCTTCACGCTCAGGAACTTCTTCCGTCATACAGATCCTTTCCATTTCAAGCACATTCCTTCTGAAAATTTTCGAGAAGTTTAGCATAGTCATTAATGGCTAAACGAGGACCAAATTGAGACACAACTTCACTCGAAATTAAGATAGCTAACTGGGCAGCAGCAGTTAAATCTTCATGATGGTTTAGTGCATAGAGAAAGGCACCTGCAAATGCATCACCTGCGCCATTTGTATCTACAGCTTCTACATGACGACCCGCCACATGAAAATGTTGAGTTGCATTTGCAACTAATGCACCTTTGGCACTTTGCGTAATCACAACAGTATGATTTTTAAAACGTAACTGCGTGAGTGCATCTTCAACAGTAGTGGTATTGGTGTACATTAAGGCTTCTTGTTCATTACAGAATAGTAGATCTACACCATCATCCATAAGTTCTTCTAAGCCTTCACGGGCATATTGAACCATTGCAGGATCTGACAAAGATAAAGCGATTTTAACACCGTGAGCTTTTGCAATTTCACGAGCTTGTTTTACTGCTTTACGAGCTGTTTCACTGGTAGAGAGGTAACCTTCAATATAAAGCCATTTTGCTGTTTTTAACGGCTCAAAATCGATTTGATCTTGAGAAAGTTCAGCCGTAATACCTAAATAGGTATGCATGGTACGCTCAGAGTCTGGGCTAATAAGTACCATACATGTACCTGTTACACCTTCACTGATTGATTTGGGTGTGGTTTGAATGCCTGCATCATTTAGACCTTGTAGGTAAATTTCACCTAATTGATCGTGACCAACACGGCAACCATAGAAAGCGCTACCACCTAATGCACTAAAGGCTACAGTTGTGTTTGCAGCAGAGCCGCCACTTGCTTGGCCTTTGTAATCTTGAGTTTGCTTTAAATTTTCATATAAAGCAGATTGTGTATCACCGTCAGACAACTGCATTGTGCCTTTTTGTAAGCCTTGCTGACTAAGAAAATCATCAGACACTTTAAATTCTTGGTCGATTAATGCATTACCAATTGCAAAAAGATCTACAGTTGCCATATGTGTTGTCACAGAATAAAAAATCAGATCGATAAGTTTACACCATTGCTCACATTTGCTGTAGTTTGTTGAATAAAATTCAGGTAATTCAGCGGTTAGCAGAGTTTTATTGTTTGCCTAAGCAATTGAAATATTCTTTTTAATAAATATTATCAATTAATAATGATTATTGATAATATTTACAAACGTAGACCATTTCATTGAAACTTCGCCTGAAATTATTCATAGCGAACTTACATGAAACGTTCTATTTTATTTATTTCATCATTTGGGGTTATAACAGGCCATGTATATGCCGCAGCGGCAGACTCACAGGCTGTAACCAATCTTCCAACAATTGCAGTAAAAGCTGAGAAGGAAAACAGTTTAAAACAAGAAGTAGGGCAAGCATCGAGTGCAACTAAAGGCCTCATGCAATTAAAAGATGTTCCTCAAATTGTAAATGTCGTACCGAAACAAATTCTAAGAGAGCAAACAGTGACCTCTATGCAAGGTGCCTTGCAAAATGTTGCTGGTTTGAGTTTTAGCGTGGGTGATGGACAGCGTGATCAGGTCATGATTCGTGGGTTCTCTGCAATCACAGATAATTATGTAGATGGTATTCGTGATGATGCATTGTATTTTCGAGATATGTCGAATGTTGAACGAGTTGAGGTGTTAAAAGGGCCTGCTTCTGTACTTTATGGTCGTGGTTCGGCGGGTGGGTTAGTTAATAAAATTAATAAAAAGCCAATGGATGAATCTTTGCGTGAAGTGAGCCTAATTGGTAGCACTTCAGGGCAACGCCGTGCAGAAGTCGATGTGAATGAAAAAGTAGCAGAGAATGTCAAGGTTCGTTTAACTGGTGCAGTTGAAGACTCAGATGGTTATCGTGATCAGGCTTTTTTAAAACGTCAGGCGGTGGCTCCATCAGTACAGTGGGATATTAGTGATAAAACTAAACTTTTACTTCAGGCTGACTATTTGCATGATGACCGTTTAGCTGATCAAGGATTCCCGACAGATCCACTTACAGGTAAACCAGTTAAAACAAACCCTAAAACTTTTTATGGTGCGTTAAATGGTAAAGAAGTTGGGGACGTTGATACTGAAATCTCGAGTCAAACCATAAGTTTGGATCATGAGTTTAGTGATCAACTCAAATATCATGGGGCAGTTCGTCATTATAATTATTCATTAGATCGTCAATATAGTGTTGATACACATCCTGCTGATAAATCACAAATTACTTTGACTCAAAATAAGCGTTTACGTAATGAAGATGGAGTATATGTTCAACAAGAGTTAAGCGCTTTATTTAATACAGGTTTTTTAAAGCACAATACGTTAATTGGTGCTGAATATAGTAAGCAGAATAAAGATGAAATACTATGGCAAGGTGCGAAAACAACCACCGATTTGTATAACCCTAAATTAGAATATTGGGCACCTATTAATACAGGTACAACGGCTGCACGTAATAACAATAGCAATACTTTTGAAAACTATGGCGTGTATTTTCAAGACTTAATGACAGTTACAGACCAGCTTAAAGTTTTAGTTGGTTTACGTTATGACAATCTATCTCAAGATCGTGATGATAAAACAAGTGCAAATCTAGATTTAAACCGTACTGATAATACTTATTCTCCACGAATTGGGGTGGTCTATCAGCCAGTAAGTAATCTTTCGCTCTATACATCTTATAATCGCTCGTTTCAACCTCTGGCTGATGCATTTGTTTTTTATAAAAACAGTGATGATTTAAAGCCGACAAAAACTGAAAATTATGAGGTTGGTGCGAAGTGGGATGTAAATGATCAATTGAATGTAACTTTGGCTTTATTTCAGATGAGCCAAACCAATATTCAAAACCAAGATCCATCTAATCCAAATCAAGCATTGTTGGCAGGTGAGCAAAAAACAAAAGGTGTTGAACTTTCATTAACAGGTCAATTGACTGATCAATTGTCCATACTAGCTGGCTATTCTTATATGGATGGTAAGATTGAAAAGTCGACTATCGGGTTTACAGGTAATCACTCTGCGCTTACGCCAAATAACACTGCTAACTTATGGTTAAAATACCAAATTAATGATCATTGGTATGCGGCTGTAGGTGGTCGTGGTGAATCATCACGATTTAGTGCGCCAGATAACAAAAATATTTTACCGGGTTATGCTGTTGTAAATGCCGCGTTAGGCTATCAGAGTGAACGTTATGATGTGAACTTAAACCTAAATAACCTGTTTGATCATGACTATTTTGTTTCAGGTCATAGCGGAGCAAATGATTCAAACATGATGGGTGATCCGCTAAATGCTCAAGTTGCACTTCGCTATCGTTTTTAATTAAAAAAATGTCAAAAAAGCTCATCATTTGGATGAGCTTTTTTATTTGTCGTGTAGGATATAGATAGTATTAAAAGGTTTTGTTCTGTTAGGATACAACGATTAGAGCTATGTGCTTGATATCAAAGCCATGCTTATGAAAACTAATACTCAACAAAAACATAGTATTTTACTTGGCTTTTGTTCGCCAATCTCAAGCCGACTCAGGCTATAATGAGACTTATTCACTTATCCGATATGTTAGGAGATCACATGACTGTAGATGTCACTGAAACCATTTCTCAAACTGTTCACCCTGCGTTTCAGTTGCTACGTCAGCACCATGTTGAAGCATTAGATATTTTAGTGTCTGAATATAAGCATAAGGTCACAGGTGCGGTGCATTATCACTTGGCAACTGATTATGATGAAAATGTATTTCTTGTTGCGTTCAGAACACAACCTATGGACTCTAAAGGAACAGCACATATTTTAGAGCATACCGCTTTATGTGGTTCTGAAAAGTTTCCTGTTCGTGATCCGTTCTTTCTAATGATTCGCCGTTCATTAAATACATTTATGAACGCGTTTACAGCAGCAGATTGGACAGCATATCCATTTGCAACTCAAAACAAAAAAGATTTCCAAAACTTATTGTCTGTTTATCTTGATGCTGCTTTTTCAGCAAATCTAAATCCTCTTGATTTTGCTCAAGAAGGTATTCGCATTGAACTTGAAAATGATCAGCCTGTATATAAAGGTGTAGTGTTCAATGAAATGAAAGGTGCGATGAGTGCACCGTCTGATCAGCTTTATCATCAGTTGGCACACCATTTATTTCCTGAAACGACCTATCATTACAACTCAGGCGGTGATCCAAAGGACATTCCTGATTTAACGTATGAACAGTTAGTAGAATTTTATAAAACTCATTACCACCCAAGTAATGCAGTATTTATGACCTTCGGTAACCAAACGGCATATGAGTTACAAGAGCAATTTGAAAAACTAGCTCTACATAAGTTTGCTGCGGGTACAACTTTATATTCAAAACCAGAAAAACGTTTAACAGCACCTGTTGAAGTGACGGAAAACTATGCTGTTGATGGCGATGATTTAAAAGATAAAACTTACCATGTATTGTCTTGGTTGTTACCGCAAGCGAGTGATATCAAACTACGTCTCGGTATGCGTTTGGTAGAAGGTGTTTTACTTGAAAACTCAGCGTCACCGCTTCGTCATTATTTAGAAACTTGTGGTTATGCTCAGTCAACTGGACCTTTAATGGGCGTAGATGACAGTAACTTTGAAATGACATTCTATTGTGGCGTTCAAGGTTCAAACCCTGAGCATGCAGAAAGTTTTAAAGATGGTGTCTTAAATATTCTGCGTGAAGTGGCTGCAAAACCAATTGACTCGGCGTTAGTTGATGCAATTTTGCATCAAATCGAGTTGCATCAACGTGAAATTAATGGTGATGGTACGCCGTATGGTTTAAGTTTGATTTTAAATGGTTTGAGTGGTGCTATCCACCATAATGACCCAATTCAGATCTGGGATGTTGATAGTGCAATTGCTCAGGTTAAAGAAGAACTACAAGACCCAATGTGGTTATCTAATCTTATTCAAACGCATTTGTTAGATAATCCACACCGTGTACAAATGACTTTAGTACCTGATGCAACCAAGTCGCTAAAAGAACAAGAAGCTGAAAAAGCACGTTTAGCTGCGATTGGTGAAAAGTTAACTGAAGAAGATAAAGCAGAGATCGTTGCTAAAACCAAAGCTTTACAAGAGCGTCAAGATACACCAGATAATCTTGAGCTGTTACCAAAAGTAGGTCTAGAAGACGTACCGGCTGACTTGCATATTGTACAAGGTCAATTGCGTGAAATTATCTGTAATCGAATGGACACGCCGTTGAACTTGTATCATGCCGGAACGAATGGCATTTACTATCAACAAGTGCTTATTCAGATTCCTGATGATGTTGTTACCTCACCATATTTCAATTTACTCTCTATTTTAATGGGTGAAGTTGGTGCAGGTGAGTACGACTATCTTGAACTACAAAACTTACAAACAGCTGTAAGTGGTGGTTTAGGAATGGGCGCTTCATTACGCAGTAAAGTTGATGATAAAGATAAAATTAGTGCTTGGTTAACTTTAACGACAAAATCTTTAACTCAGAAGTTCGATGCAATTCATTTATTAAAATTAGCATTTGAACAGCTTAGATTTGATGAGAAAGAGCGAATTATTGAGTTGTTGCAACAACGTAAGACACGCTGGCAGTCTCGTTTATCGGGTGCTGGTCATAGCTATGCGATGCAGATTGCTTCTCGTAATATGAGTGCTTTAGCTCAACGTGACTATCAAAACACTGGTTTAGGTGCATTGAACTGGTTAGGCGAGCTTGTTACTAAAATTACGCAAGACGATGCTGCTTATGATGGGCTAATTACTGAGTTGAAGCGTATTCATACCAAATTATTGCAAGCGCCTAAACAATTTTTACTTGTATGTGAAGAGCATCAGTCTGAGCGTTTGGTTGAAGAAATCCAAAATGTTTGGGATAAGCTAAATGTTGATACAGCAGCAACTGAGTTAACTCAAGTTGAGCAAGAAAACGATAATGAACATGAAGCATGGTTAATTCAATCCAATGTTCAGTTCTGTGCATCTGCATATCAAGCTGTGGACGTATCTCATCCAGATGCAGCGCCTTTAATGGTGTTAGCAGCCTATTTACGTAATGGTTTCTTGCATAGTGCTATTCGTGAAAAAGGCGGTGCTTATGGTGGTGGTGCTAGCTATGATGGAAATGCTTGTTCATTCCGTTTCTTTAGTTATCGTGACCCACGTTTAGCTGAGACATTTAAAGACTTTGAAGCGAGCGTGCAATGGTTGTTAAATACACAGCAACAACCTCATCAACTAGAAGAAGCAATTCTTGGCTTGGTGGCAAGTATGGATAAACCGGGTTCACCAGCAGGCGAGGCAATTACAGCTTGCTATGCATTGTTACATGCTAGAACACCAACTTTCCGCCGTATTTTACGTGAAAGACTATTACATGTGACTTTAGAAGATTTACAGCGTGTTGCGCGTCAATATTTAATTGAACAAATACCTGTGAAAGCTGTCGTTGCACCTTTTGCAAAACGTGACGAATTGCAACAACTGGGCTTTACGATTAAACAAGTTAATTAAAATAAAAATTGGAGATGAACATGGCGTTCAAACAATTTGAACGCACATCATTACAGCTAAGTATGGGAACCCTGCTTAGCTGTTTGTGTGCATCGGTGGCCTATGCTGACACCTTAGCCCCTGTAAAACCTGCTACCGCAGATGCGTGTGTTGCCCTCGCTTCAAATGCTGACCGCCTAGCTTGTTATGACTCTGTGTTTAAACCAGCGGCTTTACCCGTTGTTCAAGCTGCAGCAGTGCCAGAGCCTGTTAAAAAAATTGATAAACCTGCTGTTCAACCTGAAACGTTTAAAGAGAAGGTTGTAGATACGGTTAGTAATATTAAAGTAATAGGAAAGGCGCCAAAAATTGAACCTACTACTTCTTTACTAGACCAACGTTGGGAGTTATCTGAAAAAAGTAAACTCGGAGTTTGGAACATTCGTGCTTATCAGCCTGTCTATTTGCTTCCCGTATTTTGGACCAGCGATAAAAATGAATTGCCTACTAGTCCAAACCCGAACAATGTAGAACACACACCTCAAAATTTAAAATCAACAGAAAGTAAATTCCAGATTTCTTTAAAAACTAAAGCTTGGGAAAATATTTTTGGCAATAATGGCGACTTGTGGTTAGGTTATACGCAATCATCACGTTGGCAGACTTTTAATGCTGAAGAATCTCGGCCTTTCCGTGAAACGAATTATGAGCCTGAAGCAAGCTTGATGTTTAGAACAAACTACGAGCTGCTCGGTTTAGATGGTCGTTTACTTGGAGTGACTTTAAATCACCAATCAAATGGTCGTTCAGATCCGTTATCTCGTAGCTGGAACCGTGTCATCTTTAATGTGGGGTTAGAGCGTGGCAACTTTGCCGTAATGCTTCGTCCTTGGATTCGTATTAACGAAGCAAGTAAAGATGATAATAATCCTGATATTGAAGATTACGTAGGGCGCGGTGATTTGACTGCTTTTTATAAGTGGAAAGATAATGATTTCTCGTTAATGTTACGTCACTCTTTAAAAGGTGGTGATGACTCTCATGGTGCAGTTCAGTTTGACTGGGCATTCCCAATTAGCGGTAAGTTACGTGGCCATTTTCAGTTATTTAATGGATATGGTGAAAGCTTAATTGACTATAACCACCGTGCAACTTATGCAGGTTTGGGGGTTTCACTCATGAACTGGTACTAAGTTCGAACTAATAAAAAAGCCGCTGTAAAAGCGGCTTTTTTATTATCCAATTTGAATGTTGGCTTGCGGGTGTTTGAGACGGCTTTTTTTCGGTGTCGCAATTAAATACGCTAGCGTTAAAGGGCCGAGTCTTCCAGCAAACATGAGTAGACTTAAAATAAATAGGCTACCATTGTGTAACTCTGGCGTAATACCACGAGAAAGACCAACAGTGCAGGCGGCAGAAACTACCTCAAATAGTAAGTTCATAAAATCGGCTTTTGGTTCTAAAAGCAAAAGAATAAAGAACCCCATAAATATAAGTATGCTGGTAATCGCGGTAACAGCGAGAGCTTTATAAGTGGTTTCGTGAGAAACAGAATGATTGAAGACTCTAATTTCATCCGTACGTTTTAAAAAAGAAAGTACGCTTAAAACCAATATAGCAAAAGTCCCGACTTTGATACCACCCGCAGTACTTAAGGAGCCTCCACCAATGAACATGAGCAACATCATAAGTAAAGAGCTGCTATTGGTCATTGCACCCGTATCAATGGTATTAAATCCTGAAGAGCGTGGAACAGTGGCTTGGAACCAAGCATGTAAAGCTTGATCCCCTATATTTAGCAGTCCTAGCGTATGAGGATTTTGTGCTTCTAAAGCCCAAATCAAGATAAACGCCACTACATTAATAATGGCAATAGTCGTAAGGATGAGTTTGCTATTTGGACTTAGTTTCTTCCATTTTTTATTTTGCTTGATATCCATAAGTACTAAAAAGCCAAGTCCACCCAAAATATAGAGCACACTTACCGTCAGACAGATTGCATAGTTGTTTTGAAAGCCCATTAAACTATTATTAAATAAAGAAAAACCGGCATTGTTAAATGAGGAGATACTATAGAAAATTGCATAATATAGACCACGGGCAAAACCAAAAGAGGGTGTAAAGGCACACGTGAGAATGATTGTCCCAATCAACTCAAAAAGAAGTGTATAGGTCACAACGCCTTTAGCAACAAAAGTCACTTTTGAGAGACTGGTTTGACCAAGACTGTCTTGAGCCATCATTTGCTGCTTAAGCCCGAGTTTGGGAGACAAACTTAATGCTGCCAAAATGGCAAAAGTCATGAAGCCTAAACCACCAGATTGGATCAGTAATAAAATAATGACTTGGCCAAAAAGTGTAAAAGACTGATGAATATTTAAAACAGATAAGCCTGTGATGGTAACTGCTGAGGTTGCAGTAAATAGTGCATCCATCCAACTGACATGGCCAGTGTTTGCAATAGGAAGTTTAAGCAATAATGTACCAAAGACAATAAAGCCCAAAAAACCGAGTGCTAATAAAGACGGAGGGCTGAGATTAAGTGTTTTATGTGGTTTAGGCTTCAGAGACATATTCTTTGGTTCGTTTTCTTATAAGAAACAATTTGAGAGTTTTTTTAGTTGCTGTAAATGACCTTCTAAAATAAGAATATCATGCGTTTGTAAGGTAAATGTCTCTTCAGTTTCAAATAAAATCTGTTGCTGTCGTTTTACAAGTAGGGTCTTCACTTGCGGGGCTTGCTGCATAATTCCATACAAATTAATGCCATTTAATTTCTCTGGAATATCGATTTTCACAATATAGTGATCATCATCTAAAGACATGTAACGGCTTACCATTGGGTAATTGAGAGCTTGTGCAACACGTACACCCATGTCTTCTTCAGGGTGAATAATTTTATTGATGTTGAGGTGAGACAAGATTGTGTTGTGGGCTTTGGTTTTTGCTTTTACCCAAATTTTGTCGATACCCAGATTTTTTAAATTAAGCACACATAAAATACTGGCTTCAATATCTTCACCAATTGCAACAACAACCGCATCACAATTTTGAATGTTTAATTCATCCAATACATGTTCATCTGTGGCATCGGCAATGACAGCATGAGTTAAAACATCGGCAAGGTTCTCAACATTTTTTTTGACTGTATCAATGCCAATTACATCATGATTTAATTTTGTGAGCTCTTGAGCAACAGTTGCCCCAAAACTTCCTAAGCCAATGACCGCGAACTGTGCCATAAATAACCTTTTATACTTAATTAGGGCTTTATTTTTAATGATATTTTCTTTGAGATAAAGAGAAGCAATGTAAATATAATAATTATTCAGCTTAAATGATAAAAAAGCCGACAAAATTGTCAGCTTTTTTATCAAAATCAAAGATTATTTCAAGAAACGCTTATAGCCCACATTGTCAGTAATTTCTGCATATGGATAGCTAATTTGTTCAAGAGTTTCAATTAAACCATCCGGATTTTGTTTAGCATCTGTTGCTTGTAAGCCAACCAATACACGACCTTCAGCAGCACCGTGGTTACGGTAATGGAACAGGGTAATGTTGTGCGTTGGGCCTAAACGAGTTAAGAAGGTGAGTAGCGCGCCTGGACGTTCAGGGAATTCAACACGGAATAATCTTTCATCATCTAGATTGGCATGACCACCAACCAAGTAACGAATATGTAATTTAGCAACTTCATCATCAGATAAATCATCGACAACATAATTTTGCTGTTTCAGTTGTTCTAAAATTTCATGACGCTCGGCATCACCACCTTTTAAGCTAATACCTACAAACACTTGTGCTTCTTCTGTGTTGTTGGCACGGTAGTTAAACTCAGTAATATTACGACCTTGCAGGGCACGGCAGAAACCTAAGAAAGCACCTTTTTCTTCAGAAAGAGTTACCGCATAAATTGCTTCACGTTGCTCACCCAGTTCCGTACGTTCTGCGATATAACGTAAGCGATCAAAGTTCATATTGGCGCCGCAAACAATTGACACCATGTTTTTGCCGCTAATTTTATGCTCAGCAACATATTTTTTAATGCCGGCAAGTGCCATTGCACCTGATGGCTCAACAATGCTACGGTTTTCATCAAAAGTATCTTTAATTGCAGCACAAATCTCATCTGTATTTACAGTAACAATATCAGAATCGACAATTGGGCCTGAATTATCAGATTTACGTAAACGAACAATATCAAATGGTAGTTCACCAATTTGAGCGACTGCTGTGCCGTCTGCAAATAAACCTACATGAGGTAAAATAACACGCTCATTGGCTTCTAAAGCTGCTTTTAAGCAAGCAGACTCTTCATATTCAACACCAATGATTTTTACATGCGGAGCAACTTCACCTAAGTAAGCGGCTACACCTGCAATTAAGCCCCCACCACCAACAGCAACGAAAACATATTCTACATCGCGCCATTGGCGTAAAATTTCATTCGCAATGGTGCCTTGGCCTGCAATAACAAGTTCATCATCATAAGGTGGAACAAAAACTAATCCCTCTACTTCGGCACGTTGCTGAGCATATTTATTCGCGATATCAAAGCTATCACCATGTAATACAACTTGCCCACCTAGGCGTTTAACAGCTTGAACCTTAATATCCGGAGTCGTGCTTGGCATCACAATAATTGCAGGAATTCCTAAGCGTTGACCAGACAAAGCTACGCCTTGTGCATGGTTACCTGCAGATGCACAGATCACACCACGTTCAAGTTGTTCTTTAGGTAGTTGGCTAATGCGGTTATAAGCACCGCGTAATTTAAAAGAAAAAACAGGTTGTAAATCTTCACGCTTAAAACGAATTGTATTATTTAATTTTTGACTAATTCGTGGAGCTGCTTCGAGAGGTGTTTCAATTGCAACATCATAAACCGTTGCTTGTAAAATTTGTCGTACCACACGAGACAGCATGTTCATCTTCCCTATAACAGTTTAAAATAGGAAATTATTGTAGCAAACCCTTGTGCATTTGCGCCGTTTATTGGCGTATAAATGTCAAAAAATAGTTGAGTGATGTAATGAGCCTATATGCAACCCAAGATGAAAAGAAACAAGCTGCTGCAAAAGCTGCTTTAAAACACTTACCCAAAGGTGGCATTTTAGGGGTAGGAACTGGAAGTACGGTAAATTTTCTAATTGATTTATTACCTGAATTACAACTAGAAGCAGCAGTAGCGAGTTCTCAGGCAACAGCAGATCGTCTTAAAAAACTAGGCATTGAAGTTGTAGACATGAACCATGTAGGTAGTCTTGACGCTTATGTAGATGGTGCAGATGAAATTGATCGTCACATGCATATGATTAAAGGTGGCGGTGCAGCTTTAACTCGTGAAAAAATTGTAGCGTCAATTGCTAGAAAATTTGTATGTATCGTTGATGATTCGAAGTGGGTTGATCAGCTTGGGCGTGATTTTCCATTACCAGTCGAAGTTATTCCAATGGCTCGCTCTGCTGTAGCTCGTAAATTGGTCAGCTTAGGCGGCGATCCGGTTTATCGTGAAGGGGTAGTGACAGATAACGGAAATGTTATTTTAGATGTATTTAATTTGAATATCCTAAATGCAATTGATGTGGAAAAAACCATCAATAATATTCCGGGTGTTGTAACTAACGGTATTTTTGCATTAAACCCTGCAAGCATTGCAATTGTTGCGACTAATAATGGTATTGAAGAGCGTACAGCACAGTAATGTCTGTGGAAATGCCAGAAATTAAAATTGTTCGTCACGTAAGGGCAAGAAAATTGCGCTTACGTGTTGAGCCTGCGTCTATACGCCTGACTGTGCCGTTATTTTGCAGCAAGAAGCAAATTCAGCAGTTTTTAGCGCAGTCTGAACAATGGTTAATCGAGACGTGGGGTAAGCAACACCAAGCTCAATCTAGCTCGTTTGAAATTCCTTCAGAAATTTATTTTTTTAACCAAGAACAACCATTTCAAATCGTTGTGCAAAAGCAACATCGTATTTTTCAGTTTGATTGGGAAAATCACCGTTTATTGATTAAAGACCAACAACCTTACCAAGCTTTACAAAATGCAGTTATTGCTTATGCCAAGCAAGAGTTACCACTTCTTTTGTCAGAACTGAGTCAAAAAACACGACTGAGTTATGCAGAGTGCGCAATTCGACGCCCTAAAACACGTTGGGGTAGCTGTAGTAGTCAGCATAATATTATGTTGCATGCAGGATTAGTGCTTATGCCTATCCAAATTACGCGATATGTATGTATTCATGAGTTAGCACACACTAAACACTTCGATCATAGTCCTGCCTTTTGGGCCGAAGTTGCTAAGTTCGATCCTAACTATATGCAGCATCGCAGACAACTAAAGGGTAATCCGTTGCCTGCGTGGTGGTATGTCACAGCTTAACTAAAGCTACATTCTAATTGAGTTGTTTGTAAGACATCGGGTGCTTTACGGCTATCGAGACCGGCTTGGGCACTCACAATTTTATTTGCCTTAATATGTAACTGTATAAAGTTATATTGCTGCGTTGAATTGTTCGGCTCAGATGAACTTGAGTTAAGCAAGTAACTATAACTTGCAGCGTCAGTTTGCAATAAGTTATCAGTACTATCTGCACTTAAAGCAGAGCGATAAATTTGAGAACCTTGAATTAATTCAATTTGACCATTGGCACGGAAATTAAGTTGGCAGCCTGATGAACTGTTTTCATAGTGACCGACTAAATAATCTGTGGCTGGGAGTTTAGGGTCAGAAATATTAACGCTGGTTAAGCCTTGTTTACATGGATAAGCCGAACCATTACAAGTCGCCGTAATTCCACTAAAACCGACAGCACGTCGATAATCGCCAGCACCATCTACACGGAAAAAATCAGTCGTATTGCCAGAAGGCACAACGCCAGAATAGAGTTTCTTTTGTAAAAGAGCATATCCTGTTTGATCTAAACTAGATTGGCTTTGTGAATCTGCTAATTGCAATGTGGCAACTTTTAAATTAGTCGCAAAATAATCGCGAGTCACTTTTTGATTGGCTGCCATATCCAACAGGGTGTTTTTTGAAGGGTCAATATTATCGGGTGATGGAATAAAAATAGGTGTCATGGTCGTATTGTCACCAATCAGCTTTTTACCGTCTAAATATCCATCTTTTAAATCAGTCGCAAGGCTATTTGTGAGTTCTTGATATGCATTGGTACTACCATGAATTGTATTCCAATACTGTAAATAGCCAAAGCTAAGATAACTATCAACATAGGTACTCGGTTGCTTGGTGGAATATTGTAATAAATTTAAAACTGTAAGAGGGCTGGCAGGACTCAAACTTGGGATGGCAGCATCTTTAAAAGCGCTAATAAGAGCCGTATAAACATCTTGAGATGCTAAATCAACATGTGATTGTTCAATACGAGTCGGATCTATAGTTTCTTGAGGAAGTTGTCCTGATCTGATGACAGCACGTTGGTAAATTGCTTCAGAACTTGGGCTAATGAACTGGGTTTTATTGCTGATAGAGCTTGGTGTAATAAAAGCATGATAAGTACCAGCAATGTTCTGGTATGTAGAGCTAATTGGATCAAATACTTGAGATGAGCTTTGCGTTATGACTTCAACGCGATAAAGACGATTCAATTTAGTACTTGGAAGTTTAATATTGTAACTCGTTAAGCTGGCAACTTGAGTATCTATCAAAATACTATTGTCAGTGTTGTCATATACCTTGAGTTGAACATTGCGCAGTTCGACAGGGGTTTTCAATGTAAAATCGGTCATGACTTCAGGAGTGGGCGTAGTCGGTGCTGGAGTACTAGATGAGCCTCCACTACTACTGCCACCTCCACATCCAACAAGGACAGTACTTAAAATTAAAGTACTCAGGCCGAGGTACGTGCACAACTTTATTTTTCTTGATTGATTAAGCATCCTAGCTCTCCAAAAATGAATCTGGTCGTTATTTACTGATATTTGTTTGGTTCTGACAAACCAGCAAGCGCTATGTAATTAACGCTAAAAATAAAAAAATTAAAATTACCAAGCATGAAATGGTTTTGTAAGCTTGGACATCCTGTCATACTACCGCAAGTATAGATTCAAAATTTGAGGTAATGCACGTGATTTCTGTCGGAATTGTTGGTGGAACTGGTTATACAGGCGTTGAACTATTACGTATTTTATTACGACATCCAAAAGCGCAGGTTCGAGTTCTGACTTCACGTACAGAAGCAGGTAAACCAGTTGCTGATATGTTCCCAAATTTACGTGGGCATACTGATCTTCAATTTTCAGATTTAAATATTGATGCACTAAAAGAATGTGATGTTGTATTTTTTGCGACTCCACACGGTGTTGCTATGCAGCATGCTAAGGATTTGATCGCGGCAGGTACCAAAGTTATTGATTTAGCGGCGGACTTTCGTTTACAGAATCTTGAACAGTTTGAAAAATGGTATGGCATGGAACATGCGTGCCCAGATGTATTAAAAGATTCTGTATATGGTTTAACTGAATTAAACCGCGAAAAAATTAAACAGGCTCAAGTCATTGGTAACCCGGGTTGTTATCCAACTACGGTTCAATTAGGTTTGGCTCCGCTTTTAAAATCAGCACAAGCCCTTATTGAAACAAAAAATATTATTATTGATGCAAAATCAGGTGTGTCGGGTGCAGGTCGTAAAGCAAGCTTAGGCATGATTTACAGTGAAAATGCAGATAACTTTAAGGCTTATGGCGTTGCAGGTCATCGTCATCATCCGGAAATTGTAGAAGCATTAGAAAATATTTCAGGGCAAAAAGATGGTTTCGACGGCCTTTTATTTGTTCCGCATCTCGTTCCGATGATTCGCGGTATGTTAAGTACGATTTATGTAGACTTAACAGAAGCGGGTAAACAAACTGATTTACAAGCATTGTATGAAAACTTCTATGCAAATGAAAAATTTGTAGATGTTATGCCTCCAAATAGTTCACCAGAAACACGTAGTGTACGCGGGGCAAATGAATTGCGTATTGCTTTATATAAACCACAACCAAATAAACTGATTATTTTGGCAGCTCAAGATAACCTTGTGAAAGGTGCATCTGGTCAAGCTGTACAAAATATGAACCTTATGTTTGGCTTGAACGAAGACGAAGGCTTACAAGGGATTGGTTTATTACCATAAAAAACTCTTTTTTGCTTCACACACATTTAAATTTCGATTTAAATGTGTGTCTTGACTCTGATCTTAAACACTGAGATGACGATGCAAAACTCGGAACAGACGACTTCAGCAGAAAGTTCGTTGCAAAAGAAAAAATTTTTAAACACCAACAGACCTTTGTTTATTGGTGCAGCTATTTTAATGAGTGGTTGTTTTGCGCTCGGCTATACAATTGGACACCGTCAAGGTTTAACTGTTGTTGGTTATGATGCAGATGCAGAGCAATTGGTTGAGGTAGTGCAAAAACAAAAAACAGCGTTAGATGCAGTTAACAAAAGCCTGAATGCTGCTGTACAAGAGCGTGATGTTGCCGTTACCAATGCAAATGACTTGTTTACAGCACTTAATCAAGCCAATGCTGATAAGACGCAACAAGAAGGTATGAGCAATATCTATCGCGATATTTTAAGACAGCGTGGTGGTTTAAGCTTAACAATCCAGAATTTGGCAATTAAGCCGTTGCCAGAAAATGCTTATGAATATCAGCTTGATCTGGTTCAAGTCAGTCCAAGTAAGCGCCGTGCTTCAGGTTCAATCGAGATAAGACTGATTAAAGATACAGAAGTCTTGGTTGTGCCTCTTGAAGATAAAAACTTTAACTTCACCGATTTTGAGCGTTTGACTGGCCGCTGGACGATGCCTAAAGGTTTTACACCTCAATTTATTGAAGTGCGTTTAACAGGTGGTTCTGATACACCAGTGATTAAACGTTTTAGTTGGCAGCGTGGTAAACCTGTCGAAACACCTTCTGCTTTTGTTGCAGAAATTCCTCAAGCTGAAGCAAATTCACAATAGTAACATCATATGCGAACAAATAAGCGTCAAACAAATTTAAAAGATATTAAGGCTTCTTTTCAGCAGTCTGGCTATGTCGATTGGCACTTCAATCCACGCTTAAGTGATTCGCAAAACGAAGATCATGACGGAGAGGTTGTTGTTCAAACAGCGCCTCCCGAACTCAAGCGGCCCCCATTATATGCAGTTGTATTATTGAACGACGATTACACGCCAATGGACTTTGTAATTGAAATTTTACAACAATACTTTGCAATGAATCTTGACCAAGCAACTCAAGTAATGCTAACAGTACACTATGAAGGTAAAGGTACTGCCGGAGTATATCCAAGAGACATCGCGGAAACCAAGGCAAACCTTGTTAATAATTACGCTCGGTCGCAAGGTCATCCATTACTTTGCCAGATTGAGCCTAAAGCATAAGGGGGTCACATGCTCAGTCGTCAATTAGAAGTATCATTACGTTTGGCTGTTAGCATGGCTCGTCAAAAGAGACATGAGTTTCTTACAGTTGAACACTTACTATTAGCCTTACTCGATAACGATTCGGCCGTGAATGCATTAAAGGCATGCGGGGCTGATATTGTTTCTTTACGTAAAGAATTAGAAGAATATGTAGAACAGCATACTCCTAAGCTTGGCGAAAATAGCGAGCAAGCTCCACATCCAACAGAAAGTTTCGACCGTATTTTGCAACGTGCGATTTTCCACGTGCAATCAAGTGGTGGTGATCGTACTGTTGAAGGTGCGGATGTTTTGGTCGCAATGTACTCAGAGCGTGATTCTTTCGCTGTTTACTTACTTAAACGTCATCAAATCAACCGATTGACTTTGACTCAATATTTGTCTCATGGGACACGTAAGGAAGAAGTTCAGGTTGAAGAAGAAGTTGAAGACATTGAAGGTGAAAGCAGCTCAGGCAATGCTGGGCCATTAGAACTTTATACGCTCAATTTAAATGTTGAAGCGCAAAAAGGAAAAACTGACCCACTTATTGGTCGTGAGAAAGAAATTGAGCGTACAGCACAAATTCTTTGCCGCCGTCGTAAAAACAACCCATTACTAGTGGGTGACCCAGGTGTAGGTAAAACTTCAATTGCAGAAGGCCTTGCATGGCTTATTGTGAATGGTAAAGCACCAAAACCACTGAGCAATGCAGAAATTTACAGTCTAGACATCGGCGCATTGGTAGCTGGAACTAAATATCGTGGTGACTTTGAAAAGCGTTTAAAACAGTTGTTAAATGCTTTGAAGAAAAATCCAAATGCGATTTTATTCATTGATGAAATTCACATGATCATTGGTGCAGGTTCAAGTATGGGCAGCACAATGGATGCATCGAATCTCATTAAACCAGCTTTGGCAAATGGTACTTTACGTTGCATTGGTTCAACGACTTTCCAAGAATATCGTCAGGTATTTGAAAAAGATCATGCGTTATCTCGTCGTTTCCAAAAAATTGACGTTAATGAACCGAGTATTTCTGAAACGATTGATATTTTACGTGGCTTGAAAACTAAGTTTGAAGATTTCCACCACGTACAATATGACGATAAAGCTTTGGTTTCTGCGGTTGAACTTTCTGCAAAATTTATTAATGACCGTTTCTTGCCAGATAAAGCAATTGACGTGATTGATGAAGCAGGTGCACAGCGCCGTTTAAAAGCAGAGAGTGAAGATAGTTTAATTACTGTAGAAAACATTGAGGACATCGTTTCTAAAATTGCGCGTATTCCGCCTAAGACTGTGTCTAAGGATGATAAATCAGTGCTTGAAAATCTCGAGCGTGATCTAAAACGTGTTGTATTTGGTCAAGATGAAGCAATCACTGCATTGGCTTCGGCGATCAAGTTGTCACGTGCTGGTTTGAAATCACCAGATAAGCCTGTTGGTAGCTTTGTATTTGCTGGCCCAACCGGTGTGGGTAAAACCGAAGTTACTAAGCAATTAGCCAAATTGTTAGGTGTCGAGCTGGTTCGTTTCGATATGTCTGAGTATATGGAACGTCATGCAGTTTCTCGCTTAATTGGTGCTCCTCCAGGTTATGTTGGTTATGACCAAGGTGGTTTACTCACAGACGCGATCCATAAAAATCCACATTGTGTTTTATTGCTGGATGAAATTGAGAAAGCACATCCTGATGTGTTTAACCTTTTATTGCAAATCATGGATCACGGTGCGTTAACGGACAATAATGGTCGTAAGTCAGACTTCAGAAATGTCATTATTGTATTAACTACGAACATTGGTGCAGAAAGTATTTCTCGTGCAAGCATTGGATTTACAGAGCAAGACCATAGCTCAGATAACCAAGAAGCCATGAAACGTGCATTCTCTCCAGAGTTCCGCAACCGCCTAGATAGCGTTATTCAGTTCAAGGCATTACCAACTACAGTAATTGAATCTGTTGTTGATAAATTCTTAACAGAGTTGCAAGCTCAACTAGATGATAAACAAGTAGTACTTGATGTTGATCAAAGTGCACGTGATTGGTTAGCAACGAATGGTTATGACCGTTTAATGGGCGCACGTCCAATGCAACGTCTCATTCAAGAACACTTGAAGAAACCATTGGCTGAAATGATTCTGTTTGGTGAACTTGCAGATCATGGTGGTAATGTAGCGGTATCAGTGAAACAAGAAGATGGTAAAGCGGTTGGTTTAAAACTTGAAGTTTTTGAAGATCACCATACGGCAGAACCAGCTTAATCTATGTTAGTTGATAGTCTTTCTATAACCCGAATACTCAGCGTGTTCGGGTTATTTATTATTACTGCAATCGCTGAAATTTTGGGCTGCTACTTTCCTTATCTTATTTTAAAAGAAGGGAAGTCGGCATGGCTATGGTTACCTACAGTGCTGAGTTTAGCGGTGTTTGTGTGGTTGCTCACCTTACATCCTGCGGCTTCTGGGCGAATTTATGCCGCCTATGGTGGTATTTATATTTTTACTGCACTTATGTGGTTGCGTTTTGTCGACCAGGTTGCTTTAACTCGCTGGGATCTTTTAGGTGGTTTAATTGTACTTTGTGGAGCTAGTTTGATTATTTTGCAGCCTCAGGGGCTAATTCGTTAACCATAAAAATGGATAGTGAAATTTTAACTGTAAAATAAGATATTTTTCGCAAAAAATACTTGTCAAACTCATCAACAATGCGTATTTTAGAGTTAAGGAACATTTTTTAATATTTGAGATAAAGATGTTAAATCAATCTGTGAATTCTAACGCTTACTTTTATTTCTGGCAATTTAGTTAGTTGCCTGAGCGTATTCGGGCACGAAAGTTGCCCATCACAGTTAATACCTGATCGGCAACCCCGATCAGGTTTTTTTATGCTTTATCTTTTTCAAATCGAGGAAATCAAAATGAACAACATGACTTATTCATACTTTAGCAACTTTTATTGGTTTTACTTTTGCCTACCTTTGCCAACGAATAGATCCAAAACGCTCAAATAAATGATCGGACTGATTCGGTTTCAGTCCAAAGGAAAAGACCAATGAATGCTTTAAATACTTTACTAACTCAAAGTAATACAAAAGAAACACCAGTTAGTTTGCCTGTCCAGTTAAAAGCTAAATATCCGCTTGTGCAGACCTTCGCACGTCAAATTGCAGAACATCGCCAAATTATTCAAAATATTCTTGCTGGTAAAGATCAGCGTTTAATGGTTATTACAGGACCATGTTCAATTCATGACCCAGTTGCGGTTCTTGAATACGCAGAAAAATTGCAAAAATTACAAGAAAAAGTAAAAGATCAAATATTCATTGTTATGCGTACTTATATTGAAAAACCTCGTACAACCGTGGGTTGGAAGGGTTTTATGTATGACCCAAATCTAGATGGTTCATCTAATTTACAGCTAGGTTTAGAAAAATCACGTGAGCTTTATTTACAAATTATTGAAAAAGGCTTGCCGATTGCCAGTGAAATTTTAAGTCCAATGGCAACTGGTTATTTTGATGATTTATTGGCTTGGGGTGCAATTGGTGCCCGTACTAGCGAATCTCAAATTCACCGCGAAATCTCAAGTCATATGCCATACAGTATTGGTTTCAAGAATGGTACAGATGGTTCAATTCAAATTGCACTAGATGCTATTCAGTCAGCACAAAATGAACATCAATTTTTAGGTATGAATCAGCAAGGTTTGCCTTCAGTTATTCAAAGTGCTGGGAATCCATTACCACATTTGATTTTACGTGGGGCAAATCATGGTCCTAACTATGATTTAGCTTCAATTCAGGCAATACGGGAAAAATACAAACAAAATCTTCCTGCATTAGTCATTGATTGTAGTCATGGCAATAGTGGTAAAGACCCTTTACGTCAGCCAGAGGTTTTACAGCAAATCGTTGCTGAGCGTTTAAAAACTCAGGTGAAGGGTGTGATGATTGAAAGCCATTTGGTTGATGGAAACCAAAAGATTTCATGTGAAATGACTTATGGTCAGTCAGTAACTGATGGTTGTTTGGGCTGGGATAAAACTGAACAACTTTTGCTAAATGTTGCTGAACAATTAAAAGAAAATGAGTTAGCTCATTCTGCTTAATGAATTGTAGATTTAAAAAAGGATCTGTTTTAGCAGATCCTTTTTTTATTTTAAGAAGCTTGTTTAAGTTCAGACAAGAACGTCGTGATTTCATGACCGAATTTTTTAGGTTCGGTTAATAATGGTGTATGGCCTGAATGTTCAAAATAAATTGCTTTTGAATGTTCAACGCTATGTGCAATAAGTGTTTGACCAGTTTCCGGATAAAGTGTCGAATTACGGCCAATAAAGAAAGTAGTCGGGCACTGTAATTGTTGAAGAGCATCACGATAATCTTCATTGTGAAAAAGATAATTTTCGACATACCAAAATAAGTAGTCTAAACGTTGAATTGGTAAGAGATATTTCTGTAAAAAAGGTTGTTTTAAAGCTGTTTTAAAAACAAAAGGGCTAAATGGATTGCTGCTTTGTAATTCAATAAAATCTACCCATAAACGCACGAGCTCCTGACGATCGGGAAGCGATAGTTCATAAAGATATTTAGCATTTTTGTGTTTTGATAATAATTGATAAATATCATTGAGCAGTTGTTTGAATTGATCATGTAAAGGGCCGAATAAGCCATATTGCCATGTCGAATCTACTGATATTTTAGGTGTCTGATCTATGTGTAAATATGCTTTTAACTGCTGAGCCAGATGAGCATGCTTCATACCATGCATTGCAGTGGTAGCACCCATTGAATAGCCCATTAAAATAAAGTTATCAAGCTTTAGTTGCTCAATTAAATGCGCAACATCTAGCCAGTGGCTTGATATTGCATCTTGCTCGGGAATTGCACAGTTTTTTGATCCGCCAAATCCACGCCAGTCAGGGATAATAAACTCATATTCTTTACGATTTGCATAGATAAAGGGTAGCCATTGCCAACTCTGCATGCCTAAGCCAGATAATACTAATACCGGTTCACCACGACCAACACGGCGTACAAATAAATTTTCCTGATCGGGCATGGTGTAATAAGGCATGGTTATTCTCCAGATACGTTATCTTGAGTAAAAATTTTTAATTGAGGGATGACCTGCTCTAACCATTTGATCCACTCAGTTTCCATGGTAATACCGAGTTCTAATATCATTTTATGGATATATAACACTCGGTTATCTAAACCATTGCTGTCTTTAAAATCTTTATCATAGATACTTTGGTAAAGCTTGAGCTTTTCTTGGTGTAAACCAAGATGTCGTAACAGTTCGGGTAATATTTGATTATTGCCCAATTGTGCCTCAGCACGCAATCTTACCATTAAGTCATCTCTAAGCTGCGCGGGTTCACTTTGCTGTGTCATCCATGAAGCAAGCTCTATACGCCCAAGTTGTTCGACCTGATAAGTTTTCTTTCGGCCACTATCCATCTCATTTTCTAAAGTGGAAACCCAGCCTTTTTTAAGCATGTTATTGAGTTCACGATAAATTTGCTGGTGTGTGGCGTTCCAGAAAAAGCCCATCGAACGGTCAAAGCGGCGAGCGAGTTCAAAGCCTGTACTTGGTCGTTCTAATAAACTGGTCAGTAAAACATGAGGAAGTGACATGGCAATCCATTTGTAAGCAAAAGTAAAGTGTGACTCATTAGATTATGCAACATGTTGCATAAAAGTCAAAATTTGATTATAAATTTGTGCAACAAGTTGCATTAAGCAAGCAGATCAGCAAGCCAAGGAGTTGTTATGTCGTTATATCCACATTTATTAAAACCATTAGATTTAGGTTTTACGACATTAAAAAATCGCGTATTGATGGGGTCTATGCACGTTGGGTTAGAAGAAGCACCAGGTGGCTATGAGCGAATGGCAGCTTTTTATGCGGAACGTGCTAAAGGTGATGTGGGTTTAATTGTAACTGGTGGTGTTTCTCCGAATGATGATGGTGTTGTATTTAGCCATGGTACGAAGTTGGATACAGTTGAAGAAGCTGAAAAACATAAAGTGATTACCCAAGCTGTTCATGAAGCCGGGGGTAAAATTGCGATGCAGATTTTACATACTGGGCGTTATTCTTATCAGGCAAATAACGTTGCTCCTTCAGCAATTCAAGCACCAATTAACCCCATTAAGCCAAAAGCTTTAAGTTCTGCCGAAGTGCAGCAGACCATTGATGACTTTGCAAACTGCGCCAAACTTGCTCAGTATGCAGGTTATGATGGCGTCGAAATTATGGGGTCTGAAGGTTATTTAATTAATGAGTTCATTGCCGCACGTACGAATCATCGTGATGATGAATGGGGTGGTAGTTATGAAAACCGTATTCGTTTTCCGATCGAAATTGTAAAACGTACACGGGCATTAGTAGGTGAAAACTTTATCATTATTTATCGTCTATCGATGCTTGATTTAGTTGAAGGTGGTTCAAGTATTGAAGAAGTGATTCAGCTTGCAAAAGAAATTGAAAAAGCAGGTGCAACTATTATTAATACAGGGATTGGCTGGCATGAAGCTCGTATCCCAACAATTGCGACCAAAGTTCCTCGTGCTGCGTTTACGTGGGTTACTGAAAAACTTAAAGGTGAAGTGTCAGTTCCACTAATTACTTCAAATCGTATTAATACACCTGAAATGGCGGAACATGTGTTGGCATCTGGTCATGCTGATATGGTGTCTATGGCCCGCCCAATGCTAGCGGATGCTGAATTTGTCTTAAAGGCAAGTGAAGGCCGTAGTGATGAAATTAATACATGTATTGGCTGTAACCAAGCTTGTTTAGATCACATTTTCTCAATGAAAATTGCAACATGTCTAGTGAACCCTCGCGCATGTTACGAAACTGAACTTATTTTTAAAGAAGCGCAAAATCAGAAAAAGATTGCTGTTATTGGAGCAGGTCCAGCAGGTTTAAGTTTTGCTGTGTATGCAGCAGATCGTGGTCATCAAGTTAAAATTTTTGAAGCTAGCACGCAAATTGGTGGTCAATTTAATATCGCTAAAACTGTACCGGGTAAAGAAGAATTCTACGAAACATTGCGCTATTTCAATCGTCAAATTGAATTACGTCCGAACATTGAGCTTGTATTAAATCATAAAGCAACTTATGAAGAGTTGAGTCGTTCAGACTTTGATGAAATTGTAGTTGCTACAGGTGTAACGCCTCGTCAATTGCAGTTTGAAGGGATTGATCATCCAAAAGTATTGAGCTATTTACAGGTTCTTAAAGAGCGTGTGCCAGTCGGTCAACGTGTTGCCATCATTGGTGCGGGAGGTATTGGTTTTGATACAGCTGAATACCTGACTCATGAAGGCGAAAGCGGCAGTTTAAATCCAGAAAAGTTTTATGAAGAGTGGGGTATTGATACTCACTATGAGCATGTCGGTGGATTAAAACAGCCTAAAGTAGAGGCTTCTGAACGAGAAATCTATTTATTACAACGCAAAGCTTCTTCGGTCGGTGCTGGTTTAGGTAAGACCACCGGTTGGATTCATCGTACAGGGCTGAAGAATAGAAACGTGAAAATGTTGGCTGGTGCGCAATATGACAAAGTCGATGATCAAGGTCTTCATATTACCGTTGATGGAAAACCAACAGTACTTGAAGTAGATAATGTGGTGATTTGTGCAGGACAAGAGTCCTTTACAGCAATGTATGACCAATTAAAAGCAGATGGTAAAAATGTTCATTTGATTGGTGGTGCTAAAGAAGCAGGTGAGTTGGATGCTAAGCGCGCTATTCGTCAGGGTGCTGAATTAGCTGCGGTTCTTTAATAAGTAGAGTGAGCATTGTCTTAAGTAAGAGAATGCTCATTACTAAAACCAATTTGAAGGAAATGAAAAATGACACTTGAAACAACTAAACAGTCACTAGAAAAATGGCACCACATGATTCAGTCAAATGACTTATCTAACTTAAATGATTTGTTGGCTGATGACGTCGTTTTTCGATCGCCAGTTGCTTATAAACCCTATGAAGGAAAACAAGTTGTTTTCTTTATTCTTACGAATGTGATTCAGGTATTTCAGAATTTTACCTATCACAGAGAATTTTATACGGAAGATGGTGAAAATGTGGTGCTTGAGTTCAGTGCCAATGTAAGTGGTAAATCATTAAAAGGGATTGATATGATTCGTTTTAATGAGGACGGTAAAATTATTGATTTTGAAGTCATGATTCGTCCAATGAGTGGTTTAGCTGCATTGGCTGAGCAAATGGGTGCAAGAATTACTCAGTTCAAACCTCAATAGTTTTTTGTTAAATAGCCTAAGTTTTTTTGAGGTATATTAAATGTGGTTAAAACTTTCAACATTGGTTTTATTACCTGTTTTATTTATACAAGGTAATAAGGTTCGGAAGAACACACTACGATTAGCAGAAGCTAGTGGCGAGCGAGAAGGTTTTGCTGGGGAGGGTAAACCTCTATCTCTATTAATTTTAGGAGATTCGGCTGCGGCAGGTGTCGGTGTAGATACACAAAAAGATGCTTTGTCGGGTGCGATTATTCAAGAATTACAAAATGAGTTTTCCCTAAAATGGAAGCTTCATGCTAAAACGGGTGACACGACTCAACAGGTCTTTCAGGCTGTACAACATTTAGAACAGCATAGATATGATGTTATAGTGACTTCAATGGGAGTAAATGATGTCACAAAGCTAACATCGGCTAAATCATGGATCAAGCAGCAGAAACAATTGTTTGAACATATACAGAATCGTTTCCAGCCAAAGTTGATTATTGTCTCTGGTGTGCCTCCAATGCAGCATTTTCCAGCTTTACCCAATCCCTTGGGGTGGTTGTTTGGGCAATATGCAAAGCAAATGAATGAGCAATTACAACAATGGTTAGCACCACAAAGTCAGTTTGAGTTTCTTCAATACGATATTGAGACTTTTAGAGCCATGAATTTGCCAATGGCAAAGGATGGTTTTCATCCAAGTAAGGAAGTTTACGCAGTTTGGGGACAGCAGGTTGCAGCCATAGTGCGGCAATCAATTAACTCATCGTCTTAGGTAGGCATTGGATATGGGCATATCTGTTTTTAATAAAATTAAAGATCTGGGTTCAGAACTTATCGATTTAGCGTTAGGGGCTGAACATCCAAAAATTTATTATGATCCACAAGGAAAAATAAAAGATATTTTGGATAAACTTCCGCAACTCAAACAAAAATATCGCCCTACGCCTTGGTTAACGAATAATCATGTTCATTTACTTTATTTTGATCTTATTAGAAAACAGACAATAAAGCTGGAATATGATCGAATTGATCAACTGACTATGCGTGACGGTGGTGTAACCGCAATTGCTTGGTATGGCTATCATTTACCTGCTGATACACCAACGATTGTAATCATGCATACGATTACAGGTACACCTGAAAGTATGCGTGAGTTAGTACGAGATTTACATCAATATACGGGCTGGCGAATTGCGCTTTGTCTTCGCCGTGGACATGCGGGTTTACCAATGCCTGTGCCGCAAATTTCTCTTTTTGGATCTACCAGTGATTTAAAAGAACAGCTTAACTATATACAAAGTTTATTCCCTAAATCTGATTTATATGCAGTAGGTTCTTCAGCAGGTACAGGTTTACTTGTTCGTTATTTAGGTGAGCAAGGTGAGGATACGCCTTTTAAAGCTGCCTTTGCGATGTGCCCAGGCTACAATACAGAAATCGGCTTTAAAAATGTTCATCCTTTTTACAGTAAAATGATGACGAAAAAGCTCTTCAAGTATTTTATTTATCCTTATCAAAATACATGGAGCAAGACCGCATCTTTAGAAAAAGTTTTATCGACCACCAATTTAGAAGAATTTGAAAAAGAATACTTTGAAATGGCGGGTTATCACGATTATGAAACTTACTGTAAGTCTATTAATCCAATTTATGTATTTGAGAATATAAAAATTCCATTGATGATTCTTAATGCAGAAGACGATCCCGTGTGTTCTATTAAGAACTTGGAACCTTATAAAGAACCTATTCAACAAATGAGTAATATTGCTGTGGTGACGACTAAAAAAGGAAGTCATTGTGCATTTTATGAGGGATGGCGTAGCACGTCATGGGCAGCACGCCTCATGTGTGACTATTTTTTAATTGAACGTAATAAATAGATAGATAGACACTTTAAATAAAGCCCAAAGTTTGGGCTTTATTTTTTATCTTTTAAGACAAAAGAAGTGGACTATCATTTATCCCAAGTTTTATTTTGGTGGCGGCAACTAAGGCTTTTTCATCTGTGTGATTGGGATGGAAATCAAAACGATAATATTCAAGAAACTTAGGAATCAAAATTTTATATTGTTTGCTGGCAAAACTAAAAAAATTGCGCCAAGACTTGAAATTAGTCAGCTGTTTATCGCGTTTCATCAGAATAACTTGGTAAATCGTTGAAAAGGCTGTAATGAGAATTAAACTAAAGGTAAATACTGAAATGCGTGGAATATAAGCACTTAATCCATTGCCATATAAATATTGATATAAGTCGAATGCAACAGCTTTATGCTCAGTTTCTTCTAAACTATGCCATAGCCATAAATTGCGTATAGTTGTATCGGTCATAAGTTCATTTACTGATTGCATCATGTTGACCACCAGAACGGCTGTATAGTGCTCCAGTCCAACAGTTACTAGTAAATTCCATTTTTTACTAAAGACTTTTTCAATACCTTTTAGGATGATTCCTGTGACTTTCTCTAGTGATTCTGGGTTTAAACCATATTGCTGGGCGCTGACATGAAAGGCATGGTGTTCTTTAGAATGCATTGCTTCTTGGCCAATAAATGCACCTATCTCTCTATCTAAAACTTTATTCTCTTTAGATTTAGGACGTAACGCACGGACAGATCTTACAAAATAGGATTCTCCTTCAGGAAATAAAGTAGAAAGACCTGTGAAATAGTGGGTGAATGAAGGCTCATCATTGCACCAGTAGCGTGGAATACCATTAAAATTGTAGTCCATACGGCGGACAGGAAAAGAGGCTGCTACGCGGTTTAAAGCTGTTTTCATTTTCTTGCTCCAATTTTCTTTTACTTGAGTTCCAAAAAGGAACTTGTAGATAGAAATTATAAGTAGACAAGAGCAGAGTCAATAATTTTTGAATGGTTTAAAAGAGATTGTCCTAAAATGATAGGCGGGAGAACTTTAAAGACAAAAATGAGAAAATTAAATTTAATTAAACAAAGAATATTTAAAAAAATGCCCAAATTAAAAAATTAATTTGGGCACTACTAAACGAAAGCTTAGTTTTTAAGTGCTGGTGTCGCAGCAGCAATAGCAGCAGCAACAGCGTCATCTTCTGTATTTGCAGGTTCAGTTGCTTTAGCAGGTTTTGACTGAGCTTTTTCCGGTTTAGGTTCAGCCTTTTTTTCTGGTTTTGGTTCAGCTTTAGGCTCAGATTTTTTTTCTGGCTTAGGCTCTACTTTAGGTGTCTCAGATGTAGTTTGTTCAGCAACTTGTGTCTGTGAAGATTCACTAGAGTGTGCAGGACGAGTTTCACGGCGAATTTCAGTTGTAGTATTGGCTGTTTCTTCACGCTGAACTTCAACTTGTTGTTTCGCTTGCTCTTGAGCTTCTTGGTGAGTATCTACACTTTCTAAAGACTCAAATTTTGCAGGCTTCGCTGGTTGAGGTTCTGAAACAGCAGTTTCAACCTTGTCTTGCTCTTCTTCTTTCGGTGTCTCTTTTTTAACGCATGCGGTTAACAATAGTCCAGCTGCAATTGCAGCACAGATTAAAAGTTTTTTATTTGCCATTGCCCAAAACAACATTTAATTGAGGAGTTGGCATTATAACAGTAAATAGCAATGAAAAAATCATGTCAGATTGAGCTAATTTTTTGTTAAAAATGCTGATAGAATAACCAGTTGTTTATTGTTCTTTGAATTGATGCGGTTTGACTTTGCTTTATAGGGGCAGAGTACAGTAAAATTGCCAAACATTGTAGGCCGATTTCGGCTTGATTGTACGAGAAACTTAATGACCCATTTTATTTTTGTCACTGGTGGTGTGGTTTCATCGCTAGGTAAAGGTATTTCTGCTGCTTCTGTTGCTGCACTTTTGGAAGCTCGTGGCTTAAAAGTCACAATGGTTAAAATGGATCCTTATATTAATGTCGATCCAGGGACAATGAGCCCATTCCAGCATGGTGAAGTTTTTGTTACCGAAGATGGTGCAGAAACCGATCTAGATCTGGGTTATTACGAACGTTTCTTACGTCGCGCGAAAATGACCAAACTCAATAACTTTACGAGTGGTCGCGTATATCAAGACGTTTTAAATAAAGAACGTCGTGGTGATTACTTAGGTGGTACAGTTCAGGTTATTCCTCATATTACCGACAATATTAAAGAACGTGTTCTTCGCGCAGGTGAAGGCTACGATGTTGCTATCGTAGAGATTGGTGGTACTGTAGGTGATATTGAATCTCTACCGTTCATGGAATCAGTACGTCAATTAATGGTTGAGCTTGGTCATAAACGTACCATGCTTATGCATTTAACTTTGTTGCCATATATTAAGTCAGCAGCAGAGTTAAAAACTAAACCAACTCAGCACTCTGTAAAAGAGTTACTTTCAATCGGTATTCAGCCAGATATCCTGATCTGTCGTACTGAATATGATGTAGATGTTGATACTAAACGTAAAATTGCATTGTTCACTAACGTAGAAGCACGTGCTGTAGTGGTATGTAAAGATGCGAAAACCATTTATCAAATTCCACGTACATTCTATGAACAAAACGTTGATGACTTAATCTGTGAACGTTTTGGATTTAATGATCTTCCTGAAGCAAATCTAGAAGATTGGGACAATGTAGTCGAAGCATTATTGAACCCTGAGTACACTTTACGTGTAGCAATGGTGGGTAAATATGTTGAATTACCAGACGCTTATAAGTCTGTAAATGAAGCATTGTTGCATGCAGGTATTCAAAATCGCGTAAAAGTACAAATTGATTACGTCAATGCTGAAGAGCTTGAAAGTCAAGACGTATCTATTTTAAGTACAGCTGATGCAATCTTGGTTCCAGGTGGTTTTGGTGAGCGTGGTACTGAAGGCAAAATGAAAGCTATTCAATACGCACGTGAAAATCGTATTCCTTTCTTAGGTATCTGTTTAGGTATGCAATTGGCAGTGATCGAATATGCTCGCCATGTTGCAGGTATGCCAGAAGCTTCTTCTACAGAATTTAATCGCTCTACAAAATATCCATTGATCGGTTTAATTACTGAATGGTTAGATGAGCGCGGTGAATTGCAACAACGTAGTGTTGAGTCTGACTTAGGTGGAACAATGCGTTTAGGTGCTCAAAAATCAGAATTGGTTGAAGGTACAAAAACACGTGAAGTTTACGGGAAAGCTGAAATTACCGAGCGTCATCGTCACCGTTATGAAATGAATAACCGTTTCATTGAGGCGATTGAGAAAGCTGGTATGAAAATTTCAGGTTACTCTTCAGCACAACATTTAGTTGAAACTGTAGAAATTCCTGAACATCCTTGGTTTATTGCTGTACAATTCCACCCGGAATTTACAAGTTCACCACGTGATGGACATCCATTATTTGCTAGTTTTATTGAAGCTGCGAAAACACAGCATCAAAAAAGTAAGTAATGCGATTTTAAATAAACTGGGAAAGTTTAAATGTCACAATTAAAACCACAAGAAGTTGTACGTTTAGGCGATATACAAATGGCAAATCATTTGCCATTTGTATTATTTGGCGGAATGAACGTACTTGAGTCAAAAGATTTAGCTTTTGAAATTGCTGAAACTTATATTGATATTTGTAAACGTCTAGATATTCCTTATGTGTTTAAGGCGAGCTTTGATAAAGCAAACCGTTCTAGTTTGCATTCATTTCGTGGTCCTGGACTTGAAAAAGGTATTGAATGGTTAGGTGACATTAAAAAACATTTTAATGTGCCAATTATTACCGACGTTCACGAACCATATCAGGCAGCAGCAGTTGCTGAGGTTGCTGATATTATTCAGCTTCCTGCTTTCTTAAGTCGTCAAACTGATCTTGTTGAAGCAATGGCGAAAACACAAGCTATCATCAACATTAAAAAAGCACAGTTTTTGGCTCCTCATGAAATGCGTCATATCTTGCATAAATGCTTAGAAGCTGGAAATGACAAACTTATTCTTTGTGAGCGTGGCTCGGCATTTGGTTACAACAATTTAGTTGTAGATATGCTTGGCTTTGACATCATGAAAGAAATGAATGTGCCAGTTTTCTTTGACGTGACACATGCATTACAAACTCCTGGTGGTCGTGCTGACTCGGCAGGTGGCCGTCGTGCTCAAATTACCACTTTAGCACGCGCTGGAATGGCAACGGGTTTGGCTGGATTATTTTTAGAAGCTCATCCAGACCCAGAACATGCAAAATGTGATGGACCTTGTGCATTGCGTATGTCGCAGCTTGAGCCATTCTTGGCACAAATAAAAGAATTGGATACTTTAGTTAAAGGATTCAAAAAGTTAGACACCCATTGAGTTGTTTTATAACCCTTACGCTGCTTTAACCGCAGCTCATATTCATTCAAAGAGGAATTGTTCATGAGCCAAATCGTTGACATTCGTGCACGTGAAATTTTGGACTCTCGTGGTAACCCAACCATCGAAGCAGACGTAATTTTAGAATCTGGGGTTGTTGGACGTGCATGTGCACCATCTGGTGCTTCAACTGGTTCTCGTGAAGCTTTAGAACTACGTGACGGTGATAAATCACGTTACTTAGGGAAAGGTGTTCGTACAGCAGTTAACAACGTTAATACGTTGATTCGTGATGCTTTGTTGGGTAAATCAGTTTTTGAGCAAAAAGACATTGATAACACAATGATCGCGCTTGATGGCACTGAAAATAAAGAGAAATTAGGTGCGAATGCAACTTTGGCTGTTTCATTAGCTGCTGCACGTGCTGCTGCTGAAGAAAAGAAACTTCCTCTTTTCCAATACATCGCAGATCTTCGCGGTCAAACAATTTTGACAATGCCTGTACCGATGATGAATATCTTAAACGGTGGCGAGCATGCTGATAACACTGTTGATATTCAAGAGTTCATGATCGAGCCTGTAGGTTTTACTTCATTTGCTGAAGCTTTACGTGCGGGTGCTGAAGTATTCCATTCTTTAAAATCAGTTTTAAAGAAACAAGGTTTGAATACTGCTGTGGGTGACGAAGGTGGTTTTGCACCTAACTTACGTTCTAACGAAGAAGCAATCCAAATCATTTTACAAGCGATTGAATTGACTGGTTATAAAGCTGGTTCAGACATGATGCTTGCATTAGACTGCGCATCTTCAGAATTCTATAAAAACGGTCAATACGTTTTAGAAGGCGAAGGTAATCGTGCATTTACAAGCCATCAGTTTGCTGACTACTTAGCTGGTCTTGTAAATCAATATCCAATTATCTCAATCGAAGATGGTCTTGATGAGTCTGATTGGGAAGGTTGGAGCTACTTAACTTCAATCCTTGGCGATAAAATCCAGTTAGTTGGTGATGACTTATTCGTAACTAACCCTAAGATTTTACAACGTGGTATTGATGAAAAAGTTGGTAACTCAATTTTAATCAAGTACAACCAGATCGGTACATTGACTGAAACTTTAGATGCAATTTACCTTGCTAAAGCAAATGGTTACACGACTGTTATTTCTCACCGTTCTGGTGAAACAGAAGATTCAACTATTGCTGATTTAGCAGTTGGTACAGCAGCAGGTCAAATCAAGACTGGTTCACTTTGTCGTTCTGACCGTGTTTCTAAATATAACCAATTGCTTCGTATCGAAGAAATGACTAAAGCGGCTTACCGTGGTAAAGCTGAGTTCAAAGGTTTAAAATAATCTTTTGAATAAGTCTTTGCTTATTTAAATATTGATAATACATTGATATTTAAAATCTAAGTGCTATTTCTTTTTTTGGAAATAGCACTTTTTATTTATCCTAAGCGTCTAGTTTTTAAAGACTCAGCCCAACTGTGGTGATGGCAACGGGAACACTCTTGATCAAGTTTATTTAGAATCTTAGTTTCGCCACATTTCATGCATGAATAAAAAGTATTAATTTTAAGCGTTTTTGCTTTGCGATAAGCTTCTGGAAATAAAGGTAGACCCCATTTCACATCTTCATCTTCGTAATAAATTAGGCTTAGAAAGCCATCAGATTCAAGCAAAGCTGTTCTAACTTGTCCTAAATGCTCGATGTTTTGTTGACGCATTTCCGAGAAAAACTCATCATGAGAATATGTTTGCTTCTGGAAGTCTTTATAAACGAGAAGGCCGTCTTTAACTACGCAGAGTGCTCTTCCTTCTAATAAATTTTCAATTTTTTTATGTTTTACCATACCCCAAGTAATAAGACGATATAAAAAAAGAATGACAACGAAAGCTACAAATGCATGAGCAATAGGTAAATCTTTGGTAAACATCGGGTCGCCAGCAGCAGACCCTAAACATAAAATAATAGCCAGTTCGAATAGAGAGAGTTGCCGAATACCGCGCTTACCAGATAGCCTTAAAAAACTAATGATAATAATGAACATCACAGTACATCGGATTAAAATTTCTAAAACAAAGGTCCACGTTGTATCACCTATGAAAATATTAGAAAGATCCATTTTTTTCTCACTTATTTAAAATATGTATCCGAAATACATTTAAAATTCTTATCAGAATAGAAATGAAAAAAATATACTTTTTAAGTGGTTATTGGTTAAAAATACGAGAGATATGTGATGTTGTATGACTTAAAAACAAAGATTTTATAGAAATTAATAAGTCTCATTCATTTGATTGTGTGAATGATAAATTTTATTTGAATAAAAAAATTTAAGTCCTAAAACAGAAGAGGCCTATAGTACGATTTTAAAACCTAGATTATTGTAGTCACTTAATAATTATTATTTTGGTTTTACATATGATCTATGTAGCACTTGCGGTTATAGGGGTTCTATCCGGGCTGATTAGCGGAGTAGTGGGAACTGGGTCATCTATTATTTTGTTGCCTATTCTTTCATATATTTTTGGGGCGAAGCTTGCAGTACCTATTATGGCGATTGCCGCAATTATGGGGAATATTTCACGTGTAGTGATGTGGCGTAAAGAACTTAATATTAAAGCTTTTCTTTTATTTCTCTGTACACGACAAAAATAGATAACTCATTGAAATAATGTCATAATAATTGTTTTCTAACGACGAATACTATGACACATCTCAATGAGTTATATCTTATCTTAAACAAATCTCTAAAATGGAACAAGTCACATTTAAAGTGCTTTGCGCTCATCATGCTTGTGATTATTTTAAAGCAAACATGTAATCTTTCTTCTGCATCTAAAGCCTTGCCCATCAAGTGCTTACCACAATCATTTTATCGACGTATGCAGCGCTTCTTTGCAGGTCAGTATTTTGATTATCGTCAAATTTCTCAGTTGATTTTCAATATGTTTTCATTCGACCAAGTGCAACTGACTTTAGATAGAACCAATTGGAAATGGGGAAAACGAAATATTAATATCCTGATGCTCGCAATCGTTTATCGTGGAATAGCGATACCTATCCTTTGGACATTGCTTAATAAACGTGGAAATTCAGATACGAAAGAGCGCATTGCTTTGATTCAACGCTTTATAGCCATTTTTGGTAAAGACCGTATTGTGAATGTGTTCGCAGACAGAGAGTTTATCGGTGAGCAGTGGTTTACATGGTTAATTGAACAAGACATCAACTTCTGCATTCGTGTTAAAAAAACTTCATTGTCACCAATCATTTAGGAAAGAATCATAAAATTAGTGATTTATTTCGCCATCTTAAAGTTGGTCAAATTGAATGTCGTAAACGACGGATTTTGGTTGGTCGGGTGAAACTATATATAAGTGCACTACAGTTAGAAAATGGAGAGCTTTTACTCGTCGTTTCTCCTCAGTTTAATGCCAATGCTATTCAGGATTATGCATTACGCTGGGAAATTGAAACCTTATTCAGTTGTCTCAAAGGACGCGGGTTTAATCTTGAAAATACGCGCTTGACAGACCCTAGACGAGTGAAAAAATTGATTGCGGTGTTAGCTATAAGCTTCTGTTGGTGTTACTTAACGGGTGAATGGCAACATGATCAAAAAAAAGCGATAAAAATAAAGAAGCATGGACGACTCTCAATGAGTTTATTTCGCTATGGTTTAGACTATGTTCAAATGGCGATTCAGCGTTTAATTGGTTTTGGGAAAAAAGAAGAGTTTAAGGAAATTTTGGCAATTTTAAGAAGGCAGAATCCTGATAGGATAAGGGTTCTGTGAAATTTGTCGTGTACAGAGCTTTTATTTATAAGTTTGGGTATACCAGCAACGATACTGGGAGCTAATACGCTATGGATTATGTCACCAACATTGTCCAACTTATGTATAGGTTTATTTTTCTTTTGCTTAATACCGATTCGACATTATGCTAAACGTCATAGTTTTAAATTCAGTTCATGGCAAATGGTGGTTGCAGGTGGGGTGCTTGGTTATATTACTGGGGTTGTTTTCTCTACTGGTCCATTATTACTCCCGGTTTTTAATGGTTTCGGTTTAACTAAGGGAGCTCTTTTAGCTACAGAGGCAGCTGCTTCATTTGGTATTTACGTAACGAAAAGCTTAACTTTTGGGGCACTAGGGGTTTTACAACAGAATATTTTAATTGCAGGAATTGCGGTTGGTTTTTCTCTAATTATTGGTAACTATATTGGTAAAACATTTGTAATAAAGATGTCGGAGAAAACGTTTAATTTACTGTTAGATTGTATGTTGGTAGTTGCGGGTTTCTCTATGATATTTGCAGTTTTTACTCATTCTTAAGATAAACTTTTATACGCATAGATTGATTTATAAGCAGTTGTGTTTATAAACATTATTTTCCTTTCCAATTGAGTTTAATTTTGACAAAATGAAACATGTCACAATGGTCAATTTAAAGTAATATGACCATTCATAGTTTTGCAGGAATTTTGCAGGAATTTTGCATGCCGCTTGTAAATTGTCATACAATACAAAAACTTAATAAAAGTTTTTAATTAAAGCTCTTAATGCTATGTTAGAAGTATTTCGATCCACTTCAAGCAAACTCATATTGCTACTGGTTATTGTTTTGGTAGCTATATTGCAATATCAGTTTTGGTTAGGTGAGGGTGGTTATTTGCCTCATCAAGCGCTTATGCAGCAGATTCAACAACAAGCCGAAGTAAATGATGAGCTGAAAGAGCGAAACCGTATTTTGGCAGCTGAAGTTTTTGACCTGAAAAATGGTACAGAAGCGATAGAAGAACACGCTCGTCTTGATCTTGGTTTAGTTAAGCCTCATGAAACATTTGTTCAAATGAGTACAATTAGTACTAACTATAAGCCTATTTATATTGACCCTAACGCTAAAGTAGATTTGGAAACGAATGAGACACCACCATCACCAGACATCCCAGACTAAATTATGGGCAGTTGTGCCTGCTGCTGGTTCGGGAAGTCGGTTTTCCAAAACTGAATTAAAGCAATATCAATATATTCAAGATGCTACTGTTCTAGAACATACGATTAGTCGTTTAAGTGAACTTCCACTAAGTGGCTATGTGTTAGCAATTGGTGCACAAGATACCTTTGCTTCGACTTTATCTTTTCAAGATAAACATAAAGCTCATTTTTGTCATGGTGGTGCTGAACGTGTGCATTCGGTATTAAACGCTTTAAATTATCTTTTACAGATTGCGGATGAAAATGATTGGGTGTTAGTACATGACGCTGCAAGACCTTGTGTGACTTTTGAATGCCTTGATGCTCTCGTTAAAAGTGCAATTGAAACAAACCAAAGTGCTATTTTGGCAATTCCTGTACGAGATACGCTAAAACAAGTCAATAAAGAACAGCAAATTGACAAAACTGTAAGTCGAGAGTTTTTATGGCAGGCTCAAACCCCTCAAATTGCTAAAATAGGAATACTTAAAAAGGCGATAGAAGTTGCTCTAAAAAATAATTTAACTATTACTGATGAGGCGAGTGCACTTGAATCTATAGGAGAAGGTGTGCAGGTGGTTATGGGGCGTTCTGATAATATAAAAATTACTTATCCCGATGATTTAGAACTGGCTCGTTTAATTTTGCAATCACAGTCTTAAGATTTTCTATACAGAGTAGGAATGTTTTATTTTTTCTAAATAGCCTAAGCAAAATATTTCATTACTACATATCTATTCAAAATAATTAGTATTTTTTAACAACTTGAGCTTATAAAATTGATGAAGTGATTTAATTAGATAATGTTCGATAGTCGAACAAAAAAATCCTAAATCGAACAAAACTATATATTGCTTACTAGATCAAAATAAGAAAATTATCAAAAATGATTAAAAGGGAAATCTAAGAGAAACACTCGGGATTGAGTGAAATATTTATCCATTCTTCTCGCCTCAGTGTGCCTAACTCTCTTGGTTATCTCTTCTTCAATGAGCACAATGGAGTTGTCTAATGATTGACAAAAGTAAGTCCTCACTAAGCGAGGTTCTATCGCAGATTAAAGATGGTGCAACCATTCTGATTGGTGGTTTTGGTACCGCAGGACAACCCGCTGAACTCATTGATGGACTGATTGAACTCGGTGTTAAAGATTTAACTATTGTCAGCAACAATGCAGGTAATGGCGATTATGGTCTGGCTAAACTACTTAAAGCCGGTTCAGTTAAAAAAGTGATCTGCTCTTTCCCCCGTCAGTCTGACTCTTACGTATTTGATGAATTGTACCGTGCCGGAAAGGTCGAGCTTGAAGTCGTGCCTCAAGGTAATCTTGCTTGTCGTATTCAGGCAGCAGGTATGGGATTAGGTGCTGTATTTACCCCAACAGGCTTTGGAACACTTCTAGCTGAAGGCAAAGAAACTCGCCAGATTGATGGTAAAGACTACGTACTTGAATATCCAATCAAGGCTGACTTTGCCTTGATTAAAGCCTACAAGGGCGACCGCTGGGGCAATCTGGTTTATCGTAAATCTGCACGTAACTTTGGTCCGATTATGGCGATGGCTGCGGATGTCACGATTGCTCAGGTTTCAGAAGTAGTTGAACTCGGTGGATTAGACCCAGAGCACATCATCACCCCAGGTATCTTTGTACAGCACGTTGTACAAGTAGCGCCAGCACAGTAAGCAATAAGGAGAAATAACATGAGCTACCAGAAACTCAGCCGTGACCAGATTGCAAAACGTGTGGCACAAGATATTCCAGATGGTGCCTATGTAAATTTAGGTATTGGCCTACCAACCAAGATTGCAAGCTATTTACCGAATGACAAAGATATTTTTCTTCATTCTGAAAATGGCCTGTTGGCTTTCGGCCCACCGCCAGCGGCAGGTGAAGAAGACCCTGAACTGATTAATGCAGGTAAAGAGTTTGTGACCATGCTCAAAGGCGGCAGCTTTTTCCACCATGGTGATTCATTTGCGATGATGCGTGGTGGTCACCTCGACATTGCCGTGCTTGGCGCATTTCAGGTTGCAGCAAATGGCGACTTGGCGAACTGGCACACAGGTGCACCGGATGCGATTCCTGCTGTTGGTGGTGCGATGGATTTGGCTGTAGGTGCCAAGAAAGTATTTATCACTACCGATCATGTGACCAAACAAGGTGAACCGAAGATTGTGGCTGAGCTCACTTATCCGGTTACAGGTAAACATTGTGTGGATCGTATTTACACCGATCTTTGTGTGATTGACGTGACCAAAGAAGGTTTAAAGGTTATTGAGAAAGTTGAAGGTCTTAGCTTTGATGAGTTACAGGCTTTAACGGGTGCAACTTTGATTGATGCGACTCAAGGGTAAGGAAGTAGGGAAATGACATTAAAAAACGCTTATATCATCGATGCCATCCGTACCCCATTCGGCCGTTATGCCGGTGGCCTTGCTCCTGTCCGTGCCGATGATCTTGGTGCTGTGCCGATTAAAGCACTTATGCAGCGTAACCCGAATGTAGATTGGGAACAGGTCGATGATGTGATCTATGGCTGTGCCAACCAAGCCGGTGAAGACAACCGCAATGTCGGTCGTATGTCAGCACTGCTTGCAGGTTTACCGTATCAGGTGCCGGCAACCACCATTAACCGTTTGTGCGGTTCTTCACTCGATGCGATTGCTATAGCTGCACGTGCTATTAAAGCCGGTGAAGCGAACTTGGTGATTGCTGGTGGTGTGGAAAGCATGAGCCGTGCACCTTATGTGATGGGTAAATCAGACAGTGCTTTTGGTCGTAGTCAGAAGATTGAAGACACCACTATGGGCTGGCGCCTCATTAACCCTAAACTTAAAGAATTGTATGGTGTAGACACCATGCCCCAGACTGCCGAAAACGTCGCTGAACAGTTTAACGTCAATCGTGCAGATCAGGACCAGTTTGCCTTGGCGAGCCAACAACGCACCGCAAGCGCGCAAGCCAAAGGCTTTTTTTCTAAAGAAATCGTGGCAGTTGAAATCCCTCAGCGTAAGGGTGATGCTGTTGTGATCGATACTGATGAACATCCACGTGCATCAACCACCCTTGAAGGTTTAAGCAAACTGAAACCAGTTGTAAAAGCAGAGGGAACAGTCACTGCGGGGAATGCTTCAGGTATTAACGATGGTGCAGCAGCTCTACTGATTGCTTCTGATGAAGCCGTGCAAAGCTACAACTTAAAACCACGTGCCAAGATCATTGCTTCAACAGCTGTGGGTGTAGAACCGCACATTATGGGTTTTGCTCCGGCACCAGCGATTAAAAAATTACTTAAACAAGCCAACCTGACTTTAGATCAGATGGATGTAATTGAGCTGAACGAGGCTTTTGCTGCACAGGCTTTGGCCGTGACTCGTGATTTAGGGTTGCAAGACGATAGCAACAAGGTAAATCCAAATGGTGGTGCGATTGCTTTAGGTCATCCACTTGGTGCATCAGGTGCACGCCTAGTCACCACAGCCTTAAACCAGCTTGAACAAACAGGTGGCCGTTATGCCTTATGTTCGATGTGTATTGGTGTAGGCCAAGGCATCGCACTGATTATTGAGAGAGTCTAATTATGAGCCAGTTATATGCCAGCTTGTTTTATCAAAAAGACGTCACTGACATCTTTAGTGACTCATCTTTAATCACATACATGATTCAGGTTGAAGTTGCGTTAGCGCAAGCTCAGGCACAAGTTGGCGTGATTCCTCAAAATGCGGCTAATACCATTGCCCAAGTAGCTGAACAGGCACTGGAAAAGTTTGATTTTCCAGCTTTGGCTATAGCAACTGGATTAGCTGGAAATATTGCAATTCCGTTTGTAAAGCAACTTACGGCAATTGTGAAAGATGTCGATGAAGATGCTTCACGCTATGTGCATTGGGGCGCAACAAGTCAGGATATTTTAGATACAGCATGTATTTTGCAATGCCGTGATGCGTTGAGCATTGTGGAAGCACAACTGCAAGATTGCTACACCACTGCATTACAGCAAGCCAAGCAATATCGTCATCAAGTCATGATTGGGCGTACATGGTTACAGCAAGCTTTGCCAATTACTTTAGGACATAAGCTTGCTCGTTGGGCATCTGCATTTAAACGTGATTTAGATCGTATTGAAGAGATGAAGCCTCGTGTACTTACGGCTCAATTAGGTGGTGCAGTGGGCTCATTAGCTTCTTTGCAAGATCAGGGTTCTGTTGTAGTCAGTGCATTTGCTAAACAGCTTAATCTGACTGTACCAACAAGCACATGGCATGGTGAGCGTGACCGTATTGTGGAAATCGCAAGTGTGCTTGGCATGATTGTTGGGAATACGGGCAAGATGGCACGTGATTGGTCACTCATGATGCAAACAGAAATTGCAGAATTGTTTGAACCAACTGCGAAGGGTCGCGGTGGTTCATCAACCATGCCACATAAGCGTAATCCAGTGGCAGCTGCTTCAGTACTTGCAGCAGCAAATCGTGTGCCTGCACTGATGTCTAGCATCTATCAAAGCATGGTACAGGAACATGAACGTAGCTTAGGTGCATGGCATGCAGAATGGTTAGCCGTTCCTGAAATTTTTCAGCATTGTGCTGGAGCATTAAGTCGTACTAGTGAAGTTTTACAAGGTTTTGAAGTTAATGCTGAGCATATGCAACAGAATCTTGAATGCACGAACGGGTTGATTATGGCTGAGGCTGTCATGATGGCACTTGCTCCAAAAATTGGTCGTTTAAATGCACATCATATTGTTGAAGCTGCATGTAAAACAGCAGTAGCACAAAACCAACATTTATGTGAAGTCGTTAGTCAACTAGACGAAGTAAAAGCGCAGTTTAGCCAAGCAGAAATACAAAATATTTTTAAACCAGAAAACTATTTAGGCAATATTCAGCAACAGATTGATGCAGTTTTGCAAGAAGCACAAGGAGAGTCAAAGTGAAACAGACTATTAGCAATCGCCAAGGAAAACAGCTCACTGTTTATACCGAAGATTTAAAAGACGCTCCTGTGCTTGTTTTTTCTAATTCATTAGGAACAGATCATGGTATGTGGCAGCCACAGGTAAATGAATTAAAAAGTCATTTTAATGTCATTACATATGACACACGTGGTCATGGTGAAAGTGAGGTAATCAGCGATACTACATTGCAAAACTTAGCTGAAGATGTAGTTGATATTTTAGATGCCTTACACATTGAAAAAGCTCATTTTTGTGGAATTTCAATGGGCGGAATTACAGGGCTTTGGTTAGGTATTCATCATCCAGATCGCTTTAATAGCATTACGGTTGCAAACTCGGCAGCCAAAATTGGACAAACTGAAGCTTGGCTAAGCCGTGCGGAGTCTGTAGAACAGAATGGTTTAGCTGAATTGGTTAAAACCACGCATACCCGTTGGTTCAGTGAAAAATTCGACTATCAACATAATGTAGTTGCACAAACAACTATTCAAAGTCTGGCAAATACACCTGCACAAGGTTATGCCAATGCCTGTCGTGCTTTAGCACATGCCGATTTAAGAGATGAAATTGCACAAATCCAAATTCCGGTACTGCTGATTGCAGGAACGGCAGATCCAGTGACAACAGTAGCAGATGCTGAGTTTATGCAGAATGCTATTAAGAACAGTCAAATTGCTAAATTGGAAGCATCTCATCTTTCTAATATCGAGCAACCGCAAAGATTTACTCAGGAATTGACTAGGTTTATTCAGTAAATCTAATAGCTTAGTAGTTTAAAAGGAATTGGCCTTAAGGAGGCAAACATGGCGTCTCAGGATTACGCTGCACCAAATAAAAGTATCGATGCACAAGCGCTGATTAATGATGCTCCGCTTAGTAAGTACCAATGGATGATCGCAATCATCTGTTTCTTAATTATTTTTACTGATGGTATCGATACTGCTGCAATGGGTTTTATTGCTCCGGCATTGGCTCAAGATTGGGGAATTAATCGTTCTCAGTTAGGGCCAGTGATGAGCGCAGCACTTGGTGGAATGATTATTGGAGCTTTGGTTTCTGGCCCAACGGCTGATCGCTTTGGGCGAAAAGTTGTTTTGGCTGTGGCAATGCTTGTGTTTGGTGGTTTTACCTTAGCCTCTGCTTATGCAACTAACTTAGATAGTCTGGTCGTTTTACGGTTTTTGACCGGTATTGGACTTGGTGCAGCGATGCCGAATGCTACCACATTATTTTCTGAGTACTGTCCAACACGTATTCGTTCATTACTCGTGACATGTATGTTTTGTGGTTACAACTTAGGTATGGCAACAGGCGGTTTTATTAGTAGCTGGCTCATCCCGACCTACGGTTGGCACAGCCTATTTTTACTGGGTGGCTGGTCACCTTTAATTTTAATGATTTTAGTGATTTTTGTTTTGCCTGAGTCTTACCGCTTTTTAATTGTAAAGGGGAAGAACCCAGAGAAAGTACGCAAAATTTTAAATCATATCGCACCTGCTCAGATCGAAAATGCGACTGCATTTCACGTGCCTGAAGAGAAAACCGAAACAGCCCAAAAGAAAAATGTCTTCGGAATTATGTTTTCTAGACCATATGCCAAAGGAACGGTTTTACTTTGGTTGACCTACTTTATGGGCTTAGTGGTTGTTTATTTGCTTACAAGCTGGTTGCCAACGCTTATGCGTGAAACAGGTGCCTCAATGGAGCGTGCTGCATTTATTGGTGGATTGTTCCAGTTTGGTGGTGTGGTAAGTGCATTGTTTATTGGTTGGGCGATGGACAAATTCAACCCGAACCGAGTCATTGCTATTTTCTACTTTGCAGCAGGTCTATTTGCGATTGCTGTTGGGCAAAGCTTAGGAAACTCAACATTACTTGCAGTATTGGTGCTTTGTGCAGGTATCGCCATTAACGGTGCACAGTCTTCAATGCCAGCATTAAGTGCTCGTTTCTATCCAACACAGTGCCGTGCAACGGGTGTGTCTTGGATGACAGGTATTGGACGTTTTGGTGCAGTGTTTGGTGCTTGGATTGGGGCTGTACTACTCGGCAATGATTGGTCTTTTACAGCTATTCTGAGTTTATTACTAATTCCAGCGACTGCCGCGGCTGTTGCTGTATTTGTTAAATCACTTGTTGCGCATACCGATGCAACTTAATAGAGGTCTATCACAATGAATGATGAACAACGCTACAAACAAGGCATTGAAGTGCGGACTGAAGTTTTAGGTGAAAAGCATGTTGGTCGGTCTTTGCAAAACCTAAATGACTTTAACGAAGATTTCCAAAATTTTATTAGTCGTTATGCATGGGGTGAGGTGTGGTCTCGTCCAGGTCTACCACGCCATACACGTAGTTTAGTCACTATCGCAATTTTATTGGCGCTTGGCCGTGAAGATGAACTACGCATGCATTTACGTGCCTGTTTCAACAATGGCGTAACCAAAGAAGATTTAAAAGAGTTGATCTTACACAGTTCACTCTATGCAGGTTTACCTGCTGCAAACGCTGCAATGCATATGGCTGAAGAAGTCTTTAAAGAGTTGGGAATAGAAGTTAACCCAATTGCAGCGAAAGAACAGGATTAAGGAGATAAAGATGTCACAACATAGCTGGGGTGCTTACGCCCAACGTAATACAGATGATCATCCAGCAGCGTATACGCCGGGTTATAAAACAAGTGTATTACGTTCGCCAAAAAATGCATTGATCTCTATTAACGAGACCTTAACTGAAGTTACTGCGCCGCATTTTTCTTCAAATCTATTTGGTCCAAAAGATAATGACTTGATTTTGAACTATGCCAAAGATGGCTTGCCAATAGGTGAGCGTGTCATTGTTCATGGTTATGTTCGTGATCAATTTGGACGTCCTGTAAAAAATGCACTTTTAGAAGTATGGCAAGCCAATGCTTCTGGTCGCTACCGCCATCCAAACGATAAGTTTATTGGTGCAATGGACCCTAACTTTGGTGGTTGTGGGCGTACCTTAACTGACGAAAACGGTTTTTATATTTTCCGTACCATTAAACCGGGCCCGTACCCATGGCGTAACCGTATTAATGAATGGCGTCCAGCTCATATCCATTTCTCTTTAATTGCTGATGGTTGGGCTCAACGTCTAATTTCACAGTTTTATTTTGAAGGCGATACGCTCATTGACACTTGCCCGATCTTAAAAACAATTCCTTCTGAAGATCAACGTCGTGCATTGATTGCACTAGAAGATAAAAACAACTTTATCGAAGCCGATAGCCGTTGTTACCGTTTCGACATCACTTTACGTGGCCGTCGAGCGACTTACTTCGAAAATGAATTGACTTAATCGGGAGCACGAGCATGAACAACTGGAATTTTCAGGAATTAAAAGAAACTCCATCTCAAACAGGTGGTCCTTACGTTCACATTGGTTTATTGCCACAGCAGGCTAATATTGAAGTATTTGAAAATAACTTTAATAACCAGTTGGTACAAGACCAGACTAAAGGTGAGCGCATTCGTCTTGAAGGTCAAGTATTTGACGGATTAGGTTTGCCGTTGCGTGATGTACTCATTGAGATTTGGCAAGCCGATGCAAATGGTATTTACCCAAGTCAGGCAGATACACGTGAGCAAAAAGCTGACCCAGCATTTCAAGGTTGGGGTCGCACAGGGGCAGACTTTGAAACAGGTGTTTGGAGCTTCAATACCATTAAACCGGGTGCAACAGCAGGCCGTAAAGGTTCAACTCAGGCACCGCATATTGCATTAGTCATTTTTGCACGTGGTATTAACTTAGGCCTTCATACACGTGTGTATTTTGACGATGAAGCTGAGGCAAATGCTAACGATCCAATTCTAAATAGCATTGAATGGGCACCACGTCGCCAAACCCTTATTGCAAAACGTTCTGAAGAAAATGGTGAAGTTGTTTATCGCTTTGATATTCGTATTCAAGGCGATGACGAAACAGTATTTTTTGATATTTAAGAAACACCTAAGGCTACACATGATTGTCCATGGATGCGTGTAGCCTTTTTAAAGGATGGTATGAAAGAGATGAAAATGAAAACATTATTAAGCTTAAGTTTGCTTACACTCCCATTTTTTACTGCACAGGTGAATGCTGAACCTGTTGCTTTAGCTACTCAAACACAACCTGCGACTACAGCCGTTAAAACAATTGTTCCAATTACAGCGAAAACCAAAGAACAAGCTTTGGCACAAGCTCAAGTGATTGCAAATACAGCAGATGCTGATTTGGCTGAATTTCGTATCGATTTACTGAGTTTTGCGAGTGATACCAAACAAGTTATTGCATTGGGGCATGAATTAAAAAAGATTTTAGGTAATAAACCAATGATTGCCACAATTCGTACTAAAAACGAAGGTGGGCAGCTTGAAATTAGTGATGCTGATTATGGTAAGACCTATCAGGCTTATTTAAAAAGTCCGTTCATGGATTGGTTAGATGTTGAAATGTTCCGTGATCAAAAAGTTGTTTCAGAGATTGTTCAAAAAGCACATCAAAAGAAAGTGTTAGTGGTTATGTCTAATCATGACTTCCAAAAAACACCAAGCCAAGACGAAATTGAAAAGCGCTTGTTAAAACAAGATCAAATGGGCGCAGATATTCTCAAAATTGCTGTAATGCCGAAATCTAAACAAGATGTTTTCACTTTAATGAACGCAACTTTAAAAGTAAGTCAGCAAACCACTAAGCCATTATTGACGATGTCGATGGGGCAGCTAGGTACGATTTCTCGTGTTGCGACTGCCAATATGGGTGGAAGTTATAGCTTTGGCATGATTGGTGAGGCTTCTGCACCAGGTCAAATTGATGTGACTAAGCTCAAACAGATTTTAAAAACCGTTCAACCAACAAACCCATAAATCATAAGGATATGATGAGATGAATACATTACGTTTAACTACTCTTGCATTAGGTTTGATGGTTTCAGGCGTAGCCGCGGCGCAAACTTATGTTGTTGACCGTTATCAAGATGATAGTAATAAAGGTTCGTTACGCTGGGCAATTGAGCAAGCTAACGCTAATCCGAGCGAAGCAAGTGACATCTTAATTCAAGCGGTAGGCAAAGCACCTTATACGATTAAATTAAATAGTACACTTCCTGAAATTAAAGCACCTGTAAAAATCATTGGAACCCAGTGGGATAAAACCGGTGAATATATTACGCTCGATGGTTCAAATTATATTAAAGGTGAAGGTGAAAAAGCGTGTCCTGGTGCAAATCCTGGACAGTACGGGACCAATGTTCGTACCATGACCTTGCCGGGCCTAGTGCTGCGTGATGTAAATAATGTCACTTTAAAAGGGCTAGATATTCATCGTTTCTGTATTGGTGTATTGGTTAACCGTTCAAGCAATAACTTAATTCAGCATAATCGTATTAGTAATAATTACGGTGGTGCGGGTGTCATGATCACGGGTGACGATGGTCAAGGTAACCCAACTGCGACAACCACCAATAACAATAAAGTGTTGGACAATATCCTCTTAGACAATGGTGATGGTTTAGAACTGACACGTGGTGCTGCATTTAACTTAATTGCAAATAACCATTTCATCTCAACTAAGGCAAACCCAGAACCCTCACAAGGTATTGAAATTTTGTGGGGCAATGACAATGCCGTAGTGGGTAACAAGTTTGAAAATTACTCGGATGGCTTACAGATTAACTGGGGTAAGCGTAATTATATTGCCTACAACGAAATGACCAGTAACTCGATTGGCCTTAACATAACTGGCGATGGCAATATTCTCGATAGCAATAGAGTTCATGGTAACCGTATAGGTGTTGCTATTCGTTCAGAAAAAGATGCCAATGCAAAAACGACATTGACTAAAAACCTGATTTGGGACAATGGTAAAGATATTAAACGCTGTGAGGCAGGTGGTTCATGTGTTCCGAATCAACGTTTAGGGGCCATTGTCTTTGGTGTTCCGGCACTTGAGCATGAAGGCTTTGTTGGCTCTCGCGGTGGCGGTGTAGTGATTGAACCGTCTAAGCTACAAAAAACATGTACTCAACCAAATGAACAAGGTTGTAATCCTCAACCTAATCAGGATATTAAAGCACCTAAGTTAACAGCAAATAAAGGTTCAGTTAATATAGAAGTTAATGGTTTGCCAAACCAACGGTACCAAGTTGAGTTTTTTGGAAATCAAAATGCAGCATCAAAAGAAGCAGAACAATATTTAGGAACAATAACAGTTGCCACAGATGCACAAGGCAACGCAAAAGCCACTTGGAAGCCGACGGTTAAAGTTGCCTCGATTACAGCAAATGTAACTGATCACCTTGGTGCAACTTCTGAGCTTGGCTTTACGCAAGTTAAATAACAACTAATAAAGCGCCTCAAGCAGAGGCGCATTTTAGAAAAGATAAAAAGGACTTGAAATGCCAAACGTAATGAAACTGAGTGTGTTAATGATCGCTGTGTTGGGCAGCCAATTTACGCTTGCTAATGAACCATGGTCACAAGATCGCCAATGGTTGCTAGGTGATTGGAATGGTGAGCGTCAGCAGCTAGAGCAACAGGGCTATAAATTTACAGCTTCTATCATGAGTCAGGCAGCTACCAATTTAGATGGTGGTTACAACGACAGTAATACCTTTGAAAATGCAGCACAGCTTTCTTTGGGTGCAAACTTTGATTTAGAAAAAATTGCTGGATGGAAAGATACGACAGCCAGCTTAGTCGTGACTAAACGTGACGGTAATGCGCTCACTTTAGACCGTATTAAAGACCCACGTTCAAGCCAATTAGGTAATGCTCAAGAGATTTATGGGCGCGGTAAAATCTGGCGCCTATCTCAAGCGTGGATAAAAAAAGGCTTTGCTGATAATACAGTACAGGTCAAATTTGGCCGTATGGGTATGTCAGAAGACTTTAATAGTTCTCAATGTGAATTTCAGAACTTATTACTTTGCGGTGGACAGTTAGGAAAATCAATTGGTTCAATTTGGTATAACTCACCCGTTGGTGTTTGGGCGACAAACGTTAAATATCAATTTGCACCTGAGTGGACTTTCGGAATAGGTGTGTATGAGGTCAATCCAGACAATATTAAAACTGAATCAAATAGTGATGGTTTTAATCTGGATATGAACAACGTGAAGGGTGCAACTATACCGGTTGAACTTGCATGGAAACCAAAACTTGCTGCTTTTAACGGCTTACCTGGTGAATATAAAGTCGGTGCGCTGTACTCAACTGCAGAAGCAAATGATATTAAAACTGCCGGTAAAGTTCATGACGGAAAACAAAGTTTCTGGATTAATGCACAGCAACAACTTAGCCATGCCAGCCAAGATCCGAAACGTGGTTTATATGTAAGTTTTAACGGTGTAGTAAACGATAAAGCGACGACTTTTGTTCAAAGTACGCAACAACTGGCATTTTGGTATAAGGGGCCATTTGACAGCCGTCCAAATGACTCGATTGGTTTTGGTATTGCCAACTACGTGGTTAATGATCGTGCTAAAGATAAGCAAATCGCAACTAACGAAAGTCGTGGATATTATAGCTATGACCCGATTGCATCTAACTATATTCCAATTCAAGACGACGAGCTAAATGTCGAGTTGAACTATACCTACCAATGGTCTCCAGCCGTCATGTTGCGTCCAAATATTCAATATATCCATCAACCTGCTGGTGTGAAGGAAGTAGATGATGCTTGGGTGGCAGGCCTGAGTGTGAAAGTCAATTTTTAACAATAATGATGGCTGGTTAGACATGGTTTAACTGGCCCAATGTCTGAACTGTTTGCGTTCAGTATATGTGGAGTAGGATCTATGTCTGAGTCAGATTCTAAGTTTCATATCTTATTCAAAATATGGTGTTTTTTATTAGGTCTGGTTTTACTCGCTACCGGTGTATTTTACATCGTAGGCGGTGGAAAGCTGGTGTCTTTAGGTGGGTCTTGGTATTTCCTTATATCGGGACTGCTAATTACCATTTCCGCAATTAGCATTTTTCGTAAAAAAGTGCTTGGTGTCTGGATTTTTGCAGCTGTCTTTGTTGGTACGGTAATTTGGTCACTTGTTGATGCAGGATGGGATTTTTGGCCATTATTCTCGCGATTAATGTTTCCTGCCGGTCTTTTTGCTGCGTTGCTATTTACCTTACCTTCAATTCGACGTTACCAATTTCAAAACGGTTCAGCAACTCCAGCGTATGCTGTTGGTGGTCTCGTCGTTGTTGGTATGTTGATTGCGCTTTACCAAATGTTCCAACCGCATCCGACGGTAGCAAGTTCAGGTGAAAAGCTACCTTTAGTACCAGTTGACCCTGCAAAAAAACAGGTGAATTGGGAAAATTATGGAAATGATGCGGGTGGTAGTCGCTTTGTTGCTCTCGATCAAATTAACCGAGATAACGTTCATAAGCTAAAAGAAGCTTGGCGTTTTAGAACGGGTGATTTTACAACAGGCAGTGGTAATGGTGCCGAAGACCAAATGACACCATTACAAGTTGGAAATAAAGTTTTCTTATGTACGCCACATAACAATATTTTTGCGATAGATGCCGATTCTGGTAAACAGCTCTGGAAAGCTGAAGTGAACTCTAAAGCTGATGCTTGGGAACGTTGCCGTGGTGTTGCATACTTTGATTCAACTAAGGCACTTGCACAACCAACATTGGCTGGTGCAACGCCGGTAACTACTGTTGCAAGCAACACAGCATGCCCACGCCGTGTATATACCAATACTCCAGATGCTCGTTTAATTGCAGTCAATGCTGATACTGGTGAACGCTGTGCCGACTTTGGTGTGAATGGAACAGTTAACCTGCTCGAAGGCTTAGGTGATGGGACAAAAGCTCCACGTTTCGAAGTCACTTCTGCACCAACGATTGCGGGTACAACCATTGTGGTGGGTAGTCGTATTGCAGACAACGTAGCAGCAGATATGCCGGGTGGCGTAATTCGTGGTTATGACGTGATTACAGGTAAACTGCGCTGGGCATTTGACCCACGTAACCCAGACCCTAATCATGTTCTTAAACCGGGTGAAACATATAAGCGCAGTTCAGCAAACTCGTGGGCTGCAATGTCATATGATCCACAAATGAATACAGTGTTCTTACCTATGGGTAGCTCATCTGTGGACATTTGGGGCGGTAACCGTAATCCTTTAGATCATAAGTACAACACTTCTGTTTTAGCACTCGATGCAACAACAGGTAAAGAGAAGTGGGTGTATCAAACTGTTCATAATGACTTATGGGACTTTGACTTGCCAATGCAACCAAGTCTAGTCGACTTTCCATTAAAAGATGGTACGACTAAACCAGCTGTTGTGATTGGAACCAAATCTGGACAATTCTTTGTTCTTGACCGCGTAACGGGTAAGCCACTTACTAAAGTGATTGAACAACCAGTGAAAGCGGCAAATATTCCGGGTGAGCAATATAGTTTAACTCAACCTCGTTCTATTGAAATGCCTCAGATCGGTAATCAGACTTTAACCGAGTCAGATATGTGGGGTGCAACACCGTTTGATCAACTCATGTGCCGTATTAACTTTAAGTCAATGCGTTATGAAGGTTTATTTACTGCACCGGGTACTGATGTTTCATTAAGCTTCCCAGGCTCTTTGGGTGGCATGAACTGGGGTAGTATTGCTTTTGATCCAACTCATCGCTACATGTTCGTAAACGATATGCGTCTTGGGTTATGGGTGCAACTCATGGAACAAACTCCTGAAGATATTAAAATTCAGGCGAATGGTGGAGAAAAGGTAAATACAGGTATGGGTGCTGTACCAATGAAAGGTACGCCATATAAAGTGAATAAAAACCGCTTTATGTCTGCCTTAAGTATTCCATGTCAAAAACCGCCATTTGGTACCATGACTGCGATTGATTTAAAAACACGTCAAGTCGCATGGCAAGTACCATTGGGTACGGTTGAAGATACAGGACCTATGGGTATCAAGATGGGCTTAAAAGCACCGATTGGTATGCCAACCATTGGTGGCCCAATGGCAACACAAGGCGGTTTGGTCTTCTTTGCTGCAACTCAAGATTACTACTTGCGTGCTTTTGATTCATCTACAGGTAAAGAACTGTGGAAGTCACGTATGCCTGTGGGTAGCCAAGGCACTCCGATCAGCTATGTTTCACCTACAACAGGTAAACAATATATAGTTGTTTCAGCTGGTGGTGCACGTCAGTCTCCTGATCATGGTGATTATGTAATCGCATATAGCTTGGATAAGTAATTAAAGAGGGTAAAAGGAAGAATTTCCTTTTACCCTTGTTTTTTTAATATCTTTTTTCTATTAAAGTATTTGTGTAAATTCTATATTTTTAGAGGGATAGCTTTACCAAATAGTAAAAAAGTGTTTGAAGTTATTGCTAAACTTAAAATATTTCT